>NZ_JBEZNF010000032.1:0-100919 GCF_040653095.1 Streptomyces sp. NPDC048057
TCACCGTCTACGAGGACACCGCCGAGAAGGACGAGGAGACGCGTCGCGCAGCGCTGCGCCACGCCACGCTCGCCTTCGTGCCGGAGCTGAGGAAGAAGCTCGGCTGCACCGCCTGAGGTGTGCCGGTGCCTGCTGCACGGCCGTACGCACGCACCTTTGAGACGTGCGTACGGCCCTGCGTCGTGGTGCTACTTGGTCCACTGGGCCCAGGGCATGTTCCAGCCGTTGAGGCCGTTGTCCGGGGCGATCTGCTTGTCCTTGGAGTTCTTCACGACCACGACGTCACCGAGGAGCGAGCGGTCGTAGAACCAGGCCGCCGGGGTGCCGGAGTCGCCCGCGCCGCGGACGTCGCGCAGGCCGACGCAGCCGTGGCTGACGTTCTGGGCGCCGAAGGTGCCGGCCGACGCCCAGTAGTTGCCGTGCAGGAAGGTGCCGGAGTCGGACAGGCGCATCGCGTGCGGCACGTCCTTGATGTCGTACTCGCCGCCGAAGCCGACGGTCGCGCCGTTCATCCGGGTCACCTTGTGCTTCTCGCTGATGACCATGGTGCCGTTGTACGTCGTGGTGGCGGGGGCGCCCGCGGTGATCGGGACCGTCTTGATCTGCTGGCCGTCGCGGACGACCGTCATGGTCTTGGCACTGGCGTCGACCGTGGAGATCTGGCTGCGGCCGATGGTGAAGGAGAAGCTCTTCGCCTGCTTGCCGTAGACGCCGGGGCGCCCCTCGACGCCGTCGAGGTTGAGCTTGACGGTGACCTTGGTGCCGGGCTTCCAGAACTTCTCCGGGCGGAAGTCGAGGCGGTCGTTGCCGAACCAGTGGCCCTCGACGGGAACGGCCGGCTCGGCGGTCACCTCGACGGCCTTCTCGACGGCCTCCGGATTGGTGATGCCGCGGGTGAAGCGCAGCGACACCGGCATTCCGACGCCGACCGTGGAGCCGTTCTCGGGGGTGTAGTGGCCGGTGAAGGTGTTCTTCGGCACCAGGGTGGTGAAGGAGACGTCCTTCGCGGACTCGCGGCCGTCGCCGTCCTTCGCCACCGCGTGCACCCGGTACTTGGTGGCGCCCGCGAGATGGTGCGAGGGGAGCCAGCTCCTGCCGTCGGCGGAGAGCGCGCCGGGGACCTTCCGCCCCTCGTCGTCCTGGACGGTGACGTTGGTCAGCTTGCCGTCGCTGGCGCTGACCTTCAGCGCGCCGCTGGTGGCGACCGCGGTGGCACCGTTGTCGGGGGCGACGGTGACGACGGCCGCCGACGCGGCGTTCGCGACGCTCCCGCCCTTGCCGTCACCGCCCGAGTCGCCGCCGCACGCCGTCACCAGCACCAGCAGCCCGGCGGCGAGCGGGGCGAGCAGCGCGGCGCGCCGGCGCCGGCCGCGGGTCGGCCGTTCGACCGCTCCCGCCGTCGCGCCCGCAGCCCCCGCGGATATGCCACGCCCGTCCATGGTCGTTCTCCCCTCGCCCGGCCCGGCACCCGCCGCGGCCCGCTCCCCCGTGCAACCTCAACGTGCACGCATCGAAAGGGAAGCACGGCGGGCGTCGTGGGACGGCTCCACGACCGTCACCGTTCCGTACCAACGGACCGGGCGGGGGCTGCCGAGCGGCGGGCCTCAGCTCAGCGCCGAACCCTCCTTCCACGCCTTCCAGTCCACGTTCCAGCCGCTCAGGCCGTTGTTGGGCTCCACCAGCTTGTCGTGGGAGTTGACCACCTCGACCACGTCGCCGATCAGGGTCCGGTCGAAGAACCAGCCGGCGGGGGTGTCGCCGCTGCCGCCCTTCACATCGCGCAGGCCGACGCAGCCGTGGCTGACGTTGGCCGCGCCGAACGTCTCGGGGCTCGCCCAGTAGTTGCCGTGCAGGAACGTGCCGGTCTTCGTCAGCCGCATGGCGTGCGGCACGTCCTTGATGTCGTACTCCCCCTTGCCGTCGTCGTCCGTGAAGCCGACGGTGGCGCCGTTCATCCTGGTCACGTCGTACATCTCGCTGACGACCATCTTGCCGTTGTACGTCATCGCGTTCGGCGCGCCCGCGGTGATCGGCAGGGTGGCGAGCAGCTGGCCGTCCCGGCGGACCTCCATGGTCTTGGCCTCGGCGTCCACCAGCGAGGTCTGCGAGCGGCCGACGGTGAAGGTGACCTTCTTGTCCTGGATGCCGTACGCGCCGGGCGCGGCCTCGACGTCCCGCAGCCGCACGTCGACCGTGACCTTGGTGCCGGGCTCCCAGTACCGCTCGGGGCGGAAGTCGAGGCGCTGGTCGCCGAACCAGTGGCCGGCGACCTCGACCGCCGGATCGGAGGTGATCTTGATGGCGCGCTGGACGGCGGCCCGGTCGGTGATCTTCCGGTTGAAGTCGAAGGAGACGATCATCCCGGTGCCGACGGTGGAGCGGTGTTCGGGCTTGAAGTAGCCGATGAAACGGCTCTCGGGGACCTTGGTGGTGAAGGTGGTGTGCCGGGCGACCCGGCGGCCGTGGCCGTCGAGGGCGACGGCGTCCACGGAGTACTTGGCGGCGAGGACGAGCCGGGTGTCCCCCTTGGGGCGCCAGCGCAGCCCGTCCTCGGAGACGGTGCCGGGCACGGGCGTGGGGGTCTCGTTCTCGATCCGGGTCACCGTGACGCTCTCCAGCCGGCCGCTGGTCAGCCGTACCTCCAGCCGGCTCTTGGGGTCGACGTCCCGCGCGCCGTCCTCGGGCAGCACCCGGATCGCCTCGCCCGAGGTCAGGGGCTCGGCGACGGCACCGGGGTCCTTCTCGGCGCCCTCGCCCGCGGTGCAGCCGGCGAGCCCCACCGCCGCTGCCGCGAGTGCCACCAGTCCGGTACGGGTCAGGGCTGCCCGGGTGCCGCGGGCCGCCCGCTTCAGTACGTTTCGTCTCACGCCCGCTCAACGACGACGGGCCCGACGTGGAAACGTGGTCGGATGCCCAAAGAGCGGGGCAACGCGGGCAGAACGGGTGGTACGCCGCGACCGCGACGGCACGGGTGTCAGCCGAGGATGCCCCGCTCGTACCCGAGGGCGACCGCCGCCGCACGGTCCTTGGCGCCCAACTTGGCGAAGACGTGCCCCAGATGGGTCTTCACGGTGGCCTCGCCGATGAAGAGTTCCGCCGCGATCTCCTTGTTCGACGTGCCCTTGGCGACCAGCACGAGCACTTCGCGTTCGCGCGCGGAGAGCTGTTCGCCCGCGCCGTCGGTGCGCGGTGCGCGGACGTGGGAGACCAGCCGGGAGGCGATCGCCGGCGAGAGCACGGTGCGCCCCTCGGCCGCCGCGCGCACCGCGTTGAACAGCTCCTCGCGCGGCGCGTCCTTGAGGAGGTAGCCGGTGGCGCCCGCCTCGATCGCGGGGAGGGTGTCGGAGTCGGTGTCGTACGTGGTGAGGACCAGGACCTTGGCGCGGGCGCCGCGTCGGGTCAGCTCGGCGATGGCGGCGACGCCCCCGCCGCCCGGCATCCGCAGGTCCATGAGGACGACGTCGGGGTCGAGGCGGAGGGCGAGTTCCACGGCGGTGACGCCGTTGTCGGCCTCGCCGAGGACGGCGAAGTCCGCGGAGGACTCGAACATGCCGCGCAGTCCGTCGCGGACGACGGGGTGGTCGTCGACCACGATGAGGGAGATGACGGAGTCAGCCATGGCGCACCAACGGTACGCGAGCGGAGACCGCGGTGCCCCGGCCGGGTTCGGACTCGACGTGCGCCGTGCCCGCGATCCGCTCGGCGCGCGCCCGCATGCCCTCCAGGCCGAAGCCGCCGCTGCCGGAGCGGGCGGGCACGGCGAGCGGGTCGAAGCCATGGCCGTCGTCCCGGACGTCGACGATCACCTCGTCGCCGAGGTAGGTGAGGGTGACCCCGACGCGGCTGGCGCGCGCGTGCCGGGCGGTGTTGGCCAGGGCTTCCTGGGCGATGCGCAGCAGCGTCGCCTCGACCTCCGCGTGCAGCGGCTCCGCGGTGCCGGTGACGGTGAACCGGGCGGACACCCCACAGCCGCGGGACCACTCGGCGACGGTCTTCTCCAGCGCCTCGGGGAGGGTGTCGTGCTCCAGGGCGACGGGGCTGAGGTTGTGCACCGAGCGGCGGGCCTCGCGCAGGCTGGAGCGGGCGAGGTCGGCGGCGCGGCTGAGGTGTTCGCGGGCCGTTTCCTCGTCGCGGGTGAGGGTGACGACCTGGAGTTGGGCGATGATCCCGGCGAGCCCCTGGGCGATGGTGTCGTGGATCTCGGCGGCCAGCCGGCGCCGCTCGTCGGCGACGCCCGCCTCGCGGGCCTGGACGAGGAGTTGGGCCTGGAGGTGCGCGTTCTCGTCCAGCGCCTGGGTGAGCCGGGCGTTGGTGCGTTCCAGCTCCCGGTACGCCCGGGCCTTCTGTCGCAGCGCGTCCTGCTCGTGTCCGCCGATGTGGGCGAAGACCAGGCAGAAGAAGGCGTTCAGCACGAAGAGGGCGCCGAAGGCGATCCAGTTCGACGCGGTCTGCGGCGGCAGTCCGCCGGACTGGGAGCCGGCCATGATGACCGTGGTGGCCAGCAGTCCGTAGGGCAGCCGACGGGCCGGCAGCAGGTGGGACGCGTCGAAGTAGCCGATCACGGCGTAGATCGCGAAGAACGGGTTGGTCCAGGTGAGGCCGAGGGCGAGCAGGGTGCGCAGGGCGTAGAAGACCTGCCCGGCGGTGGCGGCCCGGCCGCGCGGGGGGATGGTGAGGACGGTGGTGTGCACGCGGTCGTCGCGCGCGTGGGGGCCGAAGCTCCACCACACCTGGAGCGCGAGCACCAGCACCAGCAGCACGCCCGCGAGGTGGATCTCGGTGCGGCTCATGAGGGTCCCGGCCGACATTGCGGCGAGGAAGGTGGCGAGGCCGAGCACCAGATACGGGCCGTAGCGGAAGAACTGGGCCCAGCGGACCTCGGCGAGGCTCGCCCCGGGAGCACCCGGCACCGCGACGGGGCCGACCGGGCGGCTGTCGGCCTGGACGTCCTGCGTCGTCGGGGGCTGGCTCATGGGTGTTGCACCGGTCATGACAGCAGTCTCTCCCGCGCACCGGAGCTCCGACACGCTCACTCCCACCGCGACCGACCGGCAGCGGGGCAGGTCAGCACCATGGTCATGCGGACGAGCATGGCCCGCGGGGCGGGGCGGCCACATCGCCCATCGCGCTCGGATCCGCATCAGCCGATCGGTTGATGCCCCGGTGCGACCCGTGGTGATCCCCCGCCCCGGGGGCGACCGGGGTGAGGATCACCACCCCGAAATCAAGGTGTGGCGAGTCAGGGGTGAACCGTAGGCTCGGTCCTGATGTCCACTCACCCTGACCCTGCCGCGCCGCGCTCCGTCGTGCGCATCCTGTTGCGGCTGTGGCCGTACGTACGGCCCGTGCGCGCGCGGCTGTTCCTCGCCGCCGGCGTGGCGATCGTCGCGTCCTGTCTGAGCCTGGTGATCCCGCTCGTCCTCAAGTGGATGGTGGACGGGCCGGTCGCGGACGGCGACCAGGGCGGGGTGTGGCTGGGGGCGTTCGTGCTGCTGGCGCTCGGGGTGACGGAGGCCCTGCTGTTCGGGTTCCGCCGCTGGCTGGTGGCGCGGCCGGTGGCGAGTGTCGAGGCGTCGATGCGGGCGGATCTGTACGGACACCTCCAGCGGTTGCCGGTGTCCTTCCACGACCGGTGGGCCTCCGGCCAGTTGCTGTCGCGGGGCACCACGGACCTGAGCCTGGTGCGGATGTTCCTGACCTTCCCGCTGACCTTCCTGGTGGTCAACGGGGTGACGATCGTGGTCGGACTGGCGATCTTGATGGTCCAGCAGTGGACGCTGGGGCTGGTGCTGCTCATCCCGGTGGTCCCGCTGACGGTGCTGTGCGGCTTCTTCGAGGCGCGGTACGGGCTGGCGTCGCGGCGCGCGCAGGACCAGGTCGGCGATCTGACGACCGTGGTGGAGGAGAGCGTCCTCGGCATCCGGATCGTGAAGGGCTTCGGACGCAACCGCAGCCAGGCGCGCGCCTTCCGGAAGATGGCCGAGGAGCTGCGCGGGACCGAGTTGGTCAAGGCACGGCTGCTGGCGGCCGTCTGGGCGGTGATCACGGCCATGCCGGAGGTCGCCATCGGTGCCACGCTGGTGCTGGGCACGGTCCAGGTCGCCGACGGGGACCTGTCCGCGGGCACGCTGGTGGCGTTCTTGTCCACGGCGCTGGCGCTGCGCTGGCCGGTGGAGTCGATCGGCTTCCTGCTGGCGATGTTCCAGGAGGCCTCGACGGCCACCGAGCGGTACTTCGAAGTGATGGACGAGCCCGAGGAGTCCGTCCCGGACCCCGAAGGGGCCGAGGCGGCGAAGGCGGCCGAGGGGGACGACGTCGGCGGGCTGCGCTTCGAGGGCGTCCGGTTCCGCTTCCCCGACGCGCCCGCCGACTCCGTGCCCGTACTGGACCTGATCGACCTGGACGTGCGCCCCGGCGAAACGATGGCCCTGGTCGGCGCCACCGGCTGCGGCAAGACCGCGCTCACCGCGCTCGTCCCACGCCTCCACGAGGTCACCGAGGGCCGGATCACGCTCGACGGCGAGGACATCGCGACGATGCCGCGCGAACGGCTGCGGGGCCTGGTGGCGGTGGCGTTCGAGGAGCCCACCCTCTTCTCCACGACCGTCGCGGAGAACGTGCTGATGGGCACGGACGCCGCGACGGCGCCCCCGGACGCCGTCGAGCGGGCCCTGGAGGTCGCCCAGGCCGGCTTCGTCACGTCCCTGCCCGACGGCGTCCACACCGAGGTCGGCGAGCAGGGGCTGAGCCTGTCCGGCGGTCAGCGCCAGCGCCTGGCGCTGGCCCGCGCGGTCGTGGGCCGGCCCCGGTTCCTGGTGCTCGACGACCCGCTGTCCGCGCTCGACGTGCACACCGAAGCCCTGGTGGAGGCGGCGCTGCGGAGCGTCCTGGAGGGCACCACGGCGCTGGTGGTCGCCCACCGGCCGTCGACGGTGCTGCTCGCGGACCGGGTGGCGCTGCTGTCCGGTGGCCGCATCGCCGCCGTCGGCACCCACCAGGAACTGCTGCGGACGAACGCCGAATACGCCTGGTTGATGTCCGGGGCCGACCACGCCCGGCCGGAAGGGAGCCCCCGATGACGTCCACCGCCCCGCCCACCTCACCGGCCGCGCCGTCCCCGCCGGCGGACGGCGCCGCACCGCCCGCGCCGTCTCCGGGGGCCGTCGACCCCTTCGACCGGGACGACCTGCCCGCGCCCAAGGGCGCGACCCGTGCGCTGCTGCGGTCGCTGCTGGCGCCGCACCGGGCCCGGGTGTGGTGCATCGCCGTGTTCCTGCTGCTCCAGCAGATCGCGGTGCAGGCCGGCCCGCTGCTGGTCGCGTACGCCATCGACCGGGGCGTACCGGCGCTGCGCGACGACGACTACGGGCCGCTGATCGCGGTCGCCGTCGGGTACGCCGTCGCCTCCCTGGGCTCCGGGCTGCTCCAGTACCTCTTCATCGCCACCTCCGGCCGGCTCAGCCAGGACGTCCTGCTGGACCTGCGCGGGCGGATCTTCAAGCACGCGCAGGTGCTGAGCCTGGACTTCCACGAGCGCTACACCTCGGGGCGGCTGATCTCCCGGTCCACGACGGACGTCGAGTCGCTGCGGGAACTCCTCGACGAGGGCTTGCAGGAACTGATCGACGTCGCCCTGTCGTTCGTCTTCATCTGCATCATGCTGCTCTGGCTCGACCTGGGGATGGGCGCCGTGGCGGTGGCGTCCTTCGTCCCGCTGTTCTTGATGGTGCGGCTCTACCAGCGCCGCGCGGGGGCCATCTTCAGCCGTCGCTCCACGGCGATCGCCGCGGTGATCGTGAAGTTCGCGGAGACGATGAACGGCATCCGCCCGGTGCGGGCCTTTCGCCGCGAGCGGGTGAACGACGCCGAGTTCGGCCGGCTCAACGCGCACCACGCCCGCAGCAACGGCGACGCGCTGCTGGAGATGGCGCTGTACGTGGTGGGCTCCCGGCTGATCGCGAACACCGCGGTCGCGGGGATCGTGCTGTGGGGCGCCTGGCGGGTCGCCGGCGACACCCTGGCCCTCGGCGTGCTCGCCGCGTCCGTGCTGTACCTGCGGCGGTTGTACGACCCGATCGACCGGCTCGGCATGTTCCTGAACTCGTACCAGTCGGCGGCGGCTTCGCTGGAGAAGATCGCGGGGCTGCTGGCCCAGCGGCCGACGGTGCCGGAGCCGGTGTCCCCGGTGCCGCTGCCGGCGTCGACGACCGAGGAGCGGCCGGGCCGCCGGGTCGTCTTCGACGGCGTCGGGTTCGCCTACCGCACCGGCGGCGAGGTGCTGCCGCGCTTCGACCTGACGGTCCCGGCGGGGCAGACGGTCGCGGTCGTCGGCTCCACGGGCGCGGGCAAGTCGACCCTCGCCAAGCTCCTGGCCCGCTTCTACGACCCGACGGACGGCCGGGTGCTGCTCGACGGGGTGGACCTGCGGGACCTCGCGACGCCGGACCTGCGGCGCGGCGTGGTGATGGTGACCCAGGAGGCGTTCCTCTTCTCGGGCACCGTCGCGGAGAACATCGCGATCGGCCGCCCCGACGCGACGCGCGCGGAGGTCGAATCCGCGGCGCGGGCGATCGGCGCGCACGACTTCGTCAGCAGGCTCCCGGACGGCTACGACACGGACGTGCGCAAGCGCGGCGGTCGCATCTCGGCGGGCCAGCGGCAGCTGATCGCCTTCGCCCGGGCGCTGCTGGCGGACCCCGCGGTGCTGATCCTCGACGAGGCGACGAGCTCCCTGGACGTGCCCAGCGAGCGGGCGGTGCAGCGCGCGATGGACACGGTCCTCAAGGGGCGTACGGCGCTGGTGATCGCGCACCGCCTGTCCACGGTGGAGGTCGCGGACCGGGTGCTGGTGATGGAGCGCGGACGGATCGTGGAGGACGGCGCGCCCGGCGAGCTCATCGCCGGGCGGGGCCGCTTCGCCGATCTGCACCGGGCGTGGCGGGACAGCCTGGTCTGAGGGGGCGTGCGGCCGGGGTGCGACCGGCCGTGCTCCGTCAGCGCAGCGCGGCCGTCAACCGGGCCTCGTGGCGGGCGATGTGCGCCGCGTCGGCGCGGTAGAGCGCGTCGTGGCCGGCGGCGATGTGGCCGGCGAAGGCGGCGCTGCCCGCGGCTGCCCGTTCGTGCATGTGGTGGACGAGGTGCTCCAGGCGCTCGTGCGCGGTGGGGACCAGCGCTTCGCGGTCGGCGGCGCCGAGCCCGTAGGCGTCGGCGAACAGCCGCAGACGCCGGGCCTGTTCGGCGAGCGGCAGGTGGAAGTCGTCGTTGCCCGGGTGCGACAGCGGTGCGAAGCGGTAGGCGGCGTACGCCAGGTCCCAGACGCGGGGCCCGGGGTGGGCGGTGTCGAAGTCGATGAGCGCCACGGTCCCGGCGTCGTCGAAGACGCAGTTGTACGGGGCGACGTCGCCGTGGCAGACCACTTCGGCGGGCTGGCGCACGGGTGCGTACCAGACGGCGTCCGGCGGCGGGACGAAGTCCGCGGTGGCGTCGTGGTAGTCCCGCAGGAGCCGTCCGACGGCGCGCAGCGTCGCATCGGTGCGGACGTGGTCGGCCAGCGGGTAGTGGGCGACCCGTCCGGGCAGGAAGTCCAGGACCTCACGGCCCTCGGCGTCCCGTCCGTGGGCGCGCGGCGCCGCGGTGAACCCGCCCTCGCGCAGGTGGTCGAGGAGGGCGTGGACCGTCGCCGTCCACGGGCCCGTCGGCCGGCGCACCGTCGCTCCGATCCGTACGACGTCGTTGACGCCGCCGTCGGACAGCGCTTCTTCTGCGGGTGCTTCCCGCGGGTCACCGGTCACGGGGGTGCACGGTACGTCGGGCGGGCCGGCGTCGGCCACCGGATTCCGTTGCGTGCCGGACCGTCTCGCCGCCGTCGACGCGCCGAACGTCCCGTACGCAACTTCCCGCACGCCGCGGCCCGTACGCGACTTCCCGTCGGGAACCGGCCACATCACCGTCGGTCCGAAGCCTCGCGCCGGGCCCGCCGTACGACCGTTCTGTTCGATTAACGCAACGACGGGGCCGCACCCGCCTACCCCTGCCGGGCCCCGCGCCGCAAGCCAGTGCCGCCCGCGGCATACCCACCCCTTGCCAGGCCCTTGCTTCCCCTTTGCCGGTCCATGGCACTCCCGAAACGTCCGCTCAACGAACACGACACATCGATGAACGGACGCTTTCGGCCATTCTTTTGACGCGACCCTGACAGGAATGCGTCGCCGCTGCCACCCTTCACCTCACCCGCACCACACATGCTCCGTCGCTCTGCCCGGACAGCGCCTCCCCGCCGCCCGGTACGCCCTCGCAGGACTCGCAGAAGGAGTACGCGTGAGACCCACCCCCCGCCGTGCCACCGCGACCGGTGCGCTCGTCGCCACCGCCGCCCTGCTCGCCCTCGGCCTCCAGGCCGGTGCATCGGCCGCTCCGGCCGCTTCCTCGGCACCTCGCGCCGCGCAGGCAGCCGCCGACCCGGGCTCCCTGCCCCGGGCCCTCACCCCCGCCCAGCGCGCCGAGTTGATCCGGACGCAGACCGCGGCCACCGCGGCCACCGCGAAGGAACTCGGCCTGAGCGCCGGGGAGAAGCTGCTGGTGCGCGACGTCACGCAGGACCGTGACGGCACCACCCACACCCGCTACGAGCGCACCTACCAGGGCCTGCCCGTCCTCGGTGGGGACCTGGTCGTCGCGAAGTCCGGGGCCGGGGCCACCGAGTCCGTCGGCCGCGCCTCGCGCACCTCGCTCGCCGGCGCGGCCACCACCGCCCGGATCAGCGCGACCACCGCCGAGCGCCAGGCCCTCGCCCGCGCCGCCGCCGAGGGCTCCACCCGCACCGACGCGACGCAGGCGCCCCGCAAGGTGATCTGGCTCGCCCAGGGCGACCGGCCCGTGGTCGCGTACGAGACCGTCGTCGGCGGGCTCCAGCACGACGGCACCCCGAACGAGCTGCACGTCGTCACCGACGCCACCACCGGCGCCAAGCTGTACGAGTGGCAGGCGGTGGAGACCGGCACCGGCAACACCCAGTACAGCGGCCAGGTCCAGGTGGGCTCCACCCCGTCCGGCAGCTCGTACCAACTGGTCGACGCCCAGCGCGGCAACCACCGCACCACCAACCTCAACCGCGGCACCTCCGGCACCGGCACCCTCTTCAGCGGCCCCGACGACGTCTGGGGCAACGGCCAGCCGAGCGACCCGGAGACCGCCGCCGCGGACGCCGCCTACGGAGCCGGGCTGACCTGGGACTACTTCAAGAACGTGCACGGCCGCAACGGCATCCGCGGCGACGGCGTCGGCGCCTCGTCGCGCGTCCACTACGGCAACAACTACGTGAACGCCTTCTGGCAGGACTCCTGCTTCTGCATGACCTACGGCGACGGCGCCGGCAACGCCAAGCCGCTGACCTCCATCGACGTCGCCGCGCACGAGATGACGCACGGCGTCACCTCCAACACCGCGAAGCTGGTCTACAGCGGCGAGTCGGGCGGACTGAACGAGGCCACCTCCGACATCTTCGCCGCGGCGGTCGAGTTCCACGCGGGCAACGCCCAGGACCTGGGCGACTACCTCGTCGGCGAGGAGATCGACATCCGGGGCAACGGCACCCCGCTGCGCTACATGGACAAGCCCAGCAAGGACGGCGTGTCCAAGGACGCGTGGTACTCCGGCATCGGCGGCATCGACGTCCACTACTCGTCCGGCCCGGCGAACCACTGGTTCTACCTGCTGTCGGAGGGCAGCGGCGTCAAGACCATCAACGGCGTCACCTACGACTCGCCGACCTCCGACGGCCTCCCGGTCGTCGGCATCGGCCGCGACAAGGCGGCGCTGATCTGGTTCAAGGCGCTCACCACGAAGTTCACCTCGACCACCAACTACGCCGCCGCCCGCACCGGTACGCTCGCCGTGGCCACCGAGCTGTACGGGGCCACCAGCCCCGAGGTCAAGGCGGTCACGGACGCCTGGGCCGGCATCAACGTCGGCTCCCGCCCCGGCGACGGCAACCCGCCCGGGCCGTCCTTCGAGAACGCGGCGGACGTCGCCATCCCCGACAACGGCGCGGCCGTCACCTCCTCGGTGAACGTCACCGGCGTCGCCGGCAACGCCCCCACCGACCTCGCGGTCGAGGTGGACATCATCCACACCTGGCGCGGTGACCTGGTCGTGGACCTCCTCGCCCCCGACGGCACGATCTATCCGCTGAAGCCCTTCTCCAGCGGCGACTCCGCGGACAACGTCCAGGAGACGTACGTCGTGAACGCCTCCTCCGAGGTCGCCAACGGCGCCTGGAAGCTCCGCGTCCAGGACCGCGCGGCGCAGGACACCGGCTACATCAACCGGGTCAAGCTCACCTTCTGACGCCCCTACCGCGGGCACCACTCGACCACGCGCCCGGGAGGACCCCCTCGTCCTCCCGGGCGCGTTCCCGCACGGCCTGGCAGGATCCGCGCATGGTCATATCGCCAACCGGGGCCCGCTGCGCGGCGTCCGACTGCCCGGGCACGCCCGTACACGAGGGCAGGTGCCCCGAGCACCTGAGCGAGGAGCAGCTCACCGACTGGCTCGCGGACATGGGCCCGGGCGAGGACGTGGACCTCAGCAACTGCCGGGTGCCGGCGGAGCTGTTCGACCGGCTCGCGTACGCGGTGTGCAACGCCGACGGCCGGCCGACCTTCGGCAACTTCCTCTTCTCGAACGGCACCGTCGTCGGTGCGGATGCGTACCTCAGCGACGCCGACTTCACGGGCCTGGTCACCTTCGTCGGCAGTTCCTTCCCCGCCGGCCTGGACCTGAGCCTGAGCACGTTCCACGACGACGCCCTCCTGTCCGACCTGACGGTGGCCGGCACCCTCGACCTCGCCCGCACCACCTTCCGCCTCCCCGTGCGCCTCGGCATCTGCGCCCGCGCCGTGAACCTCTCCGGTGCGCGCTTCGAGGAGAAGTCCACCGTGGCGCTGCGGTACGCGGACGTGGACCTGACCGACGCCGTCTTCCTCCAGCCCGTCGCCGTCGCCGCCCGCGCCACCCCCTTCCCCGCGGTGGACGAATCCGCCTTCGCCGGCGTCGACCCCGGCGTACGGATCCTCTCCCTGCGCGGCGTGGACGCCTCCCTCCTCTCGCTCGCCCACACCGACCTCACCCACTGCCGCTTCGCCGGCTCCTTCCACCTCGACCAGCTCCATCTGGAAGGCCGTTGGACGCTCGGCACCGCGCCACCGGGCTGGCGCACCCGACGGCTGGTGGTCGCCGAAGAGCGGATGTGGCGCGCCTGGCCGGAGCGGCGCGCCCGGGCACGGGCCGGCTGGGGCGAGCCGCCGGAGGACGCCCCGCCCGGGCTCGCCACCCTCACCACGGTGTACCGGCAGCTCCGCAAGGCCCGTGAGGACGCGAAGGACGAGCCCGGCGCGGCGGACCTCTACTACGGCGAGATGGAGATGCGCCGCCACAGCCACGACCACCGGCGGGCGGAACGCTGGCTGCTGGACGCTTACTGGCTGCTGTCGGGGTACGGCCTGCGGGCGTCAAGGGCCCTCGGCTGGCTCGCCGCGGCCATGCTCACCACCGTCGTCCTCCTCATGGGGTTCGGGCTGCCGGACGAGACGCCGCGACAGGAGGTGCGCCAGGTCACCACCGCCGACGGGGAGTCGATCACGGTGCTGGACAAGCCGCAGCCCGTGCTCACCCAGCCGTACGGGGAACGCTTCACCGGCAGCCGCTTCGACAAGGCGCTGACGGTGACGCTGAACTCCGTGGTGTTCCGCACCAGCGGCCAGGACCTGACGACCGCGGGCGGCTACATCGAGATGGCGTCGCGCTTCACCGAGCCGGTGCTCGTGGGTCTGGCCGTGCTCGCGGTACGGGGCCGGGTGAAGCGCGGCAGCTGACCTAGGCTGGTGCCCATGCCCATGCCCATGCCCCTCCCCACCTCCGCCGATGCCGCATCGCCCGTACGCGTCCTGCTCGCGGACGACGAGGCCCTGGTCCGGGCCGGGGTGCGGGCCATCCTGGCGAGCGAGCCCGGCATCGAGGTCGTCGCCGAGGCCGGGGACGGACGGCGCGCGGTGGAACTGGCGCTGGCGCACCGGCCGGACGTGGCGCTGCTCGACGTCCGGATGCCGGGGCTCGACGGCCTGAGCGCCGCGGCGGAGCTGCGCAGGGTGGCGCCCGAAGTGGCGCCCGTGATGCTGACCACGTTCTCGGAGGACGAGTACATCGCCCGGGCCCTGGACTCCGGGGTGAGCGGCTTCCTCCTCAAGTCCGGCGACCCGCTGGAGCTGCTGGCCGGGGTGCGGGCGGTCGCGGACGGCGCCGCGTGTCTGTCGCCGCAGATCGCACAGCGGGTGATCGCCCAACTCGGCGGCGGCCGGCTGTCCCGCGCCGCGAACGCGCGACGCGCCCTGGAGCCGCTGACCGGCCGGGAGCGCGAAGTGGTCGCCCTGGTGGGCGCCGGGCTGTCGAACGCGGAGATCGCCGCCGAGCTGCACGTCGTCGAAGGCACGGTGAAGGCGCACGTCAGCGCGGTCCTGGGACGGGTGGGACGAAGGAACCGCGTGGAGCTGGCGATCCTGGCGTACGAGGCGGGGCTGGTCGCCTCCGCGTAGCCGCGCCGGACGCTTGGGGCAAGGTGGAGGGCATGCACCGAGACCGTCAGGCCCTGCGCCGTCGCGCCCTCGACCTCGCTCTGTGGGCCTTGGTCTGCGCGCCCGTGCTGCTCAACGGGGACGGCGACGGCCCCGGCCGGTGGGCCGGCTCCTGGCTCGGGTCCTGGTGGGCGAGTGCCGCGGGCGCAGCCCTGCTCGGCGCCGCCGTCGCCGTCGGCCGGCGCCGCCCGCTGACGGCCCTGGTGATGGCGCTCGGCCTGAGCGCCGTGCACAGCAGCCAGCTGATCACCCCCCAGTACACGGCCGCCCTCGTCGCCTTCGGCTACCTCGCCGGGCGCCGCTCGCCCCGGGCGCGCCCCGCGCTCGTCCTGTTCGCCGCGGTCGCGCTCGCGGGCCTCGGCGTGGTGATCGTGCTCCGTCAGCAACCGTGGTCCTGGTTCCACCTGGTCGCGGCGTTGCTGTTCGCCGTCGTCGTGCCGTGGCTGCTGGGCCGGTTCGTCCGGCAGTACGTGGAGCTGGGCGCCGCGGGCTGGCGGCTGGCGGACCGGTTGGAGCGGGAGCAGCGCGCGGTCGCCGACCGGGCGCGGCTGCGGGAGCGCTCCCGCATCGCCGGGGACATGCACGACTCCCTCGGGCACGAGCTGTCGCTGATCGCGCTGCGCGCCGCCGCGTTGGAGGTGGACCGCGGGCTCGACGAGCGGCAGCGGGGTGCGGCCCGCGAGCTGAGGCAGGCCGCGGGGGACGCGACGGCGCGGCTGCGGGACATCGTGGGGGTGCTGCGCGGCGACGACGAGGACGCGCCGGTCACGCCGCGGGACGAGCCGGTGCGGGCCCTGGTGGAGCGGGCCCGCACCTCCGGACTCGCGGTGACTCTGCACGAGGAGGGCGAGGGCGCCCCGCTGCCGGAGATGACCGCGCGCGCCGTGCACCGGATCGTCCAGGAGTCCCTGACGAACGCGACCAAGCACGCGCCCGGAGCCGCGGTCGCCGTCCGGGTGGTCCGGGAGCCGGCCGAGGTCGCGGTGACCGTCACCAACGGGCCGGCCCCCTCCCCCGCGCCGTCGGTGGCGTCGGGCGGCACGGGCCTGGTCGGTCTGCACGAGCGGGCCCGGCTCGCCGGCGGCTCCCTCACCCACGGCCCCGGCGCCGACGGCGGCTTCGCCGTCCGGGCCCGGCTGCCCGCCGCCGCGGGCGCGCCCCCCGTCCCGCCGCCCGCGCCCGCCTCGGCGCGCGAGTGGGACCTGGCGCGGCGCCGGGTGCGCCGCGGGCTGCGCCAGGCGATCGCCGTCCCGGTGGCGGTGGGGGTGGTGCTGGGGGTGGTGATGCTCGGCTTCGACCAGTACTCCCGGATGCGCACGGTCGTCCACCGCTCCTCGTACGACGCGGTGCGGGTCGGCGACCCGGAGGAGTACGTCCTCGCCCGCCTCCCCGAGCGCGCCCTGCCCGACCGCCCGGCGGGCCTGCCGCCGGAGCCGCGCGACGCGGACCGCTGTGCGTACCACCGCAAGGACGTCCTGTGGGACACCCCGACGTTCCGCTTCTGCTTCACCGACGGCCGCCTGTCGTCGAAGTCGGTGGTCCACGACGTCCCCAACGAGGAACACCGCGCCGACTAGGACCTGTCTTACGGATCAGGCTGGATCAATGGGGGTCCCCCCACGCCCTCCGGGCGTGGGGGGAGGGGTCTGGTGCCGTGGATCTCAAGGCGGAGGACGGGGGTACTCCCCCACGGCTACGCGTGAGGGCGCCCCCACCCGGGCCGCCAGGCCCAGGGGAATGGTGCCAGGGCACGCGAGCCCGGCAAGATCCCAAGAAGGGCCCTAGCGCAGGACCTGACCGGCGGGCTCCAGCGTGCCCGGGGCGTCCGTGGGGAGGGTGACCAGGCCGAGGTCCGCGGGGGACGCCAGCAGGGGGTGGGCCGGCAGGACGCGGACGGTGTAGCCGAAGGGGCCGGTGCGGTCGAGGGCGAGGGGGCCCTCGTAGATCCAGCGGTCCTCCAGGTCGGGGCCACCGGCGGGCTTCAGCGGGAAGTGGCGGGCGTCCCCGATCGCGTCGTCCGCGTCGACCCGGCCGGCGACGGCCTGGACCTCCACGTCGTCCGGCCGCAGCGAGCCGAGGGCGACCCGCACCCGCAGGGCGAGGGTCGCGCCCAGTTCCGCGCTGCCGCTGGGCGCGTGCTCCACCGCCTCGACGTGGTCGACGGCGACCTTCGGCCAGGCCGTGCGCATCCGCGCCTTCCAGGCGGCGACCTCGCCCGCGACGAGCCCATCGAGGGCGAGGTGGGCGCGGTGGGCGCTGGCCGCGGGGGCGTAGAGCCGTTCCACGTACTCCCGGACCATCCGGCCCGCCAGCACCTTGGGGCCCAGGGTGGCGAGGGTGCGGCGGACCATTTCGACCCAGCGCTGCGGCAGGCCGTTCGGGCCGCGGTCGTAGAAGCGGGGCGCGATCCGGTTCTCGACCAGTTCGTAGAGCGCCGTGGCCTCCAGGTCGTCGCGGCGGTCCTCGTCCGTGGCGGCCGAGCCGTCGGCGGTGGGGATCGCCCAGCCGAAGTCCGGCTCGTACCACTCGTCCCACCAGCCGTCGAGGACGGAGAGGTTGAGGCAGCCGTTGAGCGCGGCCTTCATGCCGCTGGTGCCGCACGCCTCCAGGGGGCGCAGCGGGTTGTTCAGCCAGACGTCGCAGCCGGGATAGAGCTTCTGTGCCATGCCCATGCCGTAGTCCGGCAGGAAGACGATCCGGTGCCGTACGCGGGCGTCGTCGGCGAAGCGCACGAGTTCCTGGACGAGCCGCTTGCCGCCGTCGTCCGCGGGGTGCGCCTTGCCGGCGACGACGATCTGGACGGGGCGCTCGGGGTGCAGCAGCATCGCCCGCAGCCGGTCGCGGTCGCGCAGCATCAGGGTGAGCCGCTTGTACGAGGGGACGCGGCGGGCGAAGCCGATGGTGAGGACGTCCGGGTCGAGGACGCCGTCGACCCAGCCGAGTTCGGCCGCGCCGGCGCCGCGCTGGCGCCAGGAGGCCCGCAGCCGGGTGCGGACCTCGATGACCAACTGCTCGCGCAGTTCGCGGCGGAGCTCCCAGATCTCGGCGTCGGGGATGTCGACGACCGCGTTCCACAGGTCGGAGCCGCCGACGGTGAGGGCGTCCTCGGCGCGTCCGGCGCCGATCTGGCGGGCGCCGAGGCGGAAGACCTCGGGGGCGACCCAGGTGGGGGCGTGGACGCCGTTGGTGATGGAGACGATCGGCACCTCGTCGGCGTCGAAGCCGGGCCACAGGCCGGCGAACATGCCGCGGCTGACCGCGCCGTGCAGGGTGGAGACTCCGTTGGCGCGCTGGGCCAGCCGCAGGCCCATCACGGCCATGTTGAAGACCCGGGGGTCGCCGTCGGGGTACGTCTCGGTGCCCAGCCGAAGCACCCGTTCGACGGGCACGCCGGGCAGCGCGCCGGACTCGCCGAGGTGCCGGGCGACCAGGTCGCGGTCGAAGCGGTCGATGCCGGCGGGCACGGGGGTGTGGGTGGTGAAGACGGTGCCGGCGCGGACGGCTTCCAGGGCCGCGTCGAAGTCGAGCCCCGCGCCGCCCAGTTCGCGGATGCGCTCCAGGCCGAGGAAGCCGGCGTGGCCCTCGTTGGTGTGGAAGACCTCCGGCTCGGGGTGGTCGGTGAGCCGGCAGTACGCCCGCACGGCGCGCACCCCGCCGATGCCGAGGAGCACCTCCTGGAGCAGCCGGTGCTCGCTGCCGCCGCCGTACAGCCGGTCGGTGACGTCGCGTTCGCCGGGGCCGTTCTCCTCGACGCCGGAGTCCAGCATCAGCAGCGGCACCCGGCCGACGTGCGCGACCCAGACGTGGGCGCGCAGCGAACGGCCTGCGGGCAGGGCGAGGGCGATCTGCGCGGGGGTGCCGTCGGGCTCCCGCAGCAGGGTGAGGGGCAACTCGTTCGGGTCGAGCACGGGGTAGTGCTCCTGCTGCCAGCCGTCGCGGGAGAGCGACTGGCGGAAGTAGCCGTGCCGGTACAGCAGCCCGACGCCGATCAGCGGGGCGCCGAGGTCGCTGGCGGCCTTGAGGTGGTCGCCGGCGAGGATGCCGAGGCCGCCGGAGTACTGCGGGAGGGCGGCGGTGACGCCGAACTCGGGCGAGAAGTACGCGATGGCGGCGGGGAACTCGGCGGCCCGGTCGTTGGTCTGGTACCACCGCCGGCCGTGCAGGTAGTCGTCCAGGTCGCCGGCCGCGGCGGTGAGGCGGCGCAGGAAGCGGCGGTCGCCGGCGAGTTCGGCGAGGCGGGCGGCGGAGACGGATCCCAGCAGCCGCACCGGGTCGCCGCCGGCCCTGCGCCAGCCCTCGGGGTCGACGGCCTGGAAGAGCTCGCGCGTCTCGGTGTGCCAGGACCAGCGCAGGTTGCGGGCGAGGTCGCTGAGGGGGCGGAGCGGGTCGGGCAGGACGGGGCGGACGGTGAACCGACGAATGGCCTTCACGGGTCCCACCCTCGCAGGGCGAGCCCGCATCCCTGCGGACGCACGACGGTCCCCACCCCGCGCGCCCGCGCCGCGCGACGCGGTTTCACCCGTGTGGCTGCGCCTCCGCCTGCGGCGTGCGTCGGCGTGTGCGGGTCGCCCGTGGTTGCTCGCGCGGTTCCGCTCGCTGGACACCCTCGCCATAGCCCCACCGGAACGCTGGTCCCTGCGGACCATGGGTGGCTTGTCGGGCAGTTCCCCGCGCCCCTGATGTGCTGCCCCGGTGCCTTGCGCGCGGGCTCAGGAACCCCCTGACTCAGCCAGCAGACAAATGCCGGGGGCAGCGAATCAGGGGCGCTGGGGGTCCCCCTACGCCCTCTGGGCACAGGGGGCGGAACTGCGCGCCAAGCCACCCACCGGGGCGCGGAGGCCCACCCACCCGTCGGGAAACGGCAGGGGCGCACCCCGGGCCCGCGGGCGTCAGAGGAGGGGGCTCACCGCCGTCTGGGCGTACGGGGAGCCCAGGTTCACCGTGGTCGGGTCGAACGCGCCCGTGCGGGCGTAGCGCGCCGCGATCTCCGCCCTCTCCTCCGCCGGGACCACGTCGTCGATGTCGGTGAAGCCGTCCGGCGCCCGCTGGTGCGCGAGGTTGATCACGACCTCGGGCCCGAGCTCCCGGTTCGCCCGCTGGAGCGCGGTCATCGCGGGGCGCCGGGCCGCGTCGTACGCGGTGAGCGCGTCCGCCGGGTCCGTGTGCTCCGACAGGGCGTGCGCGAGGGCCCGCGCGTCGATCACGGACTGGGTCGCGCCGTTGGACCCGATGGGGTACATCGCGTGCGCCGCGTCCCCGATCAGCGTGGTGCGGCCGTACGACCAGCGCGGCAGGGGATCCCGGTCGACCATGGGGTACTCGTACGCGCCCAGCGCGTGCCGCAGCACGTCGTCGACGCTGACGCCGTCGAACTCCCAGCCGAGGTAGTGGTGGCGGAAGCGGTCGACGGGGACCGGCCGGTTCCAGTCCCCGCGGTACGCGCCGTGGTGGGCGCCCTGGTGCGCGGGCGCGTCGGTGCCGTCCGCGAGCGCCGCCGGCATCGCGAGGGCCCAGTTGACCAGGACGGTCTCCGTCGCCGGGTCGACCTCGGTCATCGGGTAGACCACCGCTTTGCGGGTGTCGTCCCCGGCGATGAACATGAACGTGCCCATGCGCGCGGCCGGCATCCGGGAGGTGCCACGCCAGACGAGCATGCCGTTCCACGGCGGCTCGCCCTCCTCGGGGTTGAGACAGCCGCGCACGGTGGAGCGGATGCCGTCGGCGCCGATCAGCACGTCGGGTTCGAGGGAGGCACTGCCGCGGCGGGTGCCGTCGCGGTGTTCGATCCGCACCCGGGGGCGACCGCACGCGGGCTGTTCGACGGCGGTGACCCGCACCCCGCCGACGACCGCGCCGGCGCCGAGCCGTTCGCGCACGGCGTCGGCGAGGACGGCCTGGAGTTCGCCGCGGGCGATGGAGAGCTGCGGCCAGCGGTAGCCGGCGGCGCGTCCGCGCACCTCGCGGGAGACCAGGCCGCCGCTGCGGTGGTAGTAGCGCAGTTCTCGGGTGGGCAGGGAGCGCCGCTCCAGCTCCGGCAGGAGGCCGAGTTCGTCGAGTTCGCGGACCGCGTTCGGCATGATGTTCAGGCCCGCGCCGACCGGCAGGATCTGCCGGGCTGACTCGACGACGGTGATCCGGTCGTAGCCGACGCGGTGCAGCGCGAGGGCCGCGGTGAGGCCGGCTATGCCACCGCCGGCGATCATGAAGTGGGTCATGGGGTCGGCTCCTGTGGTGCGTCGTCGGACTCCGGGCGTTCGTCGGGGTCCGGGCGCTCCTCCGGGTCCTGGGCGTCCGGGCCGCGCTCCGGCTCCGTGGCGCGGCGCACCAGGGTCTCGTTGTCCCGGGTGAGGTCGAGCACCGTGCGCAGCAGCGCGATGGGCGCGCCGCCGCTGCCCAGGTCGTACTGGCGCACCTCCTCCGCGTACGCCTTGCGGGCGATGGTGATGTGCCGCGCCCGGAACGCCTTGAGGATGCGCAGCACCCGCGTCAGGGCGTGTGCGGAGCGGGCGAGCTGGGCGGGGATGCGGTCGCCGCCCTCCCAGCTGAAGGCGGCGGACAGCTTGGAGACGGCGGAGGTCGCGCCGCGATGGGCGTGGTAGTGGTCGCGCCAGGCCGGCAGGCTGTAGCGGACGGAGTCGGCGAGGAAGTCGTCGTACGCCGCGTCGCTGCGGTCGCACTGCCACAGCGTCAGGTCGACCAGCCAGAGCGGCACCTGGGCCGCGGCCGGCCCGAGGAAGTCGACGCCGTCGATGTCGATCTCTTCGAAGTACGGCCGCATCTCGGTGGCGAAGAAGACCGGGGAGACGTTGGTGACGGTGAAGTCGATGGAGTCCACCATCGACTGGACGTGGTGCGCGGTGCGGTCCAGTGCGATGGCGAAGCCGGGGTCGTACGGCTCCAGCCGGGCCAGCGCGGCGCAGGAGTCCAGGGAGGCGACGAGCCCGGGGAAGACCATCCGGACCGCGGCCTGGAGGTTGGTCTCCATGGTGTGGCCGGTGTAGGTGCGCTGGCGTTCGCCGAGCGGGTTCCACGTCGTGTAGTGGTGCACGGTGTCGCGCGGCACCATCGACGTCAGTCTGCCCAGCCGTTGCAGCACGGGCAGGACCTGGGGCACGGCGGCGACCGGTTGCACGCCGTGCCGTTTGAGCGAGCCGAGGAGCATGCCGAGGTCGCGCATGGCCGCGAGGGATTCGGGGACGCCGTAGCGCGCCACCTGTTCGGGCTCGGGCACCAGGGTGCGTAGCGCGCGGGTGAGCGCCGGCACGTCCCGTGCCGCGTTCATCTGCGGCACGCGGGCGAGCAGTTCGTCGGCACCGAGCGGATCGGCGCCGCGTATCTCGGCAATGCGGTAGTACGGCTCGCCGCGCAATGCGAGATCGGGTGCGACAAGGTCGTACAGGACCATCGGAGTCCCCCCTCGGACACATCGATGTACATCGAGAAACCGGATGGAATGACAGGCACGGCGCCCCCGAGGCGCCGTGCCGGAACGTGGGCGGACCGCGCACCGGACGACCCCCCGCCGTCCTTGGACCGTGCGCGCCGCACGCCCTTCCGTGCGCCGTTACGACCTGGTCGGCGATAGGGAGCGGGCTCGCGGCGTCATGCGACTCCGCCTCCTGCGTTGTCGTCGGTCAACGACGGCCCCCTGTGCCCTGCGGGCACGGGCGGTACCCCCACCGCGTCGCCTCCCTCCTCCGCCTTGGATTCGAAGCCCCATGACGCCGCTCACTGATCCACTCCCTATCGCCGACCAGGTCGTTACTCCGGGGCTCCGCCGACGCGGTCCGGGCGGACCGCTGGATCGGTGGCGGGCCCGGCTAAGGGCGCGCGGCCGGGGCTGGTCCGGGCCCCGGTGTCGGCTGCGGGACGCGGTCCGGCGGTGCGTACGGCTCCGGACGGGCGCGTACCCGCTGAGGTGCGGTGCAGACGCAGCGCCAGCAGCACGGCCAGCGCGGCGATGCCCGCGCCGACCAGGAGCGCGGTGCGGAAGCCGGACGTCGGCACGGGTGCGTCGGTGCCGGCGGTGCCGGCCGTGGCGACGGCCACCAGGACGGCGAGTCCGAGGACCGAGCCGAACTGCTGGCTGGTGTTGATCAGACCGGACGCCAGCCCCGTCTCCTGCGGTACGGCGTCCGCGGTGGCCGCCACGTTGGTGGTGACCATGACCAGTGGCAGGGCCACTCCGAGGACCAGGCTGGGCGCGAACACCGTGGAGAAGAACGTTCCGTCAGGTCTGAGCGCCAGCGCGAGCCAGACCAGTCCGGCGCCCAGCAGCGCGAAGCCGACGGTCATGGTGGTGCCGAGGCCGATCCGGCCGATCACCGCGCCCACCTGCGGAGCGACCGCGACGACGACCAGGGACAGCGGCAGCAGTCCCAGCCCCCCGACCAGCGGCGACTGCCCGAGCACGCTCTGCAGGTAGAGGCTGACCAGGAAGAACATCGGGAACAGCGACATCTGCGCCAGCCCGGACAGCACGTTCGCCCGGCGCAGCACGGGCCGCCGCAGCACGGCGGGCGGCACCAGCGGGTGGGCGATCGTGGACTCGACGAGCGCGAACGCGCCGAGCAGGGCGAGCCCCGCGCCCCCGGCGACCAGGGTGCGCGCACTGGTCCAGCCCGCGTCCCCCGCGCCGACGAGGGCGTACGCGACGAGGCCGAGCCCCGCGGTGGCCGTGAAGGCGCCCACGGGGTCGAAGCCGCGGGCGTCGGTGCGTCCGCCGGCGTCGAGCAGCCGCAGCGCGGCGACGGCGAGCACGAGGGCGACGACGACGTTGAGCCAGAAGGTGGCGCGCCAGCCGAGGACGTCGGTGAGGACGCCGCCGAGCACCGTGCCGGCGACCCCGCCGAGTCCGCCCATCGCGGCGAACGCGCCGAGCGCCTGGTGGCGCGCCGGGCCGTGCGGGAAGAGGTTCAGCAGCAGCGCGAAGGCGGCGGCAGCGGCGAAGGCCGCGCCGATGCCCTGGACCGCGCGGGCCGCGATCAGCAGCTCCGTGCTGCCGGCGAGCGCACCGACGACCGAGGCGCCCGTGAGCACGCCGAGCCCGGTCAGGTACAGCCGTCGGTGGCCGAGCAGGTCGGCGGTGCGGCCGGCGAGCAGCAGCAGCCCGCCGAAGGTGATCAGGAAGGCGTTCGCCACCCACGACAGGGCTGCGGAGTCCGCGCCGAGGTCCTTGCCGACGGAGGGCAGGGCGACGTTGATGATCGCCGTGTCCATGATCAGCAGGAGCTGGGTGGAGGCCAGCAGGGCCAGCGCGGCCCTGGTGCGGAGCACGGGACGGCCCACGGCCTCGGCGACGGCGCCCCCGGGTGGAGCGGCGGCTCGGTGGCGCCCCCCGGCGTCACCGGGCCGCCCGTCGGCAGCGCCCGCGTCCCGGTCCCCGCCGTGCGGCACCCGGCTGCCGTTGACCCGGCCGGGCGACCGGTCGGACGGAGCGGAGTCGGCGGGATCGTCGTGTGGGGAGCCCGGGGTCACGTGCCGACCCCGCCGCCCAGGTCGTAACCGTCGAGGCACGCCCGGGCCAGCCGCTCGCTGTTCTCCGCGCCGCCCGCCCAGGTCTGCATCGTCAGAGAGACGTGGGGCGCGCCGTGGTAGAAGCGCTCGTACTGCTCGTGGCGCGCCGCGAACTCCGACCCGAGGGCGTCCCACGCCAGTTTGAGCAGCTTGACCCGGTCCTTGGCGGGGGTGCCGGGGGCGCGCAGATAGCGCTCGACGACGGGCCCGAGCTCGGGGTGGAGCAGGTCGTCCCCGGACGCCGGGAGCTGGAAGACCGAGCCGCCGAGGAGCCCCTTGACCTCCTGGACGGCGCGCGGGTACAGCTCGCCGGCCATGATGCGCTGGGCGTACGAGATCTCCCGGCCCGGCATCACCCCGCCGGCGCCGCCGTTGACGGGTTCGTGGTCGGCCTCCACGGCCAGCACGAACGCCTTGGCCTGGGCGACCATGCCCAGCAGCCGGCCGACGGCCTGGGTGACGGACGGCAGTTCGTACGTGCCGCTGGACCGGGTCACCAGGATCGCGAGCCCGGTGAGGAACTCCAGCTTGGTCCAGAACCGGGTGGCGGCCTGGTGCACGAAGTTGACGTACGCGGGCGTCTGCCACCACATCGCGGCGGTGGCCGCCACGTTGCGGTAGGTCAGCACCCGCTCCCACGGCACGAAGACGTCCTCGCACACCAGCAGCGCGTCGTTCTCGTCGAAGCGGGACGACAGCGGGTTGTCGAAGGTGCTGCGGGCCTGCGCCTCGTAGGAGGTGCGGGAGACGAGCTTCAGGCCCGGGGTGTCGGTGGGCAGGCTGAAGCAGAGCGCCTGGTCGACGGCGTCCGGCGCGAGCGGTTCGATCGTGCCGACGATGACCTCGTCGGAGAAGACGGCGCCGGAGCCGATCGTCTTCGCGCCGCTGACCACGATGCCGTCGTCCCGCTCCGCCACCGCCTTCACCAGCAGGTCCTCGGAGCCCGTGCCGGAGCGCGGGTTGGTGATGGTGAAGGCGCAGTACAGGTCGTTCTCGGCGAGTCTTCGGTGGTAGGCGAGGACGTTGTCGGCGCCGTCGAAGGAGTCCGTGGTGAACAGCCCGGGCAGCGCGGCGAAGCCGGCGGCGCCGCTCGCCATGTAGTCGGGCGTGCGCCCCAGGAAGCCGTAGCTGGCCTCGGCCCACACCTTGTACGCCGCGCGCCGTGCGACCAGGTCCGCCTGCGTCCGCGGGACGACGTACGCGCGGTGCACTCCGTCGCTGGTCAGCACGGAGCTGTGGGCGGAGTCACGGGCGAGGTCGTAGAGCCCGGCGATCGACGCAGCAGTGTTGCGGAAGGCGGGATGGCTCGTCACGTCCTTGACGCGTTCGCCGTCGAGCCAGACCTCGCGCCCGTCGCGCAGGGCATCGAGGTAGTGCCGGCCAGACCTGATCAACGTTTCTCCTCAAACGGACCGTCCCCCGACGGAACCGAGCCTGGCTCCCGCCGGGGACAGTGAGCAATGAACGACCGTCCAGTGGTGATTAAGAACCGGCCAGGCGCGCAGATGAGGGCCGCCCCGCTCGGTACTCGCCCGGCGTCATGCCGAACCACTTCCGGAACGCCAAGTGGAATCCGACCGCGCTCTGGTACCCGACGCGTTGCGGGACCGCGGACTGCGGTACGGACGTCTCCCCGAGCAGTCTTGCCGCCTCCTGCATCCGGCGCCCCGTGAGGTGCCGGGCGGGCGCCTCACCGACCAGTTCCCGAAAGGCGGCGGTGAAGGCGGACCGGGACATTCCGACCGCCCGGGCCAGTGACTCGATCGTCCAGGGCTCGGCGAACCGAGTGGCGATGATCACCATGGCCTTGCTGATCCCGGGGTGGCGCAGCACGGGCAGCGCCGAGGGGTTGTCCGCGAGCTCCCGCAGCAGCGGGCGCAGCGCGAGGACCAGCGCCATCTCGAAGGCGCGCAGGGTCACCAGCCGGTCCCCCGGGCCCACCGGCCGGTCGGTGGCGGCCAGCAGCCGCAGCGTGTCGCGCAGCAGCGGCTCCTGGTCGACCTGGGAGCAGTCCATCACCAGTGCCCAGGGCAGTGCCTGGTACAGCCCGGTGGCGGCGTACTCGTCGTAGTGCAGCCCCGCGCAGAGCAGCCGGCTGACCGGCCCGTCGCCGTCGATCCTGATCTCGCCGGAGGTGCCGGGCTCGCGTTCGGGCAGCATGCTGCCGAGCGCGACGCCGCCGCGTCGCTCGGGGTGGTCGGAGAGCCGGTGCGCGGTGCCGGTCGGGAAGACCGCCAGATCGCCCTCGTGCAGCCGGAACGGGGTGCGTCCGTCCGCGGTGATCCAGCAGGAGCCCTCGGTGATGAAGTGCAGGACGGCGCAGCTCTCCTCCGCGTCGCCCTCGATGGCCCACGGGGCACGGACGTTCCAGC
Source organism: Streptomyces sp. NPDC048057 (assembly GCF_040653095.1). Lineage (NCBI taxonomy): Bacteria > Bacillati > Actinomycetota > Actinomycetes > Kitasatosporales > Streptomycetaceae > Streptomyces > Streptomyces sp. NPDC048057. The sequence goes on from NZ_JBEZNF010000032.1 coordinate 26,516, forward strand.
GGCTGTCGAACACGCCCGTGAGGCGCAGGGGCTTCATCAGCTCGCTGAGAAGGTCGTCGCCTTCGGTCGCGGCAGTCTCAACTGAGTCCATTGGACGATCCTTCAACCTCCGACCCGGTTTGTTAATTGATCGGCCGAAGCCGCCGCCGCGAGCCTGGGAAGAGCCGTACCCGGCAGCGACCTCAACCTTATCGAAGGGCTCTTCAGACACATGTCCGATCACATTCCGATGCGCGTGGCGGTCGTGGGGGCGACCGGCTTCCAGGGAGGTGCGACAGCGCGGCTGCTCGTGGAGCGGGGCCACCAGGTCCGTACCCTCAGCCGCAAGGCCGAAGCGGACCGTCCGGAACTGCCGGGCGTCTCCTTCGGCGAGGGCGACCTCGGCCGGTACGAGGACGTGCGCCAGCTCTTCGAGGGCGCGACCCACGCAGCCGTCGTGATGCCCCTGGTGTACCAGGCGGAGACGGTCATGCGGTACGCGCAGCACATCGCGAAGGCGGCGCGGGAGTCCGGAGTGCGGCGGCTGGTGTACAACGCCAACACGCGCGTGCCGCACCGGACGACGAACGTGGTCGCGTTCGAGACCCGGCGACTGGCCGAAACCGTACTGCGGGAGGGACTGGCGCAGAGCGGCGTGGAGCTGGTGGTCGTCCGCCCGCCGGTGTACCTCGACAATTTGTTCAGCCCGTGGAACGGGCCGGCGCTGCTGTCCGAGGGCGTGCTGGCGTATCCGCTGCCCGAGGCCGCGCCGACGGCGTGGATCTCGCACCGCGACCTCGCGGAGGCGGTGTTCGCGGCGCTGACCGTGGACGGCATCGGGGGCCACACCTTCGACATCGGCGGCTCGGTGTCACTGACGGGCGACGAGTTGGCGGCGGCGTTCTCCCGCGGCCTGGGCCGCGAGGTGCGGTACGTGCCGCTGGCCCCGCAGGTCTTCGAACAGGGCCTGTCCCAGATCGTCGGCCCCGAGGCGGCGGCCGGCGTGTCCGGGCTGTACCACTACATGGCCTCGGGCCTGGAGCCGAACTTGATGGCCTGCGACGGCGGCACGTCATCGACGGCCCTGTCCGTGAAGCCCGCGGCCGTCGAGGAGTGGGTGGCCCGCCAGCCGTGGCACATGTGGATCGAGGAGATGGCATGACCGACGCGTTCGACCGGACCTCCGCGGCCCGTACGGCCGACGCGCCCGCCATCGGCCCCAGGGAGCCGAGCTGGGAATTGACGCAGCCTTAACCGGACACACCTGCCCGAGGGCCCCGACGCACGACGCGTCGGGGCCCTCGGGCGTGTGCGCCCGTACCGGGCCGGTTCCTTCCGCCCACCGGGTGAACGCGGACGGGGGCAGTCGGGGACCCGGCCCGTCAGCGACCTACCAGCACGTTACAAATATCAGGAGACTTCAACAAAACCGGCACATCACTAGATTTCACCCCATCTGATATCAAGTCAGACATCCCGCCCGCACAGCCCTCACAGGTGAGCCCATGATCGGTCGCATCCCCGTCCTGGACGTCCGTCCCCTGGTCGACTGCGGGAGGAGGCCCGCCAAAGCCGTCGTCGGTGAGACCTTCCGGATCAGCGCCACGGTGTTCCGCGAAGGCCACGGCGCCGTCGGGGCGAACGTCGTCCTGCGCGGCCCCGGCGGCCGTCCGGGCCCCTGGACGCCGATGCGGGAACTCGCCCCCGGCTCGGACCGCTGGGGCGCGGACGTCACCCCGGACGTCGAGGGCAGCTGGAGCTACGCCGTCGAGTCGTGGAGCGACCCGCTCGCCGACTGGCTGCACGAGGCCGAGGTGAAGGTGCCCGCGGACATCGACACCGCGCTCGTCCTGGAGGAGGGCGCACGGCTGTACGAACGCGCCGCCGGCGGCGTGCCGAAGCGGAACGGCCGGGAGGCGGTGCTCGCGGTCGTGGACGCGCTGCGCGACGACACCGAGGAGCCCGAGACCCGGCTCGCCGCCGCCCTCGCCTCGGACGCCCGCCGGGCGCTCGCCCGCCACCCGCTGCGCGAACTGGTCACCCTCTCCCGCCCCCTGCCGCTCCTGGTGGAGCGCCGCCGGGCGCTCTTCGGCTCCTGGTACGAGTTCTTCCCGCGCTCCGAGGGCGCCGTCGTCACCCCCGGCCGCCCCCCGGTCTCGGGCACCTTCCGCACCGCCGCCGAGCGGCTGCCGGCGATCGCCGCGATGGGCTTCGACGTCGTCTACCTGCCGCCGGTGCACCCCATCGGCACCAGCCACCGCAAGGGCCCGGACAACTCCCTGGCCGCCGGCCCCCACGACGTCGGCGTGCCGTGGGCGATCGGCTCGCCCGACGGCGGCCACGACGCGATCCACCCCGACCTCGGCACCCCCGCGGACTTCGCGCACTTCGTGCAGACCGCGCGCGCCCTGCGCCTGGAGGTCGCCCTCGACTTCGCCCTCCAGTGCTCCCCGGACCACCCCTGGGTCACCGGGCACCCCGAGTGGTTCGCCCACCGGGCCGACGGCAGCATCGCGTACGCGGAGAACCCGCCGAAGAAGTACCAGGACATCTACCCGATCGCCTTCGACGCGGATCTGCGCGGCCTGGTCGAGGAGACCCTGCGGGTGCTGCGGCTGTGGATGGGCCGCGGGGTGCGGATCTTCAGGGTCGACAATCCGCACACCAAGCCGGTCGCCTTCTGGGAGCAGGTCATCGCGGAGGTCAACCGCACCGACCCGGACGTGATCTTCCTCGCGGAGGCGTTCACCCGCCCGGCGATGGTGCGCACGCTGGCCGCGGTCGGCTTCCAGCAGTCGTACACGTACTTCACCTGGCGCACCACCAAGCAGGAGCTGACGGAGTACCTCACCGAGCTGTCCGGGGAGACCGCCGCCTACCTGCGCCCCAACTTCTTCGTGAACACCCCCGACATCCTGCACGCCTACCTCCAGCGCGGCGGGCGCCCGGCCTTCGAGGTGCGGGCGGTGCTCGCCGCGACGCTCTCCCCCTCCTGGGGCGTGTACGCCGGCTTCGAACTGTGCGAGAACACCGCGCTGCGGGAGGGCAGCGAGGAGTACCGGCGCTCCGAGAAGTACGAGCTGCGGCCCCGCGACTGGGCGGCGGCAGAGCGCTCGGGGCGCACCATCACCCCCCTGATCACGGCCCTCAACCGGATCAGGAGGCGCCACCCGGCGCTCCAGCAACTGCGGAACCTGCACTTCCACGCGACCGACAACCCCTCGGTGATCGCGTACTCCAAGCGGGCGGGCCAGGACACCGTGCTCGTCGTCGCCAACCTCGACCCCCACCACACCCAGGAGGCCACGGTCTCGTTGGACATGCCGCGACTCGGGCTCGCATGGCACGAGACCGCCCCGGTGCGCGATCTGCTCACCGGTGAGACCTATCACTGGGGCAGAGCCGCCTATGTGCGCCTTGAGCCGGGCAGCACGCCCGCGCACGTCGTGGCTCTGCGACCGTCCCCGCCGATCGGAGGGTCACCCACATCATGATCGTCAATGAACCCGTCCACGACCTGTTCGAGGACACTCCCGAGAAGGACCGCGACCCCGACTGGTTCAAGCGGGCCGTCTTCTACGAAGTCCTGGTGCGCTCCTTCCAGGACAGCGACGGCGACGGCGTCGGCGACCTCAAAGGGCTCACCGCCAAGCTCGACTACCTCCAGTGGCTGGGCGTCGACTGCCTCTGGCTGCCGCCCTTCTTCAAGTCGCCGCTGCGCGACGGCGGCTACGACGTCGCCGACTACACCTCGGTCCTGCCGGAGTTCGGCGACCTGGCCGACTTCGTCGAGTTCGTGGACGCCGCCCACCAGCGCGGCATGCGCGTCATCATCGACTTCGTCATGAACCACACCAGCGACCAGCACGAGTGGTTCCAGCAGTCCCGCTCCGACCCGAACGGGCCGTACGGCGACTACTACGTCTGGGCCGACGACGACAAGCAGTACCCGGACGCCCGGATCATCTTCGTCGACACCGAGTCGTCGAACTGGACCTTCGACCCGGTCCGCAAGCAGTACTACTGGCACCGCTTCTTCTCCCACCAACCGGACCTCAACTACGAGAACCCGGCCGTGCAGGAGGAGATCGTCTCCGCCCTGCGGTTCTGGCTGGACCTCGGCATCGACGGCTTCCGGCTGGACGCGGTGCCGTACCTGTACCAGGAGGAGGGCACCAACTGCGAGAACCTGGCGCGCACCCACGACTTCCTCAAGCGGGTCCGCAAGGAGATCGACGCCCACTACCCCGACACGGTGCTGCTGGCCGAGGCCAACCAGTGGCCGGAGGACGTCGTCGACTACTTCGGCGACTACGCGGCGGGCGGCGACGAGTGCCACATGGCCTTCCACTTCCCGGTGATGCCGCGGATCTTCATGGCGGTGCGCCGGGAGTCGCGCTACCCGGTCTCGGAAATCCTCGCCAAGACCCCGGCGATCCCACAGAACTGCCAGTGGGGCATCTTCCTGCGCAACCACGACGAGCTGACCCTCGAAATGGTCACGGACGAAGAGCGCGACTACATGTACGCGGAGTACGCCAAGGACCCGCGGATGCGGGCCAACATCGGCATCCGCCGCCGCCTCGCGACCCTGCTGGACAACGACCGCAACCAGATCGAGCTGTTCACCGCCCTGCTGCTGTCCCTGCCGGGCTCGCCGATCCTCTACTACGGCGACGAGATCGGCATGGGCGACAACATCTGGCTCGGCGACCGGGACGCGGTGCGCACCCCGATGCAGTGGACGCCGGACCGGAACGCCGGCTTCTCCTCCTGTGACCCGGGGCGGCTGTACCTGCCGACCATCATGGACCCGGTGTACGGCTACCAGGTCACCAACGTCGAGGCGGCCATGAGCAGTCCGTCGTCGCTGCTGCACTGGACCCGGCGGATGATCGAGATCCGCAAGCAGAATCCTGCCTTCGGGCTCGGCGCGTACACCGAGCTGCCCTCCTCCAACCCCGCGGTGCTCGCGTTCACCCGGGAGTACCAGGACGACCTGGTGCTGTGCGTGAACAACTTCTCCCGCTTCGCCCAGCCCACCGAGCTGGACCTGCGGGAGTTCGCCGGCCGACGGCCCGTCGAGCTGATCGGCCAGGTCCGCTTCCCGGCGATCGGCCAGTGGCCGTACCTGCTCACCCTCGCGGGACACGGCTTCTACTGGTTCCGCCTGCGCCAGGTCATGTCTGGCAAATAGCGTCGTCCGCCCTTAGGGCGGGGGCCGCGGCTCCCCCAGACCTTCGGCTGGGGGTACCCCCAGTGCGTGCAATCGCAAGGCGGTGGGGGTACCCCCGGCGAAGCCAGGGGGAGGTCGTCCTCGTACTGGTAGTACGAGGACGATCCGACAACGCTGGGGGACCCTCCCGTGTCCGAAGGGCCACGGGGGAGAGTGTGCGTGCCGAACGCCGCGGCCCAGACGGGATTTGTCAGACATGGCCTGGGACCGGCCCTCCGGCTGATCCTTCACGACGCCCGGCCGGCCGTCCCGGCCACGGCCGGGCGTCCGGACGCAACCTTCCGCACGCCTCGCCCCACCCCCGCAGCGGGCACTCTGAGCGCCCGCTCCGCGCGCCGCCGGACAGTGGACGCCATGATCCGCGACACTCTCCGCATATGTGACAAAAGGGTATATTTCGGGGAAAGGACGCGATGCCATGTCGGAGGCTGCTGCCACCCGCACTCCCGTAGGCCGACTCCCGCTGGTACCGCTGCTCCCCTCGCTCGCCCCGCTGCTGCGGTCCTGGCTGCCCCGCCAACGCTGGTTCGCCGGCAAGGGCCGGTCGATCACCGGCTTCTCGCTGGTGTCGGCGACCGAGTTGCTGCCCGTGACCGGTGCCGGACCGGGCGCGGGACCGGGGTTGCTGCACCTGTTGGTGACGGTCCACCAGGGGGCTTCCTCGACGCCGGACGACTGCTACCAGCTCCTGCTCGGCGTGCGGGACGCGCTGCCGCCGCACCTCGCCCCCGCGCTGATCGGCCGCCCCGCCACGGGCCCGCTCACCGACCGCACGGTGTACGAAGGGCTGCTCGACCCGCGGCTGGCGGAGCTGGTCCTGGAGCGGCTGCGCACCCCCGGCACCCTGGGGCCGCTGCGCTTCGAACGGTTCGAGCACGCCCCCGCCGTACCGGGCGCACTGGCCGCACGCCCGCTCGACGCCGAGCAGTCCAACTCGTCGCTGGTGTACGGCGACGAGTACGTCCTCAAGGTGCTGCGGCGCGTCCAGCCCGGCCCCCACCCCGACCTGGAGCTGCCGTTGGCGCTGGCACGCGCCGGGTGCCCGCGGGTGCCGGTGCCGGTCGCCTGGTACGAGACGACCGCGCCGCACCCGTACACGCTCGGCGTGCTCCAGCCGTACCTGCGCGGCTCCCGGGACGGCTGGCAGCTCGCGCTGGAGGCGCTGGCCGCCGGCCGGCCGTTCACCGCGGAGGCCAGGGCGCTGGGCCGGGTCACCGCCGAGGTGCACACCGCGCTCGCCGCCGAGTTGCCGACGGTCGCCCTCGACCGCGCCCACGCCCGGCAGCTGGCCGCGGCGATGGCCCGCCGCCTGGACGAGGCCGCGCACGCGGTGCCCGGGCTGCTGGCGTACGCGCCCCGGCTGCGCTCCGCCTTCGACGCGCTGGCGGACCTCGGGGACACCGGGCGCCCCTGGCGGGTCCAGCGCGTCCACGGCGACCTCCACCTCGGCCAGGCGTTGTACGCCGCCCCGGACTGGTCCGTCATCGACTTCGAGGGCGAGCCGGCCCGCCCGCTGGCCGAGCGCCGCCGCCCCCAGCCGCCGGTGCGGGACGTCGCCGGGATACTGCGCTCCTTCGACTACGCGGCCCGTACCCACCGCCCGTGGAACCCGTCCTGGGCCGAGCGCTGCCGGACGGCGTACTGCGAGGGCTACGCGGAGGCCGCGGGCGTCGACCCGCGGTCCGAGCCCGAGTTGCTGCGCGCGTACGAGACCGACAAGGCGGTGTACGAGGTCGTGTACGAGGCCCGGCACCGCCCCGACTGGCTCCCTGTGCCGATGGCGGCGATCGACCGGCTGGCCGCCGTCGCCTGAACGACCCCCTTCTCCCGCCGTGTTCCCCCTTTCGAGTTCTCGCATTGTGTTCCAAGGAGGCCCGTACCCGTGACCCCCGCACGCCCCCCGTACCACGACACCCCCGACACCGAAGCGGCGGGCGCCCCGGCGCCCACGTCGTCCGTGCCCAGGCCGACGGTCCAACAGACCGCCGCCGCACGGCCGGCCCGCTCGGGCACGGCGAAGCCGGCGCGCCCGGCGCCGCCGGTACGGAAGGCGCCCGTCCGCACCGCCCGCCGGCAGGCCGCCGAGCAGCCGGGCGTGCCCGCGGCACCGCCCCTCGCGCCCGAGGAGCGCGCACGGCTGCTCGGCGGCGGGCACCACGACCCGCACGCCGTCCTCGGGGCGCACGCCGGGCCCGCCGGCGTCGCGGTGCGCGTCCTGCGCCCGTACGCGCGCGCGGTCGCCCTCCTCGTCCCCGACGGGCAGCGGCTCCCGCTGCACGACGACGGCGACGGCCTGTTCTCCACGCTGCTGCCGGAACCCACCGCGGCGGTCCCCGAGTACCGGCTGCTGATCACGTACGACACCCCGGACGGGCGGGGCGTCCACGAGGTCGAGACGCACGACCCGTACCGGCTGCTGCCCTCCCTCGGCGAACTCGACCTGCATCTGATCGGCGAGGGGCGGCACGAGGAGCTGTGGCGGGCGCTCGGCGCCCACCCGCTGGTCCACCAGGGGGTGGCCGGCACCCGGTTCACGCTGTGGGCGCCGAACGCGCGGGGCGTGCGGATCGCCGGCGACTTCAACTACTGGGACGGCGGCGGCTATCCGATGCGGTCGCTGGGCTCGTCGGGGGTGTGGGAGCTGTTCCTCCCCGGCATCGACGCGGGCGCGCTGTACAAGTTCGAGATCGCGCGCCCGGACGGCACGCACACCCTGCGGGCCGACCCGATGGCCCGGCACACCGAGGTGCCGCCGGCGAACGCCTCCGTGGTGACCCGGTCGCACCACGTCTGGCAGGACGAAGAGTGGTTGGCCCGCAGGTCCGGGCGCCCCGCCCACGAGGGGCCGATGTCGGTGTACGAGGTCCACCTCGCCTCCTGGCGCCCCGGGCTGACCTACCGCCAGCTCGCCGAACAGCTCCCCTCGTACGTCAAGGACCTCGGCTTCACGCACGTGGAGATGATGCCGCTGGCGGAGCACCCCTTCGGCGGCTCGTGGGGCTACCAGGTCACCGGCTTCTACGCGCCGACCTCCCGCATGGGCTCCCCCGACGACTTCCGCCATCTGATCGACGCGCTGCACCGCGCCGGGATCGGCGTGATCATGGACTGGGTGCCGGCGCACTTCCCGCGCGACGAGTGGGCGCTCGCGGAGTTCGACGGGCGCCCGCTGTACGAGCACGCGGACCCGGCGCGGGCCGCGCACCCGGACTGGGGCACGCTGGAGTTCGACTACGGCCGCAAGGAGGTCCGCAACTTCCTCGTCGCGAACGCGGTGTACTGGTGCGAGGAGTTCCACATCGACGGGCTGCGGGTGGACGCGGTCGCCTCGATGCTCTACCTCGACTACTCCCGCGAGGAGGGCGAGTGGACGCCGAACGCGCACGGCGGCCGGGAGGACCTGGACGCGGTCGCCTTCCTCAAGGAGATGAACGCCACCGTCTACCGGCGCTGCCCCGGGGTGGTCACCATCGCGGAGGAGTCCACCGCCTGGGACGGGGTGACCCGCCCCACCGACAGCGGCGGCCTCGGCTTCGGCCTGAAGTGGAACATGGGCTGGATGCACGACTCGCTGGAGTACATGGTCCGCGAGCCGGTGCACCGCAAGTTCCACCACCACGAGATGACCTTCGCGATGGTGTACGCGTACAGCGAGAACTACGTCCTGCCGATCTCGCACGACGAGGTCGTGCACGGCAAGCGGGCGCTGGTCGGCAAGATGCCGGGCGACTGGTGGCAACAGCGCGCCAACCACCGCGCCTACCTGGGCTTCATGTGGTCCCACCCCGGCAAGCAACTGCTCTTCATGGGCCAGGAGTTCGCCCAGGGCGCGGAGTGGTCGGAGTCCCACGGCCCCGACTGGTGGCTGCTGGACCCCTCGTACGCGGCCGAGCCCGACCACCGGGGCGTGCGGCACCTGGTACGCGACCTGAACGCGGTGTACGGCGCGACGCCCGCGCTGTGGGAGCGGGACTCCGCGCCCGACGGCTTCGCGTGGATCGACGCGGACGCGGCGGAGGACAACGTCTTCGCGTATCTCCGCTTCGACGCGGCGCGCCATCCGCTCGTCGCGGTCAGCAACTTCTCCCCGGTGGTGCGGGAGGGCTACCGGCTGGGGGTGCCGGAGTGGATCCCCACGTGGGAGGAGGTGCTGAACACGGACGAGTCCCGCTACGGCGGTGCGGGCATCCGGAACGGCTCGGGCGAACGCGCGACGGTCCACCCGGAGCCGACCCCGTCCCACGGCCGCGGCTCCAGTGTCGTGCTGACCTTGCCACCGCTCGCCACGCTCTGGCTCCGCCCGGCGTAGGCGTCCCCCGCGCGGGCTGCCCACGCCCCTGCTGACTGGGGCACGAGTCAGCGATGCGGGTTGCCCAGCAGGCGCGGTTTCGCCGTGCGGCGTGCTGTGTTGTCGCGTCTGCGGCCCGGTGGGTGGCTTGTCGCGCAGTTCCCCGCGCCCCTGTTTCGCTTCCCTCGGGTGGTTACCTGCGGGGTATCGACGGCTGTTCTCGCCAGTTCCGTCCCCTACGCCCAGGGGAACGCCCCAAAACCCCCGGCCCAGCCCGCAGACAAGGGACGGGGAGGAGCGATTCAGGGGCGCTGGGGGTCCCCCCACGCCCTCTGGGCGTAGGGGGCGGAACTGCGCGACAAACCACCCACCGGGCCGCGGTCGCCACGGTCGCTCGACCAGCGCGGCGGGACCGCGGCCTCAGCGGAGCATTCGCGCGAGGCGGATCGAGGTGCGCAGGAGTCGGACGTACGGGCTCCAGCGCGACGGCTCGCGGACCGTTCCGGTCAGAGCCGACTCCGCACGGTCCAGCGCGTCCTCCAGGAGCGCGTCGTGCAGCGGGCGGAAGACCAGCGGCCAGCTCACCCGCGCCGGGCCCCGCGCGTCCATCGCGAGGACGTGGCGCAGCACCGTCCGCTCCTCGTCCACCGCGTGCACGGCGAACTCGTGGAAGCCGTGAAACCCCCGCGGCCCGCGGAAGGCGAACCGCACCGACGCCCCGGGGACGTACGCGGCGACGGTGTAGCGCACCGGACCGTGGCCCCCGCTCGCGCCGACCCCGAGCGGCCGGTCGAAGACCATCGCCGGCCAGGCGCGGTGCGGCCACAGCCGGTCCTTGGGGCTGCTCAGGGTGTCGATGAGCGCGCCGACCTCTTCCGCCGGCGCAGCCAGGACGCGTTCGTGCACGTTGTGGACGTCCATGCGGCGCCTCACTCCCCCTTGAGGCCGGCCGGGAGTTCACCGGCGTGGATCAGCCCCAGGCGCTGCGTCGCGCGCGTCATCGCCACGTACAGGTCGCTGTCGTCGAAGCGGCCCGGTTCGACGAGGACGACCGCGTCGAACTCCAGGCCCTTCGCCGCGCGCGGGTCGAGCAGCACCACGCGTCGGGTGAGGTCCACCGCGCCGCCCGCGAGTTCCGCGTGGCCCTGCACGAGCTGCGCGTGGAGTTCGGCCGGGGCGATCACGGCCAGCCGGCCCTCCTGCGGGGTCTCGCGGCGCACGGCCGCGGCGACCGCGGCGGCGAGGTCGCCCTCGGCGACCCGTTCGCGCCACGGCTCGACGCCGGTCGACCGCACCGAGCGCGGCGGCTCGAAGTCGGGGTGCGTGGCGCGGCGCGCCGCCGCGGCGAGCGCCATGATCTCGGCCGGGGTGCGGTAGTTGACGCCGAGTCGGGCGTGGTTCCAGCGGTCGCCCACGTACGGCCCGAGGATCTGCTGCCAGGTGCCGGCGCCGGAGCGCTCCGCGGTCTGCGCGAGATCGCCGACCAGGGTCATCGAACGCGTCGGGCAGCGCCGCATCAGCAGCCGCCAGGCCATCGGCGACAGCTCCTGCGCCTCGTCGACGATGATGTGCCCGAAGGCCCAGGTGCGGTCCGCCGCGGCGCGCTCGGCGGCGCTGCGGTGGTCGGCCTCCTCGTGCCGCTCGGCCATCCGCTCCGCGTCGATGACGTCGTGCGCGGCGAGGACTTCGGACTCCTCGTCCTCGAACTCGTACGACTCCGAACCCGACGACAGGTCCAGCACGCCCTGCGCGTAGGCGATCCGCTCCTGCCGTGCGGCCTCTTCGGCGGCGCGTTCGGCGCTGTCGTCGACGCCGAGGAGTTCCGCGACCTCGTCGAGGAGGGGCACGTCGGCCGGGGTCCAGGCGCCGTCCTCGCGCCGCAGCAGCAGCGCGTCGTCCTCGGTCAGATGGCCCTCGGGCGCGGCGAGGAAGTCGGCGACGACCTGCTCGGGGGTGAGCAGCGGCCACAGTTCGTCGATGGCCGCATGGACGTCGGCGCTGGTGGCGATCTCCTTGCCGATCTGGGCGGCGTCGTCGGGGCCGAGGAGGTTCGGTCCGCCGTACGGGTCGGCGCCGAGCCGGTCGACGAGCTCCGCGGTGAGCGCGTCGATGATCCGGAACGCGAAGTGCGGCCGGGCGAGGTTGTGCGGCAGCCCGGTGGCGCGGGCCCGGTCCCGTGCCTCGTACGCCATCTCGCGGTGCAGCCGCAGGGTGCCGTACTGCTCGTGGTCGACGAGCAGCGCGGGCTCGGGGAGGGTGCCCTGTGACTCGTGGTCCGCGCCGGGGGCGTCGGGGATGGTCTCGGGCAGCAGTTGGCGGTCGCGCACCACCCGCTCCAGCACCGCGGCCATCTCCGTGCGGCCCTTGACCTCGGCGGCGGCCGGCGGCTCGACGCCGGTGGCGTGCACGCCGGGGAAGAGTTCGCCCAGGGTGGACAGCAGGACGCCGGTCTCGCCGAGGGACGGCAGGACTTCGCCGATGTAGCCGAGGAAGGCCGGGTTCGGGCCGACGATCAGCACGGCGCGGCGGGCGAGCTGCTCCCGTTCCGCGTACAGCAGGTACGCGGCGCGGTGCAGCGCGACCGCGGTCTTGCCGGTGCCGGGGCCGCCCTCGACGACGAGCACGCCCTGGCGCGGTGCGCGGATGATGCGGTCCTGTTCGGCCTGGATGGTCTGCACGATGTCGGCCATGCGGCCGGTGCGGGCGGCGGAGACCGCGGCGAGCAGCACGGAGTCGGCGTCGTGGTCCTCGTAGCCGGTGCTGCCGGTGTCCCGCAGGTCGAGGACCTCGTCGTGCAGCGCGGTGACGGTGCGCTCGTGGGTGCTGATGTGCCGGCGCCGGCGCAGCCCCATGGGCTCGTACCCCGTCGCGAGGTAGAAGGGGCGGGCGACGGGGGCGCGCCAGTCGACGAGCAGGGGCGTGAGGTCCGGGTCGGCCGCGCGGATGCCGATGCGGCCGATGTGGCGGACCGTGCCGTCCTGGAAGTCGAGCCGGCCGAAGCAGAGTCCGGACTCCACGGCGTTGAGCGCGGCGAGGTGGGCGGAGCGTTCGAAGGTGCGCACGTCGCGTTCGACGCGCGCCTGGCGGCCGGTGCCGAGCTGGGCCAGGGAGGCCCGGACGGTGGCCTCGGCCTCGCCGCGGAGCTCTTCCAGACGGGTGTAGACGGCGGAAAGGAATTGCTGCTCGTCCGCCAATTCCGCACCGTCGGCGGCGTGCCGGTCTTTCTCACATTCCCCGTTTGACAATTCAGCTCCTGACGCGATAAGGTGTCACCTGTTGACGAATTTCGCCGTTCTCGATTCCGTTTCCCTCGGGAGAACAGGCAAACAACCAATATACGCAGAGCAAGGCAATCACGAAAACCCTCGACCGATCATTCGGCGGGGGATTTTTTGTTACAAAGGGTGCCGTGCCCCCTGAATCCCACGGCGAAGGTTCCGCCCGCGAACGCGAACCGCTCCACGAACTGAACCTCTGGCGGCAGGACCTCGGCCGTGCGCCGGACTCCGTCTGGGACCGCACCGACCTCCAGGTGCTGATCCTCGCCGACAACGGACTGACCGAACTGTCCCCGCGCATCGGCGCGCTGCGCCGGCTGCGCACCCTGGACCTGGGCCACAACGCGCTGACCTCGCTGCCGGTGGAGATCGGCGAGCTGCGCTCGCTCAGCCGCTTCCTCTACCTCCACGACAACCGGCTGTCCGAGCTGCCGGCGTCCCTGGGCCGCCTGACGGCGCTGCGCTACCTCAACGTCGGCGAGAACCCGCTGACCGCGCTCCCCGACGAGCTGGGGTCGATGACGTCCCTGGTCGAACTGCGGGCGCAGCAGTGCGCCCTGACGGGGCTTCCGACCCGCGTCGGGCGGCTGACGGCGCTGCGGGAGCTGTGGCTGCGCGGCAACGCGCTGACGGGGCTGCCGGATGCGGTGGCGCAGCTGCGGGAGCTGCGGCAGTTGGAGCTACGGGAGAACGCACTGGCCGAGGTGCCCGCGGCGCTGGCGTCCCTCCCGCGCTTGCGCTCCTTGGACCTCCGGGCGAACCGGTTGCGCGCCCTGCCCTCCTGGGTGACCCGCATGCCCGCGCTGGAGAAGCTGGACCTGCGGTGGAACGACCGCTGGGAGGGCGGGGCGCCGGATGCGGGGGTGGTCGAGGAGTTGGAGCGGCGGGGCTGCGCGGTGCTGATCAGCTGAGGGCCGTTCCGTGGCGCGTGTCAGTCGAGGACGTTGGCCAGCTCCCGCAGCAGCAGGCGCTTGGGCTTGGCGCCCACGGTCGACAGCACCGGCTCGCCGCCGCGGAAGACCATCAGCGTCGGGGTGGAGAGCACCGCGTACCGCTGCGTCGTCTCCGTGTTGGCGTCCACGTCGATCTGCACCACCGTGAGCCGTTCCGCCTCCTCGCGGGCGATGTCCGCGAGGACCGGCTTCAGCATCCGGCACGGCCCGCACCAGACCGCGGTGAACTGCACCAGCACCGGCAGCTCCGACTCCAGCACCCGCGCAGTGAAGTCGGCGTCGGTCACGTCCGCGACGCCCGCCGTCCCCGTCACAGCTCCCCCTCCGCGACGCTCCGGGCACAGCGGGGCGCCGGGCAGTCGAGCGCTTCGAGTTCGGCCCGGGCCAGTTGGGCGCCGACCCGTTCCCGCACCGACCGGAGCCGTTCGATCAGCCCGTCCAGTTCGTCGAGCTTGGCCCGGTAGACGGCGAGGGAGGCGGGGCAGGCGTCCCCGGCCGGGTGCCCCGCCCGCAGGCACTCCACGAAGGGCCGGGTCTCCTCCAGGTCGAATCCGAAGTCCTGGAGGGTCCTGATTTCCTCCAGGAGCCGCAGGTCGCCCTCGTCGTAGCTGCGGTAGCCGTTGTCCGCGCGCCGTGCGGGCAGCAGTCCGCGGGTCTCGTAGTAGCGGAGCGTGCGGGTGGTGGTCCCGGCGCGCTCGGCCAGTTCGCCGATTCTCATGTCGGCGAACCTAGACTTTGACGCCGGCGTCAAGGCAAGGGGGCGCGGGCCGTTCAGGGCCGTGGGGAGAGCAGCGCTTCGTACGTCGCGGCCCAGGTGTGGTCCCCGTGCCCGAGTTCCTTGGCCCGGTCCGCCGTCCGCTTGATGGCGTCGATCTGTGCGGAGTCCAGCTTGTGGCTGCGCGCCAGGTGTGCGACGTGGTCGACGGCCGTCGCCATCATCCCGAGGCCGCCGCCCCCGGTCCCGTAGGTGCGGGTGTCGACCTCGGCTGCGTGCACCGGCAGCATGGGCGGCAGGATGGCGGCGATGGTGGCCATGTACGGGGCGACGTCGACCGCGTCCACCCCCTCCTCCTTGGCCATCCCGAAGGCGTGGATCATGCCGCTGATGGCCCCGTAGAAGAAGTCCAGCAGCGCCAGGTCGAAGGCGGCGGCCCGGCCGTGGTCCGCGCCGACGTACTCGGTCCGGCCGCCGAGCGCCCGCAGCGTGTCCTCGTGGCGCTCGAAGACGTCGCGCGGACCGGCGTGGAACAGCAGCCCGTGCTCCGTGCCGACGATGGTGACGGGCACCATCACGGCGCCGTCGAGGTACGCGATGCCGTGCCGCTCGGCCCAGGCGGCCGTGCGGCGGCTGCGCTCGGGCACGTCGGAGGTGACGTTGACGAGGGTGCGGCCGGCGAGGGCGTCGGCCAGCGGTTCGAGGACCGCGTCCGAGGCGTCGTAGTCGAGGAGGCACACCAGGGTGAGCCCGCTGGCCCGTACGGCCTCCTCGGCGCTGGCGGCGACGACGGCGCCCCGCTCGACGAGGTCGCCCTCCTTGCCGGGGGTGCGGTTCCACACGGTGGTGGGGTGTCCGGCGTCGAGGAACGCGCCGGCGAGCGCGCGTCCCATGCCGCCGAGGCCGATGACGGTGACGGCGCCCGGCCGTACGGTGGTGGCGCGGTCTGCTGTGGATCCTGTGGATGGGGTGTTGTCCCTGGTCATGACCGTCATCGTTGACGCGGCAGTCAGGGCGGACAAGTACTGACCTTGAAGTGAGCAACGCACCTCGGGGTAAGCATCCAGGTCAGGCGTCTGCGGGGGACGGGACCCGTTTTCGGGGGCGGTTGTCAGACCCGGGTGGCAGAGTTCCGCCCCATGGATCTCACGGAGTTCTGGCGCGTCGTCGAAACCGCCCGCTCGACCGCCACGGCGGACCGCCCCTTCGACGCGGCCCTGGTCGACGTCCTCGCCACCCGTCCCGCGTCGGACGTCCTCGCCTACGAAGAGCGCTTCGAGGAGATGACCGCGGCGATCTACCGCTGGGACGTGTGGGCCGCGGCCTACCTCATCGGCGGCGGCTGCTCGGACGACAGCTTCATGGACTTCCGGGCCGGTCTGGTCGCCCTCGGCCGCGAGTGGTACGAGAAGGCGTCGGCCCACCCCGACGCGCTCGCCGAGAATCCCGTCGTCGCCGAGGACGCCACCGTGGGCGGCGTCGACTACGTCTTCTACGAGGACGTGAACTACGCGGCCCGCACCGCGTACGAGCGGATCACCGGCGCGGAGGACTTCTACGAGGCGTGCACCCGCCACCGCGCCGCCCGCGGCGAAGAGGACCGGACGCCCGTCGACATAGGCGAGGAGTTCGACTTCGACGACGAAGCGGAGATGCACCGCCGCTTTCCGCGCCTCTCGGCGCTGTTCCTCGACGACGACGCCCACGAGTCCGGCGACGCCGCCTGATCGGCCCGGTGCCGAACGCGCCCGCGCCCACCCTCCGTCATGGGGGAAGCCGGAGGGCGGGCGCGGGTGGGGAGCGGCGCGGGAGGGGAAGGGGGAGGGCTCCCGGGCCGGCGGGGTCAGACCTTCGTGGGGACGGACTTCTGGTCGCGCTGCTCCGGGACGTCCGGGGCGTCGTCCGCGGGCGGGGCGCCGTGGCCGTCGTCGAGGAGGGTCTTCTCGTCGAACGGGATGCGGCCGGCGAGCACCGCCTCGACCCGCTCCTTGTCGATCTCCTTCGTCCAGGTGCCGACGAGCACGGTCGCGACCGCGTTGCCCGCGAAGTTCGTCAGCGCCCGCGCCTCGCTCATGAAGCGGTCGATGCCGACGATCAGGCCGACGCCGTCGACCAGTTCGGGGCGGTGCGACTGGAGGCCGCCGGCGAGGGTCGCCAGGCCGGCGCCGGTGACGCCGGCCGCGCCCTTCGAGGCGATGAACATGAAGACCAGCAGCGAGATCTGCTCCGAGATGGTCAGCGGGTCGCCCATCGCGTTGGCGATGAACAGCGACGCCATCGTCAGGTAGATCATGGTGCCGTCGAGGTTGAAGGAGTAGCCGGTGGGCACGGTGATGCCGACCACGGGCTTGCTGACGCCCATGTGCTCCATCTTCGCGATCAGCCGCGGCAGCGCCGACTCGGACGACGAGGTGGAGACGATCAGCAGGAACTCCCGGCCCAGGTACTTCATCAGCGCCCACAGGTTGACGCCGGCGACCAGCTTCAGCAGGGCGCCGAGGACCACGAAGACGAAGAGTCCGCAGGTGATGTAGAAGCCGATCATGATCACGGCCAGCGACTTCAGGGCGTCCACGCCGGTCTCGCCCACCACGGCCGCGATCGCGCCGAACGCGCCGACCGGGGCCGCCCACATGATCATCGCCAGGATGCGGAAGACCAGCCGCTGGATGTGCCCGATGCCGCGCAGCACCGGCTCGCCCGACGTGCCCATGGCCTGGAGGGCGAAGCCGGCCAGCAGCGCGATCAGCAGGGTCTGCAGGACCTTGCCCTCGGTGAAGCCGGAGACCAGCGTCGTCGGGATGATCCCGAGCAGGAACTCGGCGGTCGACTCGCCGCCGCCCTCGGCCGCCTTGCCGCCCGCTTCCTTCGCCGCCTCGGTGATCTGGAGGCCGTTGCCCGGGTCCAGCACGTTGCCGACGAGCAGGCCGATCGCCAGCGCGGCGATCGACATCACGACGAAGTAGCCGAGCGCGAGCCCGCCGACGGCGCCGACCTTGGCCGCCTTGCGGACCGAACCGATGCCCAGCACGATCGTGCAGAAGATCACCGGCGAGATCATCATCTTGATGAGGTTCACGAAGCCCGTGCCGATGGGCTTCAGCTCGACGGCGACTCCCGGGGCTGCGAAACCGACGGTGATGCCCAACACCACCGCGACGATCACAGCGATGTACAGGTAGTGCGTGCGGTCCCTTCTGCCTGCCGTTGCAGCCACGGGTCCTCCTCGAATGTGTGCCGTTCCATGTCCCGTATGGATTTCGGCGAATATCCATCACGCTGTGACCCGGGTCACCGTTGCGTGCATTTCGTTCACGGCCGAGCCCCTGCACGCACAAACGAGCCGGGTGACGAATCTGGCACGCCATATCAAAAGTCATGATTCGAAGGGCAAACTGTCTCCATGCGCCTACCCCGCCCCCGCAGCCTCGCGGGCCAGCTCTTCGCGATGCAGGTCGTCCTCGTCGCGGTGATCGTCGCGGGCTGCGCCCTCTTCGCGTACCTCACCGACCGCTCCCAGGCGGAGGACACCGCCCGCCGTCAGGCCACCGCCACGGCCGCGACCGTCGCCGGCTCCCCCTGGGTGGCCGCCACGATCCAGACCGCGGACCCTTCCGCGAAGCTCCAGCCCTACGCGGAGCGGGCCCGCCGGGACGCGGGCGTCGCCTTCGTCACGATCATGGCGCCCGACGGCACCCGCCTGACCCACCCCGAGCCCTCCGAGATCGGCCGCGCCTATCTCGGCCACACCGAGCAGGCCCTGCGCGGCGAGGTGTACAGCGAGAAGCACCTCGGCGTGCTCGGCCCCTCCATCCGCACGGTCGTGCCGGTGTACGAGAACGGCGCTGCCGGCGCCGGGGGCGAGCGCCGCGTCGTCGGGCTCGTCAGCGCCGGCATCACCATCCAGACCATCAGCGAGCAGGTCCGCGAGCAGGTCTTCTGGCTGCTCGTGGTCGCCGGCGGCGCCCTCGCACTCGGCGGCGTCGGCACGTACGTCACCAACGCCCGGCTGCGCCGCCACACCCACGGCATGAACGCGGGCGAGCTGAGCCGGATGCACGACTACCACCAGGCCACGCTGCACGCGGTGCGCGAGGGACTGCTGATGCTCGACGGGCGGCGCCGCATCGCCCTCGTCAACGACGGCGCCCGCGAACTGCTCGGCCTCGACGGGGACGCCGTCGGCCGGCCCGTCGCCGAACTGGGCCTGCCGCCGGGGCTGACCGGGGCGCTGCTGGCCGCGGAGCCCCGCGTCGACGAGGTCCACCTCACCGCGGACCGGGTCGTCGTCGTCAACACCAGCCCGGTGGTGGGCGGGGAGCGCCGCGGCACCGTGGTGACCCTGCGCGACCACACCGAACTCCAGTCGCTGCTCGGCGAGTTGGACTCCGAACGCGGCTTCACCCAGGCCCTGCGCTCCCAGGCCCACGAGGCCGCGAACCGGCTGCACACCGTGGTCTCCCTGATCGAACTCGGCCGGGCACAGGAAGCGGTCGCCTTCGCCACCGCGGAGCTGGAACTCGCCCAGGCGCTCACCGACCGGGTCGTGGCCGCGGTGGGCGAACCGGTCCTCGCCGCCCTCCTCCTCGGCAAGGCGGCACAGGCGAACGAGCGGGGCGTGGAGCTGGTGCTGGCCCCGGACAGCCGGATCGACGACGGCGTCCTCCCGGCCGCCCTGTCCGCCCGGGACCTCGTGACGATCCTCGGCAACCTCATCGACAACGCCGTCGACGCCGCGTCCGAGGCGGCGGCCGACGGGCGCCCCGAGGGCTCCCCCGCCCGGCCCGGAGCGCTCCGGGCCCGCGTCACCGTCACCGCGTACGCCGAGACCGACGAGCTGCTGGTGCGGGTGCACGACACGGGCGCCGGCGTCGACCCCGCCCGCGCCGACGAGGTCTTCCACCGGGGCTGGTCCACCCACGGCCCCGGCCGTGGCCTCGGGCTCGCCCTGGTCCGCCAGGCGGTCCACCGCGCCCACGGCACCGTGGTGCTGGCCGAAGGCCCGGACGGCGGCGCGGAGTTCACCGTACGGCTGCCACTGGAGTCCCGGGTGCCGGCGTGACGGGAGCGTACGGGCCGGTGGGGACGGGTTCCGGGGGCGCTCAGGGCCGTGTCGTACGATCGCCGCTGCCCACCGCGGAGGTGCACCACCCATGAGCGCGAGCGACGAGCCCATCAGCGTCCTGGTCGTCGAGGACGACCCCGTCGCGGCGGACGCGCACGCGCTGTACGTCGGCCGGGTCAGCGGCTTCCGCGTCGCCGGCGTCGCCCACTCCCGCTCCGAGGCGGTGCGGGTCCTGGAGCGGACCCGGGTCGACCTGCTGCTGCTCGACCTCTATCTGCCGGACGGTCACGGCCTGGCGCTGGTGCGCTCGCTGCGGGCCGCGGGTCACTCGGCGGACGTGATCGCGGTGACGTCGGCGCGGGACCTGGCGATCGTCCGGGAGGGGGTGTCGCTGGGCGTGGTGCAGTACGTCCTCAAGCCCTTCACCTTCGCCACGCTCCGGGACCGGCTGGCCCGGTACGCCGACTTCCGCGCGGCGGCGGGCGAGGCGAGCGGCCAGGAGGAGGTGGACCGCGCGCTGGCGACGCTGCGGGCGCCGGAGGGCGGTGCGCTGCCGAAGGGGCTGAGCGGTCCGACGCTGACGGCGGTCACCCGCAGCCTGCGCCAGGCGCCGCAGGGGCTGACCGCGGCGGAGGCGGGCGCGGCGGTGGGCATCTCCCGCATCACGGCGCGCCGCTACCTGGAGCACCTGGTCACCCAGGGGCGGGCGGCCCGCAGCCCCCAGTACGGCCAGATCGGCCGCCCTGAGCTCCAGTACCGGTGGCTGACGGCGCCGTAATCCGTGGTCGTCGGCGCCCTGCCGGCCGCTAGTGCCGTGACCGGCAATGTTTGCCCGTGAGGAGTGCCGTCCGGTGCGTGCGATCACAAGGCGGCCGGAAGCTCTGGTAGCGGAGCTACCAGGGGTTTCGGCCAACGCGGCGAGGGTGCGTGCCGGACGGGACGACAGGGCAAAGCTTGCCGGGAGGGGCACTAGCGTCGCGCCCATGGACGAACTGGCCCTGCTCAAGCTCTCCGACGGTCCGGTCACCCGCGGTCGGCTCAGCCACGACCTGACCGCGCTCGGTCTCGCCGACGGCGACACCGTCATGTTCCACACGCAGATGTCCGCCGTCGGGTACGTGGCGGGCGGCGCCCCGACGGTCATCGACGCGCTCCGGGACGTCGTGGGCGAGCGGGGCACCCTGATGGTGACCTGCGGCTGGAACGACGCCCCGCCGTACGACTTCACCGACTGGCCGCCGGCCTGGCAGGACGTCCTGCGGGCGGAGCACCCCGCGTACGACCCCGTCCTCAGCGAGGCGGACCACAACAACGGCCGCCTCCCGGAGGCACTGCGCCGCTGGCCGGGCGCGGTGCGCAGCCGCCACCCCGACGCGAGCTTCGCCGCGCTCGGCGCGGCGGCGACGGAGCTGATGTCCGACCACCCCTGGGACGACCCCCACGGCCCCGACAGCCCACTGGCCCGCCTCGTCGCCCGCGGCGGCCGGGTCCTCCTCCTGGGCGCGCCCCTGGACTCCCTGACGATCCTCCACCACGCGGAGGCGCTGGCCGACGCCCCCGGCAAACGCTTCGTGGAGTACGAGCAGCCGATCCTCGTGAACGGCGAACGGGTCTGGCGCCGCTTCCGCGACATCGACACGGGCGACGCCGCGTTCGACTACGCGCCGGTGGTCCCGGAGGGCACCTGGCCGTTCGAAGTGATCGCCCGCGACATGCTGGCGGCGGGGGTCGGGAGCGGGGGTTTGGTGGGCGCGGCGCAAAGCCACGTCTTCGACGCGGCGGACGCGGTGCGGTTCGCCGTGGCCTGGCTGGAGAAGAACGTAGGCGCCACGAACTAGTTGGCGCGCGGTGAACCAGGCCCGCCCGCGCTCCGCCCGGGTGCGTCACCCCTTGCTGGTGCGTTGCGATCTGCGGCCCGGTGGGTGGCTGGTCGCGCAGTTCCCCGCGCCCCCTTATTGCCCACGCGCTGCGGGCGTACGGCGCGGAACTGCGCGAGCACGCCCCGCCGGGCTCAACCCGACCGCGTCAGCGACTCGCAGGTGCGGGTCGTGGACGACCTCTTCGCGAACGCGTCCAACGCTCTTTGGGGGTACGCGCCGTCCTCCCCGGGCCGCGGCGAGCGGATCACGTAGAAGCCGCGCACCGCACCCCCCGCGCACGTCGACTCGGCGGACAGCACACCGTCGCCCGCCGCTCCGACCCGCTCGCGCATCTCCTCCGCGTACGGGCCGTAGTACGCGTCCAGCACGTAGCGGGAGTGGTCCCCGCCCGCCGGAGTCAGCTCGCAGTGTTCGCGGAGCGCGACGCCGGGGCCGGTCTCGCGGGCGCGGGACCAGGCCCGGCCGGGTGGGGGCGGGACGCCGGCGCAGGCGCCGCGGGCGGCGGACGGGGGGACGTCCTCGTCGGGCGCGGACGGCAGCGCGATCGCCGCGGGGTCCGCCCCGAGGTGCGCCCCGCAGTCGAGGCGGTCCGTGGACGTGCGGGCCGTGCCGGTGGCGAGGCGGGCGAGGCGTACGCGGTCGGCGGGGTCGTCCACGGCGCCGTCCGCGACGACGGCCCGCACGGTGATCAGCAGGTCCACGCCACCGCGGGGGCAGACGACGAGGACGGCGACCGTCGCGTCGAGCGCGCGCGGCTCCGTTCGCGTGCTGCCGTTGAAGAAGCCGTCCCAGCCGGGTCCGAGCGGTACGGGCCACCGGACGTCCGTGCCCGGGTACGACGGCGTGCCGACGGCGTCCGCGCCCTGGGCCAGGCGGTGCACGGCGACGTCCACGCTGCTGCCGCCCTCGCCGGTCCGGGCGACCACGCACCGGTGGTCCGCCGGGGTGCCGTCCGCCGCGGACGACGGGTCGCGCCGCTCAGCGAGCCGGCCGTCACCGAGGACGGCCCGCGCCGACGCCACCGGCAGCAGCCCGTCGCAGGCGGAGGCGAGAACGGTGTCGCCCCGCCATCGGTCGAGGCCGTCGCCGAGGGTCAACCAGGCGGTGAGCAGCGCCAGCAGCGCCGCGAGCGCGCCGACGGCGGCCGTGCGGAGCCGGACCGGGGGCCATCGGCGCGCCGGCTCCGGGGCGGTCGGGCGCCCCTCGTCCTCGGGGTCGTCGAGGATGATCACGGCGCCTCTTCCAACACCCGGGTGCCGCGGCAGCCCGAGCGATCCGGCCAGGCACCCTCCGCCGCCACGTAGCGGTCGAGCACGGTGCGCGCCAACCGCCGCTGCTCGGCCAGTTGTTCGCGGGAGGGCTGGCGGTCGACCACCGCGGAATCCAGGGTCCGTACGACCACCTGGTGGTACGTGGAGGCGCCGCCGCACCGCGCGGTCGCCCGGGCCGTGAAGTGGGGCAGGGCGGCGCCCTGTTGCTGTTCCGCGATGTCGCGGGACCACGCCCCGGACGCGCTGGTGGCCTCGATCGCGACGATGTCCCCGGGGCGCTGCGGCACGGGTCGGGCGCGCAGTTCGCAGTGGCCGGCGCGGGTGGCGTACGGGCCGGTCGGCCGCGACGTCCAGGTGCCGGCCAGGCCGAGGGCGTCCGCGTCCAGCCAGTGGCACAGGGACGCGTCGGGGCGCGTCGGTGCCGCGCGGAGTTCGCCGAGGGGGGTGCCGCCGCAGCCCTGGCGTACGGCGATCCGGTCGGCGACGGCCACGGCGGTGCGGGCCGCTTCGGTACGGGTGGGCCCGTCGGGCTCTTCGGGCGTGCCGGGTCGCGCCAGCGGCAGGCTCACCCGCACCTGGAGGTCGGTGCTGCGCCCGGTGCGTCTGGCGAGGCCGTTGGGACAGGTGACGACGAGGACGGCCGCGGCCGTGTCGTCGTCACCGTCGGCGCTGCCGAGCGCGTTCGCCGGGAGCGCCAACGGAAAGGCGGCGTCGGGCGGCTGCACGGTGTCGGGGGCGTCGGGCCCCGGCCGCAGCGGCGCGGTCGCCCGCACCTCCGCACTGACCCCGCCCCAGGCCAGCCGGCAGTCCAGCAGCGCCCCGCTCTCCTGGTCGGGGTGGAGCAGGGTGCCGTACTCGACGAGACGTCCCGCGGTGTCGTGAGGGAGGTGCGGGCGCAGGTGGTCCCGCGGCAGCAGGCCCCAGCAGGCGTCGGCCAACTGTTGCTGGTTGTCCGCGAGTTGCTGGCGCGCGGTGTAGGCCCGTACGGCGTACGCGCCGGCGCCGACGAGCACCAGCGCGGCGAGTGCCAGCGCGCCCCAGGTGCGGGGGCGCCACTGCTGCCACCGGGCGACCGGCGCGTCGGCCGCGCCGGTGTCGCCGCGCCCGGGGCCTTCGCCGTCCGCGCCTCGCATGTGTCCCCGCCCCGGCGTCCGGTCGTCGCGTCCGCTTTCGGGACGGGAGGCTATCAACGGGTCCGCAGGGCCGGAGTCGTGATCACGTGATGCCAAGGGTCAGGACCTGCGCTCCAGGACGAACCGCTGTCCCGTCCGGCCCTCGCGGCACGGGCGCAGGGCCAGCAGGGTGCTGATCTCGTCGGGGGCGGCCTCCAGGGTCATGCAGCCGCCGGGGTACACGGGGCGGATCGCGAAGACGCCCTGACCGGCCGTGGTGACGGGTTCGAAGCGGAACTCCTCCCCTTCGCCGCGCCGGCCGCACTCCTGGTTGACGAAGGCGGAGCCGTACGCCGGTCTTCGGCCCGCGGTGCCGGTGCAGCGTTCGCCGCGGACCGGGTGGTAGCTCTCGACCAGCCAGAAGCCGGACGGGCCCACCTCGATGCGGAAGTCGGGGAGGATCTTGCTCCCGCAGTCGACCTGGAAGATCCGGCCGGTGTCGTCGCCCCGCTCCCCCAGGCACCAGTTCGAGTCGACGGGGCGGATGAACACCTTGCCTGGCGTGGGGGTGAGCAGCGCCGGGCCCATCGAGAACGAGTGCTGGACCGCGCCGCCCTGCGGCGGGCCGGGGGTGTCGTCGGAGTCGCGCATCATGTGCACGAGCGTCGCGAAGACGGCACCGAGGACGACGACGGCCGAGGCGAGGAGCAGAACGGTCCGCCTGGAGGGCCTGGAGCGCTCGGTGCGGGCCGGGGACGGCCCGTCGGCGGGCGCGCCGGAGTCGACGGCACCGCTGGCGTCGTCGCCCGGAGCGACCGGGGCGCCCGGGGCTCCTGTGTCCGTGACGAGATCCGACGGGTCGGCCGCGGTGTCGGACGCGGCACCCGTGCCGGACTCGGAGCGCGGGGCCGTCTCCCGCTCGCCGTCCGTGCCCTGAACGTCCGTCAGCCGTTCGACACCGTTGTCCACCGCGGTCGGCTCGCCCACGGCGACGGCCCCGCCGGCCGCCGCGCCGCCCGCCCCGTACTCCGGGACCTCCGTCGACTGCCGCTCCCGACGGGCCAGTTCCTTGCGCACCCGCATCCAGGAGTCGATGCCGTCGGGGCCGCAGCCGCAGGCCCGGACGAAGGAGACCACGAGTTCTTCGCGCGGCAGGGTGGAGCGGCTGAGCATGTTCGCGACCGTCGAGCGCGGCAGCACGTCCCCCACCGCGCTCGCCCGCTGGGCGAGTTCGCGGTAGGTCAGACCGGACCAGTCCTTGAGCGCGTGGAGCCTGGCCACGAACTCGGCGGCTGTGCGGGCGTCTTCCGGATCGGGCGCGCTCCGTCGGCCGGCGTCCATCCGTCCTCCGATCTCTGTCCTTGCGCTGACCAGCCGGGACAGCATCGGGACATGTCCCAGAAGTGTCCCGGACGGGCTCCACCCTTGTCATGCGGCCGGTGCGGCTCAAGAGTGATCTGCGCCATCCCCTCGACCGTCGGCCGGGAAGCGTCGGCCGCCGGTCGTTCGCAGTCCGACTCTCCGGGATCCGGGAAGAAGGGGGACGGCATCACGGGGGAACGGGGGACGGGGGAACGCGGGGGCGAGTGGCCGGGACGGACCGCACGGGTGCCGGTCGCGGCCCCTCTCCCCCGCGTCACCCGCGACCGACGGACCGGGCCCCGTCCGCGAACGCCGCACGAACGGCGCACAAGTGCCGCATCCATGCAGCACGGATGCGGCAGGGATGCGGCACGGACGCCGCGCCGGTGCCGCACCGGCGCGACCCCTCGGGTGGTCATCCGTCACTGCCGCCCCGGCAGTATCCGGACGCTTTCCTTCCAGGAAACGCGGAAGCAGCGCCACCGCGGGCGGGGGCGTCGAACCGGACACGGGAGCCGATACGGCAAGGAGGGCAATCCGCCCCATACGGACGCGGCGCCGTTCGACCCCTTGCACAGTTTCCCGCCGCGGGGCGCACGGAGCGCTCCGACCTTTCACCAATCTCCGCGGCAGCAGCCGACGACGGGCGCACCACGGGTTCGAACTCCCTCGCCACTCCACAGGACGTACCGGAATGCTCCACGCGATCTTCACGAATCAGCCAGGTGTCCCGAGGGGCCGAAGGGGCCGACACGCCAACCACCCCCGACACAACGCTGAGCTGCCGCACCTTTATTCGCCCCTGATATCGGCGGAGATCACCTGGGAACGCCACGGGTGGCGCGAATCCCCCGAGTGCGCGCCGCGCAGGGGCGCACCGGAATCCGTACGGCGCCGACACGTCGAACCTGATGGGCCGTCACACCGCTGTGCGCCCCCGCGTCGAACTCCGCTCCCGACAAGGGCGCCTTCCTGCCAACCCTGCTCAAGCGCTCCGAGTCCCCCGCCAGAGCGTCCGAAAGCCGAACTTGTTGGCAGGGACCGGTCACGCAGAAGATCCCTCCATCGATGACGCAGCCCCAGGACTCCCGCACGGTCCATGGGCCTGCCGATCACGTGACGTGGGCCCGACGCATACGGGCCCAGGACCCCTCATCGGAGGACATGTGAAGGTCAAGACGCTCCTGTCCACGGGCTTCGTCGCCCGAAGAGCCCGCGCCGCCACCGTCGTCGCCAGCCTGGCGACCGTGTCCGCGCTCGTGGCCCCCACCGCCGTGGCGGCGGACGCCCCCTCGGGCGCGAAGGCCACCGCGAGCCAGCTCGTCCAGGCCAGCGATGCCGTCCTCGGCGCCGACGTCGGCGGCACCGCCTGGTACACCGACAAGGCGTCGGGCAAGGTCGTCATCACCGCCGACAGCACGGTCTCGGCGGCGGAGATAGCCAAGATC
Organism: Streptomyces sp. NPDC048057; assembly: GCF_040653095.1. Taxonomy (NCBI): domain Bacteria; kingdom Bacillati; phylum Actinomycetota; class Actinomycetes; order Kitasatosporales; family Streptomycetaceae; genus Streptomyces; species Streptomyces sp. NPDC048057. The sequence goes on from NZ_JBEZNF010000032.1 coordinate 53,103, forward strand.
AAGAAGGCGGCCGGCGCCCAGGCCGGTGCGCTGGAGATCAAGCGCACCGCCGGCAAGTTCAGCCGGTTGATCGCCGGTGGCGAGGCCATCACCTCGTCCGGCGCCCGGTGCTCCCTCGGCTTCAACGTGATCAACTCGGCGCGCCAGTTCTTCGCGCTCACCGCGGGCCACTGCACCAGCGGTCGGCCCAACTGGAACATCGGCTCCGCCGTGCCGGGGCAGACCGTCTTCCCGGTGTACGACCACGGAGTCATCCGGCACGCCAACCCCGCCGCCGCGGACGGCCGGGTCTATCTGTACAACGGCACCTACCGCGACATCGTCAACGCCGGCTCCCCCGGCCTCGGCCAGCGCATCGAGCGCTCCGGCAGCACCACCGGCTACCGCACGGGCAGCGTCACCGGCCTGAACGCCACGGTCAACTACGGCGGCGGCCAGCTCGTGTACAACACGATCCAGACCAACGCCTGCGCCCAGCCCGGTGACAGCGGCGGCCCGCTCTTCGCCGGCAACACCGCGTACGGCCTGCTCTCCGGCGGCAGCGGCAACTGCTCCGTCGGCGGCACCACGTTCTACGAGCCGGTCACCCGGCCGCTGGGCCTCTACGGCCTCAGCGTCTTCTAAAGCGTCTTCCCAGCCCGCGGGACCAGCGCGGAGCAGTCGTCCACCAGCAGATCCCGGTGGACCTCGGGGATCCTCCGAGGTCGCTGCCGGTGGCTCGCCCTCCCGGCCCCTCGGGCAGGAGCCACCGGTCCGACCCCGGTGACCGCCCCCGGCGCGGCGTACGGACCGCGCCGGGGGCGGTGCCGGGTCCACCCAGGGCCTGTCTTGCGGATCAGGACAGCTTGCTGAAGCCGTTCCAGCCGGTGCCGATCTTCACGCCGTTGCGGACGGTCCCGGCGCCGGTGCCGTCGTACCGCCACAGCTCGCCGGCCGCGTTCCGGCCCACCACGTCGTCCTTGCCGTCCTTGGTCAGGTCACCGGCGCCGACGATGGCGGTGAAGCCGTTCCAGCCGGTGCCGATCTTCACACCCGCACGGATGGTGCCGGCGCCGGTGCCGTCGTACCGCCACAGGGCGCCCGCGGCGTCCCGGGCCAGCAGGTCCGCGTGCCCGTCCCCGTTCAGATCGCCCGCGCCCACGACCGTCAGCGCCTTCCAGTTGGTGCCGATGCGCCCGACGCGGCTGAACCCGCCCTTGTCGGTGGCGGCGAACAGGTACATGTCGCCGGTGGCCGCGTCGCGGGCCACCAGGTCCGGGCGTCCGTCCTTGGTGAAGTCTCCGGAGGACACGAGCGCGTCGAAGCCGCCCCAGCCCGAACCGACCGTGACGGACGGGCTGTTGGGGGTGACGACGGCGCCGCGCGCGGGGCGGTACGCCTTCAGCACACCCGCGCCGTCGCGCACCAGGACCTCGTTGGCCCCGTCGCCGTCCAGGTCGCCGTACGGGACCAGGGTGGAGGTGGTGGGCCAGGTGCCGCCCTGGACCTTGGCGCTGTAGACGTGGGTGGCGTTGCCCTTGTAGACGGTGAGCGCGCCGGTGGAGGTCTGCGCGAAGACGTCCACGAAGCCGTCGCCCCCGACGTGGTCCCGGCGCACGGCGGGCGTCACGGGCGGCTCCCCGCCGGGCAGCCCGGTCCCCGCGGTCCACAGCTGGCCGGTGAAGTCTCCGGTCGACTCGCGCCACACCGCGGTGGTACGGCCCTCGGGACCGCCGACGACCTGGCCGATGGCCACGCCCGACGGCTTCCTGCTGAGCGTCTTCGGCGTCGTCCAGACGCCGTTGACCCGGGCGGCGTGCTGGAAGATCCGGCCGGTGCCGTCCGCCGCCTCTTGGACCCAGCCCGCGTGCACGGTGCCGTCGGGGCCGATCTCGGCGTCGAACTGCTCGGGGACGTACTCCGTGGAGAGCGTCTGGACGGGGGACCAGGTGCCGCTGGTCGAGCGGGTGGAGGTGTGCGTGCCGAAGCCGCCCTGATGCCCCCGGCTGGCCCACACCAGGGTGATCTCGCCGTTCGGCGCCACCAGCGGATACGTCTCCACGGCGCCGTCGGCCGGCCCGATCTCCTCAGCCGCGCCCCACTGGGTGCTGCCGGCCGGGCGCACGACGGCTTCCATCTTCCGGTCGCTGCCGATGAACCTGCTCCACGTGAGCACGACCGTGCCGTCGGCACCCGTGCCGGCCCGGACCAGTCCGAGGTCGCTCTCGGGTCCGGAGACGGAGCGGGGTGCCGTCCACTGTGTCGCGCCGGCCGCCTTCTCCGCGACCATGGCGGTGTTGTCGATCACGTGGCTGGCCGTCCAGACGACCGTCAACGATCCGTCGGCTGCGAAGAGTGCTTGCGGAACGTCGCCGTCCAGGGCGGAGGAGGCATCCAACTGATGGGCCGGCGACCAGCTTCCGCCCGGCGACGTGCGTTCGGACACGAAGACGTCGGTCGACCGGTCGAGGTACCGGGACCAGACCAGGGCGGCCCGGCCCGAAGGGCCGATCGCGAGGAACGCGTCGCGCACGTTCCCGCCGCCCGTGACGACGTCGGCCGGGGCCGACCACGTCGTACCGCCCGCGGCGAGCGTGGACATCCGGATGGTGCGGGAGTCGCCCGGCCGCACCCAGGTGAGCGTGACGGAGCCGTCCGGAGCCGGCAGCAGTTGGACGCTCTCCCGGCCCTTGTCCATCGTGTCCAGGACCGTCGCCGCGCCCCACGTGGCGCTGTTCGCGGGCCGCACCGCGACCCGCAGCTCGTGGTTCCACGTACCGGCGATCTCCCGGTAGTACGCGGCCACGACGTCGCCGTTGGCGGCGGTCTTCACATCGATGACGTCCACGACGTCGGTGGTGCCGGTCAGCGCCACCGGGGCGCTCCACGGGCCGGCCACGCCCGAAGGCGTGACGGCGTTCGGTGCCGCCGCTGCGGTCGGCGCTGCGCCGACTCCTGCGACGGTCACCGCGCCCAGCGCGAGGACGGGTGCGAGTGAGACGCCGAGGATCCGGCGTACGGTCGCGCGCTGGGGCTGAGGGGTAAGTCTCAAAGTTCCTCCGATGGTCGGCTGCGGTCGTGGAGGAAGGCGACGGCACGACGAGTCGGCGGCACGCACGGACACGCGGCGGCCACACTCCCCCCACACAAGCGTCCGGACAGTAACAGCCCCCGCTGACAGGCGCCTTGGAATATTTGCCACCCACAACGACACGCCACCGTCGGCGCCGCCACCCGGGCCCGGTGGATGGCTTGTCGCGCAGTTCCCCGCGCCCCTGAAACCCCTGCCCCAGCCCGCAGACGAAGCTGATGGGGAAGCGAAACAGAGGGCGGAGAACTGCGCGACAAGCCACGACGCTCCCGCAGGGACCAACGCGCCCGCAGGACAACGGCGCTCCGTCCAGCGGCACCAGCACGCGGGACGCGCTAGCGCGCCGTGCCCGACCAACCCGCGAGCACCGTCGACAGTGCCTCCGCCGCCTCCTTCGCGTCCTTGCCGTTGCCGCGCGCCTTCGGGGCCAGCTCGACGTGGAGGAACGTCGCCTTGTGGCGCTTCGCCGCCTTCCCCTGGACGTTGGTGGTCCCTTCCAGCTCGCACCGGTCGGACCATCCGCGGCAGACCCGCAGGCCCTTGTCGGTGAGGAGGTCGGCCAGACCCGTGACGTCCGGCGTCACCGTCGGTACGGCGCCGGTGGAGAGGATCGCTTCATAGGGGCGATTCGACGATTGGGCGAAGCCGTGCAACTGGATCCCGGGAATTCGGCGCTTTTGCAATTCGGCCACGATTGCGTGAAAGACGCTGTCCGTGCGGTGGGCCACGTCCGCCGCGTCCCCCTTGCCGGCGTCGCGGTGGGCGCCGGCGACGACGAGCGCGCCGCCGGGGGTGTTCTCCATCAGGTGCGCGCCGAGGGATTCGGTGTCGCGGTCGGCGACCGGGTGGGGCACCTGCACGCTCCAGCGGACCTTGGCGTCGGCGTTGAGGTAGAGCCGTCCCCACCGAGCGCTATTTCCGGACTTACTGGCCGAAACCTCGTCGTATCGCTTGCCGGACACGGCGTCCGTGAGTCTCGTCACACGGAAGCCCGCGTCATCGAGGACGTGTTCGGCCTTCTCCCGGTCGCCGTCCAGCAGGTGTCCGACGCCGCGGGCGATGCGCTCGCGGTCCTTGTCGCCCGGCGGCTTGTACGCGTCCCGACTTTCCGCCTGGCCTGCGTACCTGACGATCCGATCGTTGACGTCGACCAGCTCCCGCGACCCCGACTTCCCGCCCTTGTCGTCGCCCGGTTCCGCCTGGCATCCGACCAGCGTCAGAGCCGTTCCGAGGGCCCCCGCAACAACGATCAGTCGAACAGAAAGTGATGATCTCGTGATGCCGGGCGGACGGTCGGGCTTCGGCGGCGTGGGAAAATCTGCCGGTGACATTCTGTGATTCTCTCCCTATAGGTCGTGCGCTGGCAGTGACGGCGGCCCTCGCCGTACTCACCACCGGCTGTATGTCGACCTCCTCGGAGTCGCAGAGTAAGCCGGGCGGTCGCTCGTTCACCGTCGCCGCCGCGGGTGATGTTCTCATCCACCCCGAGCTGATCGAGCAGGCGGCCACGGATGCGAAGAAGACCGGGAAGGGCGAGGCCGGGCTGGACTTCCGCCCCATGCTCGCCGGCGTGGAGCCCGTCATCAGCAAGGCCGACCTCGGCATCTGCCACATGGAGACGCCCGTCGCCAAGCCCGAGGGCCCCTTCGAGGGGTACCCGGAGTTCCTGGTGCCGCCGCAGATCCTCACTGCGCTCAAGGACGTCGGCTACGACACCTGCTCGACCGCCTCGAACCACACGTACGACCACGGCCTGAAGGCCATCCGCCGCACCCTGGACACGATGGACGAGGTCGGCCTCGGCTACGCCGGGTCGTCCCGCACTCGTGAAGAGTCCGAGAAGATAAACATCCGGACGGTGAAGGGCGTCAAGGTGGCGCACCTCTCCTACTCGTGGGAGTCCTTCCTCAATCCGACCCCCGAGAAGGAGCGCTGGGCCTTCAACCGGATCAGCACCAAGGAGATCAAGCAGGCCGAGGAGCGGGCCCGCAAGCAGGGCGCCGAAGTCGTGCTGCTGTCGGTGCACTGGGGGCTTGAGCACTACAACGAACCGAGCGTCCCGCAGTTGGAGCTAGCCGAGCGCATCACCACGGAGACCGGGATCGACCTGGTCATCGGGCACCACGCGCACGTGGTGCAGCCGATACAGAAGGTGAACGGCACCTGGGTCGCCTACAGCCTCGGCAACCAGATCGCCCGGCACTCCTCCCCCACCGGCCTCACCGAGGAAGGCGCGATCGGCTGGTTCGAGTTCCGCGAGACGACCTCCGGATGGGACGTCGCCGCCCGCTACCGCACCACGCTGGTGGACATCCCGCCGGAGGTGGAAGCGGGCGAGAAGGCCCCCGAAGGGTCTGTCGACGCCCATCGGCTCGTCGACGTCAGGGGGGTCCTCGACGACCCGGGCGAGCTGAACGAAGCCCGGCTCGCCCGCTACCGCCTCGCCATCGACCGCACCCGCGGCTTCCTCTTCAACCGGGGAGCGCCGGGCGGCGACGGCCTCGCCGAACTCTCCTTGAAGGACTGACGCGTAGGACGGGCGGAACGGACGTGCGCCCCCGCCCCGCGGAATCCGCCCCCCAAGCGGTCCCGATCCCGAACACGGCCCTCGGCGGCGCCGCAGGAGCACGGCGGGGCCCCGCCCCGCGCCCCGGCCCGCAGGACACCGGGGCCACCGCCCGCAGGCACCCGAGCCGCAGCCCGTAGGAACCAGGAAAGAGCACCAGTGAAACCGAGCAATGCCGCGTACTCCGTGCGCGGAGGCCGGCGCCGCAGCCGCAAGCGCGCGGACATGCCCCTCCTCGGCGGCATCCGTCCGCCGATCGCGGTGCTGTGCGTACTGATCCTGGCCCTCGCCGCCCTGACGGCGAAGGTGCTCGGCCCCAGCAAGGACGCGGTCGCGCCGAAGGCGGTGCTCACCTCGCAGAAGCACTTCGCGGAGGACGGCGCCATCGCGATGCGCGCCTCGGTCGACGAGCGGGTCGCCGACCTGGACCGCACCGCGAAGGCGCTGAGCGCGGGCGAGCCCGTGAAGCCCGAGCGCATCCTGTCGGACCTGGGCCGTACGTACCAGAAGTGGACCGGCACCACGGTGCTGGACGTGGAGAGCGGCGAAGTCCTCGCCGCGCGCGGGGAAACGATCCCGCTCGCCTGGCTGGACAAGGACGTCCTCACCGGGAAGGGCGCCCTGACCCCGCGGATGGTGCGCCTGGAGACCGGTGACGTACGCCTGATGATCATGGCGGTGCTGGACTGGAAGGACCGGCCGCAGCAGTTGCTGCTGGCCTCCAGCAGTCTGTCCGTGCCGGCCATCAACCTGGGCCAGTTCCGCACCATGGCGGTCGTGGCCAAGGACGGCGAGGTGCTGGCCACCGCGGGCTTCGAGCGGGCCGAAGCGCTCAACTCGGACCAGGAGCGCAAGGAGCTCGCGTTCCTCCAGAAGCAGATGAGCCAGCTCTCCGACCAGGCGGCGGTCCGGGCCGAGCAACACCCCGTACGGGCCAAGGAACCCGGGTCGGGCGGCTACCCCGGCGTCAGCGGGACGCTCGTCGGCAAGGAGTACAACGGACGCGTCGCCCTCGCCGGCTACGCCTCCCTCGCCTCCGCCAACCCCGAGGAGAAGAAGAGCGTCGCCGCCGGCCTCGGACTGACCGTGGTGTCCCTGCTGCCCGTGGTGCAGGAGGAGACCGGGGAGTCCGACCGCGAGTTGTACGGACTGGTCGCCGCCGGCGTCCTCGTCGCGCTCGGACTGCTCGCCGCGGCCGTGCTGTGGACGACCGTCCAACGGCCCCTGCTGCGGCTGTTCCTGGAGTCGCGCCGGATCGCCCGCGGCGATCGGACCCGACCGGTCACGGTGCCCCGCTGGGGCGAGGCCGCCCGGATCGGCGCCGCCCTGGAGCGCCTGCGCCAACAGCTCGACACCGAAGCCGACGACGCGACCCCCGGCGGCTCCGCGGGCGCCGACGCCGCGCCGCGCCGCAAGAAGATCCGCATCGGCAGCCGCGGCCCGCTCGCCCTGACGCTGGCCCTGCTGCTCGTGTGGTGCGTGCCCGTCGGGCTGCTGCTCAACCGCACCGACGGCTCGGTCAGCGTGCCGATGACGATGGTGAACGACCAGCGCGACCGTACGGACCTGATCGCCGACCGGGTCCGCAGGGCGCTCAACGAAGCACAGGCCGACCTCGTGTCGACCTCTCATCTGATCGGCGCGGACGACGCGTCCGCCACCGGCCGCACCCTCCAAAAGGCCCTGGACAAGCACACCCGCTACCGGGCCCTGTACGTCGTCGACGCCGACGGCAAGGTGATCTCCAAGGCGGGCGCCGACCCGGCCGACTGGAGCACCGACAAGGACGAGCCGCTGGTCCGGGTCTCCGGCAAGGGCGGCAAGGAGCCCGTGGTCCAGGCCGCGGCCCCGGTGCAGGAGCGCAAGGGCGCCACCCTGGTCGGCGAGATCCGGGTGGAGTTCCTCAACTCCCTGCTGGCCCGGCCCGGGCTCGGCGAGGTCCGGGTGGTGGACGACGAGGGCCTGACCATCGCCGGCAGCGACGGCTTCCTGGCGTTCGAGAAGCTGCCCCGCAGCTCGCTGACCGACATCGTGCGGGCGGCCGGCGTCCGGGTGGGCGCGGACCCGGTCGAGACCGGTCTGCTGCTGCGCGACGGCAGCAAGGTCACGGTGGCCGCGGCCGCCCCGTTCTCCGGCGGCGGCATCACGGCCGACATCGGCTGGACCGTCGTCAGCTGGCAGAACGCCGAGCGCTTCCAGATCGCCCCGTACGAGCGCGAGGACCGCAGCGTGCTCGCCGGCATGCTGGGCCTGGCCGCGATCATCTTCTCCCTCGGCTGGATCTACCTGGTGGTCGTCCGACCGCTGCGGGCCCTGGCCACCAGCGCGGAGAAGCTCGCCGACGGCGACCTGAAGACCGTGCTCTACCCGCGCTACGCGGACGAGGTGGGTGCGGTCGTCCGCAGCCTCGAACTACTGCGTCAGCAGGCGCAGGCCCACAGACACAACCAGGCGCGCCGGACCGCGGAGGTCCAGCCCGGCGTCGGCGGAAGGTGACCGGCCGTGCTCTACCTCTACTTCGTCCTGCTGACCGGCGGGGTGTTCCTGCTGATAGCGGGGATCGTGGAACAGCGCAGGCACTACGCCGCCCTGCACTCCATCCCCAGCCGGGTGCTGGTCAACGGCATCCGCGGCAAGTCGTCCATCACCCGGCTGTGCGCGGGGGCGCTGCGCGGCGGTGACCTGGTCACCGTCGCGAAGACGACGGGGACGGCCGCGCGCTTCATCCACCCCGACGCCACCGAGGAGCCGGTCTACCGCAAGTTCGGCATCGCCAACGTGGTGGAGCAGATCGGCATCGTGCGCCGGGCCGCCACGTACCGGCCGCACGCCCTGGTGATCGAGTGCATGGCCGTCATGCCGGCGCTCCAGGAGGTCAACCAGAGCAAGCTGATCCGCTCCACGATCGGCGTGCTGTGCAACGTGCGCGAGGACCACCTCGCCGAGATGGGCCCCACCCTGGACGACGTCGCCCGCTCGCTGTGCCGCTCGATGCCGCAGGACGGCATCTGCGTCACGGCCGAGAAGGACCGCTTCCACATCCTCCAGGAGGAGGCGGACGCCCGTAACTGCCAGCTGGTCTACGCCGACCCGGACACCGTCACCGACGAGGAGCTGCGCGGCTTCAGCTGGTTCACGTTCAAGGAGAACGTGGCGATCGCGCTCACCGTCGCGGAACTGCTCGGCGTGGAGCGCCAGGTGGCCCTCCAGGGCATGTACGACGCCCCGCCGGACCCGGGCGTGCTGTCCGTGGAGCGCTACGTCACCCCCGAGGGCAAGCGGCTGGCGTTCGCCAACGTCTTCGCGGCCAACGACCCCGAGTCGACGCTGATGAACGTCAACCAGCTGCTGGACCTCGGCGCGATCAACCGGCCGCTGAACGTCGTGATCAACTGCCGGCCCGACCGCGTGGAGCGCAACGGGCAGATGGGCGAGCTGATCCCGGACCTCAAGCCGGACCACGTCTTCGTCATCGGCCACCCGGCCAAGAGCGCGATCGACGCCGTCCCCGCCGAGTGGCGGGACCGCGCGGTCGACCTCGGCGGCGAGCGCCGCCCGGCCGAGGACTTCATGACGTCCATGCTCGGCACGATGCCCGACGGCTCCTCCCTCGTCGCGATCGGCAACATCCACGGCCAGGGCGAGGAACTGCTGGAGTACCTCGCCGAACTCCCCGCCGACGAGAGCGGCGCGACGCGCGGAGCGGAGCCGGAGCAGGAGCAGCACCAGGCCGCTCCCGTCGTCGCCCAGCCCGCGCGCCTGGACCCGTACGCCCCGTACCCGGTGGCGTACGAGGAGCGCTACCAGGCGTCCCAGACCCAGGAGATCCCGGTGGTGCGGATCCCGACCCAGCCCACCGACGAGCACCGGCTGGAGCCGGTGCCGCCGCCCGCCACCGCGGGCTCGTGGGACGGCCGGGCGTGGCCCGCGGCCGACGGGCGCCCCGAGGCGCGGGCCGAGGAGCCGTTCGACCCCTTCGGCCACCGGCAGCACCCGCCCCACGACATCCACGAGGGCGATCAACGGCCTCCGCACCACCGCACCTGACCAGCGGACGGCCGCCGGCCGCCGTCGCACGTCCCGTCCGCCCTGCCTCGCAACACCCGCCCGGAGTCCCCAGTTGACCACTGCCGCCCTGACCCCCGAGATGGCTGCCCTGGGCATCGCCATAGGTCTGTTCTTCTCCCTGCTGTGCTACCTGACCACCAACCTCTCCCCCGGCGGCATGATCACGCCGGGGTGGGTCGCGCTGACCCTCATCGAGGACCTCCAGCGCGCGGCCATGGTCGTCGGGGTCACCGCGCTGACCTACGCCGGCACCAAGCTGATGCAGCGGGTCATGATCCTGTACGGGAAGCGGCTGTTCGCCGCGGTGGTCCTGCTCGGGGTGCTGCTCCAGTCGACCGTGATGATCGTGCTGTCCATCGAGTTCCCGCTGCTGTACGGGAACGAGACGCTCGGCTTCATCGTCCCGGGCCTGATCGCCTACCAGTTGGTGCGCCAGCCCAAGGTGCCGACGCTGCTCGCGACGGCCTCCGTCTCGATGATGGCGTACATCGTCGTCGCCGCCGGCCTGCTGCTCGGCGTCATGCCCGCCGCCTGAGTCCGAAGAATCGAGGAATTTCGATGGCACTGAAGAAGAACTCGCGCCGGATCCTGCCGGTCCTCGCGGTCCTCGGGCTCGTCGCGACGTCCGGGTACCTCACGCTGGAGTTGCGCCAGCAGGAGGACGACGGAATCACCGAGATCCGCAACGTCGGCGTCCTGAACGGGATAAAGGGGACCACCGGCGCCTCCACCGACAAGGGCGAGGAGGGCTGGACCCGACTGGAGAACCCCGCGCGCAGCGTGCTGCGCGGCGGCGACGGCCGGGTGAAGGCGGTGCTGACCGACGGCGCGCAGACCGCGAAGCTGACCGGCCCGGCGCGCACCTTCGCCGAGCCGGCGTCGACGGGCTCCAAGGTCTCCACCACGGACTGGGTGCGGCTGATGCCCAAGGCGTGGTCCGAGGGCGCGGAGAAGGAGAAGTGGTTCAAGGAGTGGTACGGGGAGTACGCGGACAGCAAGGAGGACGACATCTTCGCGTCCGCCTTCCAGTACGTGCAGGGCGTCCAGGACAAGAAGGACGAGCAGGGTCGCCTCGTCGCGGGTGACGCGAACTTCGGCCCGCTGAACACCACCGGCGCGGAGGACGGCGACCTGCGCCTTGAGCAGTCCGACTTCTACGACTACCTCGGCAAGCCCTACCCCTTCCGGGACGGCAAGACCGGCACCCCGGAAGCCATGCGCGCCCGCTCCCTGGACTGCTCGGGCTACATCCGGATGGTGGTGGGCTTCCGCGGGCGCTATCCGCTGATGTCGTCGGACCGTTCGGGCGACGGCCTGCCGCGCACCGCGAACGGGATGGCGCGCTCGAAGGAGGGCGTGGACGTGCTGCCGCTGAAGGGCATCACGCCTGCGGACCGCCCGACCGCGATCGACCAACTGCAACCGGGTGACCTGGTGTTCTTCAAGCTGGACGCCCGCACCAAGGAGCGGCTGGACCACGTCGGCATCGTCCTCGGCCACGACACCGAGGGCCATCTGATCTTCGTCTCCAGCCGCGAGGAGGTCAACGGACCCACCATCGGCGACATCGGCGGGGTCTCCCGACTGGACGGCAACGGCTACTACGCGAAGACGCTGCGCAGCGCGAAGCGGCTGTAGCTGTCGCGCCCGTCGCGCGGGCGCACGCAAGGGGCGGGGTCACCCACAAGGGTGGCCCCGCCCCCATGCGTGGCAGCAGTGCCACGCGGCGCGTGCGCTGCGGCTCAGAAGACGGACTCCGCCTCGTTCATCCGGTTCTCCGGGACCATCTTCAGCTGCGTCACGGCGTCCGCGAGCGGGGCCATCACGACCTCCGTGCCGCGCAGCGAGGTCATCTTGCCGAAGTCGCCGCGGTGCGCGGCCTCCACGGCGTGCCAGCCGAAGCGGGTGGCGAGGACCCGGTCGTACGCGGTGGGGACGCCGCCGCGCTGGACGTGGCCGAGGATGACCGGCTTGGCCTCCTTGCCCAGGCGGTGCTCCAGCTCGACCGCGAGGCGGTTGCCGATGCCCTGGAAGCGCTCGTGGCCGAACTGGTCGATCTCGCCCTTGCGGTACTCCATCGATCCCTCGGCGGGGTGCGCGCCCTCCGCGACGCAGATGACGGCGAACTTCTTGCCGCGGGCGAACCGCTCCTCGACCATCTTGACCAGGTCCTGGACCTCGAACGGTCGCTCGGGCAGACAGATGCCGTGCGCACCGCCCGCCATGCCGGACTCCAGGGCGATCCACCCCGCGTGCCGCCCCATCACCTCGACGACCATCACGCGCTGGTGCGACTCCGCGGTGGTCTTCAGCCGGTCGATGGCCTCGGTGGCGACCGTCACGGCGGTGTCGAAGCCGAAGGTGCGGTCGGTGGCGGAGATGTCGTTGTCGATGGTCTTCGGGACGCCGACGACGGGCATGCCGGCGTCCGCGAGCATCCGGGACGCGGTGAGCGTGCCCTCGCCGCCGATGGGGATCAGCACGTCGATGCCGTACTGCCGCTGGATCTCGCCGCAGTTCTCCGCGGCCTCCCGCAGCCTGCTGCGCTCCAGGCGCGCGGAGCCGAGGATCGTGCCGCCGCGGGCCAGGATGCCGCTGACGGCGTTGAGGTCGAGGGGGCGGTGGTGGCCGTCGAGGAGGCCCTTGAAGCCGTCCTCGAAACCGATGACCTCGTCGCCGTGCCCGGTGATGGCCCGGTGCACGACCGAGCGGATCACGGCGTTGAGACCGGGGCAGTCGCCTCCGGCGGTCAGCACTCCGATACGCATAGCGCTGTGTCTCCTGCTCGTAGTGGGGCGTCTGAGCCGAGAAACAATTGTTCCACGCCCGCATTAACGCCGCGCCACCCGCCAGGCATCTAGTCCACTTGGAGAGGTATTGTCAAGGGGGAAAGCCGCGCACCAGCGGTTTTTCTTCGGTTTTTGCCAGAACGAGTGACTGCAACGTCGAGTGACGACGGGCGGACGGAGGGCGCACGTGACGCGCAGCGTGTACGTGACCGGGATCGACCGCGGGGACGGCCGCCAGGTCGTCGAGCTGGGGGTCATGGAGCTGCTGACCCGCCAGGTGGACCGGGTGGGGGTCTTCCGGCCCCTGGTGCACGACGGGCCGGACCGGCTGTTCGAGCTGCTGCGGGCCCGCTACCGGCTCGCCCAGGACCCCGCGTCCGTGTACGGCATGGACTACCACGAGGCGTCCGCGCTCCAGGCCGAGCAGGGCACCGACGAGCTGGTCTCCCACCTGGTGGACCGCTTCCACCGGGTCGCCCGCGCCTACGAGGTCGTCCTCGTCCTCGGCACCGACTTCGCCGCCACCCAGCTCCCCGACGAGCTGGCGCTCAACGCCCGGCTCGCCAACGAGTTCGGCGCCTCCGTGATCCCCGTGGTCGGCGGCCGGGGCCAGACCGCGGAGTCGGTGCGCGCCGAGGCCCGCAACGCCTTTCGCGCGTACGAGGCGCTCGGCTGCGACATCCTCGCCATGACGGTGAACCGCGTGGCGCCCGCCGACCGCGCGGAGATAGCCGAGCGGCTGGCGGCCCGCCTCCCCGTCCCCTGCTACGTCCTGCCCGACGAGCCCGCGCTCGCCGCGCCCACCGTCTCCCAGATCGCCCACGCCCTGAACGGCACGGTGCTGCTCGGCGACGACTCCGGCCTCGCCCGCGACGCCCTCGACTTCGTCTTCGGCGGCGCGACCCTGCCGAACTTCCTCACCGCCCTGACCCCCGGCTGCATGGTCGTGACCCCCGGCGACCGGGCCGATCTGGTCGTCGGCGCCCTCGCCGCGCACTCCGCCGGCACCCCGCCCATCGCCGGCGTGCTGCTCACCCTCGACGAGCGGCCCAGCGACGAGGTGCTGACCCTGGCGTCCCGGCTGGCCCCCGGCACCCCGGTGGTCTCCGTCGCCGCCACCAGCTTCCCCACCGCCACCGAACTGTTCGGTCTGGAGGGCAAGCTGAGCGCCGCCACCCCGCGCAAGGCGGAGACCGCGCTCGGCCTCTTCGAGCGGCACGTCGACTCCGCCGAGCTGCTGGACCGGCTGGCGGTGGCCCGCAGCGGCCGGGTCACCCCGATGATGTTCGAGCACGAGCTGCTGGAGCAGGCCCGTTCCGACCGGCGCCGCGTCGTGCTGCCGGAGGGCACCGAGGAGCGGGTGCTGCGCGCCGCCGACGTGCTGGTCCGCCGCGACGTCTGCGACCTGACCCTGCTCGGCGACCCGGACGTGATCCGCAAGAAGGCCGCCGACCTCGGCATCGACCTGTCCGCCGTCCAGCTCGTCGACCCGCACACCTCGGAGCTGCGCCAGCCCTTCGCCGAGCGGTACGCCGAGCTGCGCGCCCACAAGGGCGTCTCGGTGGAGCTGGCGTACGACGTGGTCGCCGACGTGAACTACTTCGGCACCCTGATGGTGGAGGAGGGCCTCGCCGACGGCATGGTCTCCGGCTCGGTCCACTCGACCGCGGCCACCATCCGCCCGGCGTTCGAGATCATCAAGACGCGCAAGGCGGCCGACGGCTCCGGCGGCGGCGCCTCGATCGTCTCCTCCGTGTTCTTCATGTGCCTGGCGGACGAGGTGCTGGTGTACGGCGACTGCGCGGTCAACCCGGACCCGAACGCCGAGCAGCTCGCGGACATCGCCGTCCAGTCCGCCGCGACCGCCGCCCGCTTCGGGGTGGAGCCGCGGATCGCGATGCTCTCGTACTCCACCGGCACCTCCGGCTCCGGAGCGGACGTCGACAAGGTGCGGGAGGCCACCGAGCTGGTCCGCCGGGCCCGCCCGGACCTGCGGATCGAGGGGCCGATCCAGTACGACGCGGCCGTGGAGCCGTCCGTCGCCGCGACCAAGCTGCCGGACTCCGAGGTCGCCGGCCGCGCGACGGTGCTGATCTTCCCCGACCTGAACACCGGCAACAACACGTACAAGGCCGTGCAGCGCTCGGCGGGCGCGGTGGCGGTCGGCCCCGTGCTCCAGGGCCTGCGCAAGCCGGTGAACGACCTGTCGCGCGGCGCCCTGGTCGGCGACATCGTGAACACGGTCGCGATCACCGCGATCCAGGCCCAGCCGGACCCGGGGGCCTAGGTCGTGTCTTCAAAGTCCCGTCTGCCTGGCGTGCCCCAAAGGCGGACGACGCTACTTTGAAGACACTCCCGAGCAGCCCGCGCGACCGGCCCGGTCGGCCGCGGCGCCGGCGTAGCGCACTCCGTACGCCCCCGAACCCCGCCCCTCGAAGACCCGCGAACCGCACCCGACAGAAGGCCCCACGCACGTGACCACGAAGCCCGCTCCCTCCCGCGTCCTCGTCCTGAACTCCGGCTCCTCCTCGGTCAAGTACCAGCTGCTCGACATGGGAGACGGCGCCCGGCTCGCGGTCGGGCTCGTGGAGCGGATCGGCGAGCGGACGTCCCGACTCGTGCACACCCCGGGCGACGGCGGCGAGCCGCGCGAGCGCACCGCCCCGATCGCCGACCACGAGGCCGCGCTGAAGGCGGTCGCACAGGAACTGTCGGCGGACGGGCTCGGGCTGGACTCGCCCGAGCTGGCGGCGATCGGCCACCGGGTGGTCCACGGCGGGCTGAAGTTCAGCGCGCCGACCGTCGTCGACGACGAGGTGCTGGCGGAGATCGAGCGGCTGGTCCCGGTGGCCCCGCTGCACAACCCGGCGAACATCGTCGGCATCCGCACGGCCCGGGCGCTCCGCCCCGACCTGCCGCAGGTCGCGGTCTTCGACACCGCCTTCCACACCACCATGCCGGAGTCGGCGGCCCGGTACGCCATCGACGTGGAGACCGCGGACGCGCACCGGATCCGCCGCTACGGCTTCCACGGCACCTCGCACGCGTACGTCTCGCGCGAGACGGCGAAGCTGCTGGGCAAGGAGCCGGCGGAGGTGAACGTGATCGTGCTGCACCTGGGCAACGGCGCGTCCGCCTCCGCGGTCGCCGGCGGCCGGTGCGTGGACACCTCGATGGGGCTCACGCCACTGGAGGGCCTGGTGATGGGCACCCGTTCGGGCGACGTGGACCCGGCGGTCACCTTCCACCTCAAGCGGGTGGCGGGCATGTCGACGGACGAGATCGACACCCTGCTGAACAAGAAGAGCGGGCTGGTGGGGCTCTGCGGCGACAACGACATGCGGGAGATCCGCCGGCGCATCGACGAGGGCGACGAGCAGGCGCGGCTGGCGTTCGAGATCTACGTGCACCGGCTGAAGAAGTACATCGGGGCGTACTACGCGGTACTCGGCCGGGTGGACGCGATCGCCTTCACGGCCGGCGTCGGCGAGAACGCGGCCTTCGTGCGGGAGGCTGCGGTCGCGGGCCTCGAAGAGCTGGGGCTGGCGATCGACGCGGAGCTGAACGCCGAGCGGTCGCCGCGGGCGCGGATCGTCTCGCCGGTGTACGCCCGGGTCGCGGTGGCGGTCGTCCCCACGGACGAGGAGTTGGAGATCGCACGTCAGACATTCGACTTGGTGTCCGCCAATTCACTCACCTGAGTTCACTCGCCTGAGCGAATGTCCGCCCATTTGTATCTTCCACCAGACGGAATATTCCGAGTCGAAACAAACCGATAGGATCCGCCTTATGCGCCGTTCCAAAATCGTCTGCACACTGGGCCCCGCCGTCGACTCGTACGAGCAGCTGAAAGCTCTCATCGAGGCCGGGATGAACGTGGCCCGCTTCAACATGAGCCACGGCAACCACGCCGACCACCAGGGCCGCTACGAGCGCCTGCGGCGGGCTTCCGCGGACACCGGCCGGGCGATCGGCGTGCTCATCGACCTCCAGGGCCCCAAGATCCGTCTGGAGACCTTTGCCGACGGCCCCGTCGAGCTGGTGCGCGGTGACGAGTTCACCATCACCACCGAGGACGTGCCCGGCGACCGCACCATCTGCGGCACCACCTACAAGGGCCTGCCCGGGGACGTCGCCAAGGGCGACCAGGTCCTCATCAACGACGGCAACGTCGAACTGCGGGTCGTGGAGGTCGACGGCCAGCGGGTGAAGACCATCGTCGTCGAGGGCGGAGTGATCTCCGACCACAAGGGCATCAACCTCCCCGGCGCCGCGGTCAACGTGCCCGCGCTCTCCGACAAGGACGTGGAGGACCTGCGCTTCGGCCTGGAGATGGGCTGCGACCTGGTCGCGCTCTCCTTCGTCCGGGACGCGGGCGACGTCCGCGACGTCCACAAGGTGATGGACGAGGTCGGCCGGCGCGTCCCGGTGATCGCCAAGGTCGAGAAGCCGCAGGCCGTGGAGAACATGCAGGACGTCGTGATGGCGTTCGACGGCGTCATGGTGGCCCGCGGTGACCTCGCCGTCGAGTACCCGCTCGAAAAGGTCCCGATGGTGCAGAAGCGCCTCATCGAGCTGTGCCGCCGCAATGCCAAGCCGGTGATCGTGGCGACCCAGATGATGGAGTCGATGATCACCAACTCGCGGCCGACGCGCGCCGAGGCGTCCGACGTCGCCAACGCCATCCTGGACGGCGCGGACGCGGTCATGCTCTCCGCCGAGTCCTCCGTGGGCGCCTACCCGCTGGAGACCGTCAAGACGATGTCGAAGATCGTCACGGCGGCGGAGGGCGAGCTGCTCTCCAAGGGCCTCCAGCCGCTGGTGCCGGGCAAGAAGCCGCGCACCCAGGGCGGTTCGGTGGCCCGCGCGGCCTGCGAGATCGCGGACTTCCTGGACGGCAAGGCGCTGATCGCCTTCACCCAGTCCGGCGACACGGCGCGGCGGCTGTCCCGCTACCGCGTCTGCCAGCCGATCCTGGCCTTCACCACCGAGGAGTCCACCCGCAACCAGCTCACGCTGAGCTGGGGCGTGGAGTCCTTCGTCGTGCCGCACGTCGACAACACCGACGCGATGGTCGACCTGGTGGACGCGGAGCTGTCGAAGCTCCAGCGCTACAACGAGGGCGACACCATGGTCATCACGGCCGGCTCGCCGCCCGGCGTCCCCGGCACCACGAACATGGTGCGGGTGCACCACCTGGGCTCCAAGGCCTGAGCCCTGGCCCGACGTGACGCACGGCGGTGCCCCGGTCCGATGCGGACCGGGGCACCGCCGCGTTCATACGGCTACGTGGCCTCGTAGTCGCCGGGTGTGAAATAGTTGTGCAGGCCCGGGACCGTCAGCGTCCCGCCGAACTGGCCCGCCTGGCGGACCGTCACGTCGGTGAAGATCGCCAGCGGTACGTTCAGCGGCGGCGGCTTCTCGGGGCTGAAGGTGACCGGGATGATCCCGAAGAGGTTGCCCTTCAGCTCCTCGGTGTACATCGTCACGGTGCCGTTGCGGATGGTGGAGGTGGAGCCCTTGTCCGCCTCCACGTGCATCGTCGTCTTGCGGGGCCGTCCACCAGCTGGTGCAGGTCCTTGATGTCGACGCTGCTCGCGGTGAACTTCAGCACCGGTTTGACCGCCCCGCTGCCGGTCCGCACCTCGACGATGCCCTGGTAGTCCAGGCCCGCCAGGGTGAGCTTGGTGCTCTTGAGGATCCACGGCTTGTCGGGGAGGTCGGGGATGCCCGGCTCCAACTCGGCTTCGGCCAGCGCCTCGGGGTCCGGGGTGGGGCACGGGAAGCGGGGTTTGGCCCCGTCGGGTATGTCCTCGTCCTTCTTCGGTTCGAGGCCCTTGGCGTCCTCGGCCAGTTCCTCGACCTCGGCTCCCGCCCGATCGGCGGCCCGGCGGATGGCCTCCTCGGTCCCGCCGTCGTCGTTGGCCGGCTCCCGTGCGGCGTCGTGCTCGCCGGGCCGGGCCGCGTCCGGCTTCTTCGGGGGCTCGGTGGACGGCTTCGGGTCCGCCGCCACGGGCGGGGTCGCCTTCGGCGGAGGCGTCGCGGGCGGGGTCGGGGGCGGCGGCTTGCCCTTGTCCCCCAAGCCGAACAGGTCCCGCAGCGCGTCCCCCACCCCCAACGGGTCCCAGGGGTCGCGGGTCCTGGTCGCGCTCGGCGAGGGCGAGGGGCTGGCGCCGGCCGCCGTCTGGCCCTTCCCGTCCTGCTCGGCGGACGCCGCCACGGGCGACCGACCCGGCTCCGCGTCGTCCTGGCCGTTGCGCTCGGGCGGGTCCGCACCCGGCTCCGCTTCCTCCTCGCCCGACGGTTCGTCCGAGGGTTTCGCGCTCTGGGACGGCTTCGGGGATTCAGGCTTCCCGGCCCGCTCAGGGGTCTCGGCCTGCCCTGACTTCTCGGGCTTCTCGGGCTTCGAGGATTCCTGCGGCTCGTCCGACCGGGTCACGCACGGCCCCGGGGCGAAGGGGATGTCCTTGTTGTCGGCGAGGGCCGCCTTGGGGGTGAGACCCATTCCGACGAAGACGGCGGTCGGCATGGCCGCCAGGGCTATCGCCTTCCCGGCCGGCCGCTGGAGCTTGCTCAACAGCGACTTCTTCGGGGCGGCGTGCCGAGGGCCCTTCCCGGCCCGCGCCCCATCGCCGTCGGCACCCGTCCCGGCCCCGGTCAGCGGTGTGACGTCACCCTGCACTGTTCCTCCCACCGTGGGGGTCGATGGTCGTCTTCTCGTACGGGTCGGCCGGCTCGGCCTGCATCGGGGCCGGCGCTGCCGTGGGCGCCGTGACCTCCCCCGGGGTCGCCAAGGGCTCCGGCTCGTGCACGATCGGCTTCCCGGGCGCCCAGGAAACGGAGAGCGCACCGCCGAGCAGGGCGAAGAGGAAGCCGATCACGAAGCCGCCCAGATTGGCGACGGGGATCGAGATCAGGGCGAGCAGGATCGCGGCCACCCCGGCGAACACCCGCACGATGTGGTGGAACCACATGGTGAGCCCCAGCGTGACCAACAGCACGCCGATGATCAGTGAACCCGCGCCCGCGGTCGTCGACATGGAGAGCGTCAGATGCCCCAGCTTCAGGCTGGCATAGGGGAAGTAGGCGATCGGGATGCCGCCGATGAGGGTGAACAGCCCGGCCCAGAAAGGCCGTTGCCCCCGCCAGTCACGGAACCTTCGCCAGAGGGTCCGGGTGGGGTGCTCGTTCCGCCCGGTGGCCATGGAGTCGGCGCTCATGGAAAACAGCTCCCTGGAACTGGTGTTGCTGGGTGGAGAGTGGGCGGGCGGCCGGCGCCGCTGCGGCGTCACCGCCCGCCCGGACGGTCGACCGTCAGTAGCACTCGACCTTCGGGCCGTCGCCCTTGTGCAGTCGCATCTTGAGACCGCCCAACTTGAAGGTGCCGGCGGTGGTCGCCCACGCCTTCTGCTTGACGCCGGTCAGCACGGCCCGGTCCGCCTGCTGGGCGAAGCCGTTGGGGAGGACCTCGTCCTTCACGACCGGGCCCTTGCCGCCCCGCCGCGAGTCCGTGTCCTTCGCCGCGACACCGATGTCGATGTTGGTGAACTTCGCGTCGCCGTCCAGCTCGGTGATGTCGAGGTAGAGGTTCTCCGCCTCGACCGACTTGCTGCCCTCACCGGCCCGGAGCTCCAGCGTGATCTTCCCCAGCAACGGCACGTCGGTGACGACCGACTGACACATGTTCTTGATGGTCGCCGACCGGAAGGTCGAAATGGCGACCGGGTGCTTGGTCTTGTCGTCGCCGTCCATCGTCTTGTAGCCCATGTCCACGCCGCCGTACTGCGCGAACCCGGTGCCGTCGAGCTTGCCTGCCGTGACCTTGAACTCCTGGCCGGACACCGCGAAGGACGCGGCGAGCGCCCCCTGTGCCAGCCCGATGCCGATGGCGGCGGTGGCCGCCACGCTCGGCACCATGACTAGGGCGAACCGCTTCCATCTGGTTCCGCCACGAGTCATCGACTCCATGACTTTCCTCCTTCTCGGACGTACACCCCGGCTGACGGACCCGTCCGTCACGAGGTGGGAGAAGCGCTACGTCCCCGGGAAGAAGAGCGCCCGCGACTCCAGGCGCGTACCGCGACCGAAACACCGGCGATCACCCCCGAGCGACAACCACTGATCGCGCCTGACGCGTCATGCGCAACCTCGGGTCGGACAGGCCCTGCCGTTCGGCAGGAACCCCCCTGTCCGCGTCCGGCGGTGCGCCGGCCGGCTCGGTGGGGACCCAGGAAACCGCGGGCACGGCCGGGGAGCCGGGCCGGTGCGGTATTGGACCGAGCGTCGCCGATCGTGGTCCATTCACGGCCTTGACACAAGGGGGATCGTTACTGGCTAGTAACGACCTGATGACCACACACCGGCCACGCGTTGCCCGCACGGGCACACAGGGTGCACCAGCTCTCCACGGCATAGCAGGGCAAGACCACCAAAAGCCGGACAGGGCAAGCATGTTGATTTACTGCGAGTAACACCGCTCCTCTTTGCCAAGATTTGGCAAAGAGGAGCGGTGCTTTGTCACTGTGTCGCCAAATGCAACGGGCGCTCTCCGGCCCGTCGATCCCCGTCACTCACCGGGGGACGAACGGTGCGCGGGCGCCGCCCGGCGGCGCTCAGTACAGGGCGCGGGCCAGCGCCGAACGGGCTGCGGCCACCCGGGGGTCGTCGGTCCCGACCACCTCGAAGAGCGCCAACAGCCGTACGCGCGCGGCGTCCCGCTCCTCGCCGCGGGTCCGCCGTACGGCCTCGACCAGTCGCCCGAAGGCGTCCTCCACGTGCCCGCCGACCAGGTCCAGATCGGCCGCCGCGATCTGAGCCGCCACGTCGTCCGGACGGGCCGCCGCGTCCTGCCGCGCCTTGTTCGGGTCCAGGTCCTTGACCCGGTCGAGCAGTTCGGCCTGGGCGAGCCCCAGTTTCGCCTCGGTGTTCTGGGGGTCCTCCGACAGCACGTTCCTGTACGCCTGCACCGCGCCGGCGAAGTCGCCCGCGTCCAGCGCCTGCACGGCCGCGCCGAGCGCGGCGTCGTACGGTCCGACCGGCTCCGGGGCCTCGGCGGCGGGCTCGCCGGCCTCGCCCTCCGGGGCGACCGCGATGCCGGTCAGCCCGAAGCGCTGCTCGGCGACTTGGATCAGCTGGTCCAGGGTCTCCCGGATCTGCCGCTCGGGGGCCGCGCCCTGGAAGAGCGGCAGCGCCTGCCCGGCGACCACCGCGAACACCGCGGGAATGCCCTGCACGCCGAACTGCTGCATCAGCAGCTGGTTGGCGTCGACGTCGATCTTGGCGAGCAGGAAACGACCGTTGTACTCCGTCGCCAGCCGCTCCAGGAGGGGCCCGAGCTGCTTGCAGGGCTCGCACCACTCGGCCCAGAAGTCGATGACGACCGGCACCTCGGTGGAGCGCTGCAACACGTCGCGCTCGAAGCCGGCCTCGTCGACGTCGATCACCAGGCCGGAGGGGGCCACGGCACCGCCGCCGCCCTGGCGAGCGGCCTCGGCCCGCGCCTGCTCCGCCTTGGCCTTGGCCTCGTTGGCCGCCTTCACCGCGGCGAGGTCGACGACGCCGCTCATGGACATGTTCCTAGGCTGCATGAGTACATCCTCCCCCCTTCGCGCCCGCAAGTGAAAAGCACCCCGAAAAGCTCGTGGAGCTGGCGCACGGTCCCCACCCTGCGCCGGTGGTCGTCGCTGGAGCCGATCACGGCTTTCGCTACGGCTCGTAGCGTAACTGCGACGGCACGGCGCCGTGTGAGATTCCTCCCGTGAACTGCCTCACAGCAATCCTCCTACCCGCCGGTATGGTCGCGGGCATGCAGAGCCGTACGGGCCGTCCCCGGAGCGCGGGGACCGACACCGCGATCCTCGACGCCACACGGGCCGCGCTGGTGGACCTCGGCTGGTCGAAGCTGACCATGGGGGACGTGGCGATCCGCGCCGGCGTCGCCAAGACGACGCTCTACCGGCGCTGGTCCAACAAGAACGAACTCGTGGTGGACGCGGTGGCCGTCATCTTCGACGAGCTGCGCCTGCCCGATCTCGGGAGCCTCACCGCCGACGTGCAGGCCGTGGTCCTCCAGTTCGCGGCGCTGCTGGAGCGCCCGGAGGCCAGGACGGCGCTGATGGCCGTGGTGGCGGAGGCCACCCGCGACGAGGCGCTGCGCCGGCGCATCCGCTCGGCGATCGTGGACCGGCAGAAGCGCCTGGTGCTGGAGGGACGGGCGCGGGCGCAGGCCCGCGGGGAGCTGCCGTACGAGGACGACCCGGCACGGGCGGCGGACCGGGCGGACCTGATCTTCGACGTGATCGCCGGCGCCGTCGTCCACCGCGCGCTGGTGAGCGCGGAGCCGGTGGACGAGGCGTGGGCGCGCGACTTCACGGCCCTGCTGCTGTCGGGCCTGACTCCGTCGGTGCCGTAGCGGCTTGCCGCAGCGGCACCGACGCTGCCGGACAGGGGGCCTCAGAAGCCGGGGGGCTCCGTGTACGTGCCCCACTCGTCGCGCAGCGCGTCGCAGATCTCGCCCAGCGTGGCCTCCGCGCGTACGGCGTCGAGCATCGGCCCGATCATGTTCGACCCGTCCCGCGCAGCCTCCAGCATGGCCGTGAGCGCGCCGCGCACCCGGGCGTCGTCGCGCCGGTCGCGCCGCTCGGCCAGGATGCGCACCTGTTCGCGCTCGACCTCGTGGCTGACCCGCAGGATCTCCAGGTCACCGGTGACCGAACCCTCGTGCACGTTGACGCCGACGACCTTCTTGTCGCCCTTCTCCAGCGCCTGCTGGTAGCGGAAGGCGGACTCCGCGATCTCGCCGGTGAACCAGCCGTCCTCGATGCCGCGCAGGATGCCGGAGGTCATCGGCCCGATCGGGTGCTGTCCGTCGGGGTGGGCCCGGCGTCCGCGCTCCTTGATCTGGTCGAAGACCTTCTCGGCGTCGGCCTCGATGCGGTCGGTGAGCTGCTCGACGTACCAGGAACCGCCGAGCGGGTCGGCGACGTTGGCGACGCCGGTCTCCTCCATCAGCACCTGCTGGGTGCGCAGCGCGATCTCCGCGGCCTGCTGGCTGGGGAGCGCGAGGGTCTCGTCCAGGGCGTTGGTGTGCAGCGAGTTGGTGCCGCCGAGGACCGCGGACAGCGCCTCCACGGCGGTGCGCACGACGTTGTTGTACGGCTGCTGGGCGGTGAGCGAGACGCCCGCGGTCTGGGTGTGGAAGCGCAGCCACTGCGCCTTGTCGCTCTTGGCGCCGTACACGTCGCGCATCCAGCGCGCCCAGATCCGCCGGGCGGCCCGGAACTTGGCGATCTCCTCGAAGAAGTCGAGGTGGGCGTCGAAGAAGAAGGAGAGCCCGGGCGCGAAGACATCCACGTCCAGGCCGCGGCTGAGCCCCAGCTCGACGTAGCCGAAACCGTCGGCGAGGGTGTACGCCAGCTCCTGCGCGGCGGTCGCCCCGGCCTCGCGGATGTGATAGCCGGAGACGGACAGCGGCTTGTACGCGGGGATGCCGGCGGCGCAGTGCTCCATCAGGTCGCCGATCAGCCGCAGGTGCGGCTCGGGCTGGAACAGCCACTCCTTCTGGGCGATGTACTCCTTGAAGATGTCCGTCTGGAGCGTGCCGTTGAGCACGGCGGGATCGACGCCCTGGCGCTCGGCGGCGACCAGGTACATGCAGAAGACCGGCACGGCGGGCCCGCTGATCGTCATGGAGGTCGTGACGTCGCCGAGCGGGATGTCCCGGAAGAGGACCTCCATGTCGGCGGCGGAGTCGATCGCCACCCCGCAGTGGCCGACCTCGCCGAGCGAGCGGGGGTCGTCGGAGTCCCGCCCCATCAGCGTGGGCATGTCGAACGCGACGGAGAGCCCGCCGCCGCCGGCGGCCAGGATCATCTTGTAGCGCTCGTTCGTCTGCTCGGCGTTGCCGAAGCCGGCGAACTGGCGGATCGTCCAGGTCCGACCGCGGTAGCCGGTCGGGTGCAGGCCGCGGGTGAAGGGGTACTCACCCGGCCAGCCGATGCGCTCGAACCCCTCGTACGCATCGCCGGGACGCGGCCCGTAGACCGGCTCCACGGGATCCCCGGAGAGCGTGCTGAAGTCCGCGTCCCGCTTGCGGGCCTTGTCGTATCGGGCCTGCCAGCGGAGGCGGCCCTCTTCAATGGCGTGGGCGTCCATGAAGCCAATTTACTAGGACGTCCAACTATCTGTCGATGCGGATGCGCTGCGAGTGTGCTGCGCTTGCGTGCGGACATGGGGCGAGCTTGCCCCGGAGCGACCCTGGGACGTACGCACCGCCCCCCGCGGGAGCGTAGGTCTGTGCGGCCCGGCGGTGGGCTTGTCGCGCAGTTCCGCCCCCCACCGGACCGCAGGCGTGAGGATCGTGCAACCAGCCACGGCGCGGGGGCGCAGTTCCGCCCCCGAAACGCCGGCCTTCGACCGGCCTACGCCTTCGCGGGCTCGGGCGTGCCGCCGGTGATGAGTGCTTGCGCCTCACGGGTGATCTTGGGCTCGACGAAGAAGGAGGCCACCGGGATGCAGCCCGCCGCCAGCACCCACAGCAGCTTGCCGAAGGGCCACTTCGCCTTGGAACCCAGGTCGAAGGCGAAGATCACGTAGATGATGAAGAGGACGCCGTGGATCTGCGAGATCACCATGGTGTCGCCCGTGCTGAAGCCGTACTTCAGCACGATGGCCCCGGTGAACACCAGCAGCCAGACGGCGGTGATGTAGGCCATCACGCGATAGCGGGTCAGCACGGTTTGTTTCATGCGCCGAGCCTAACGGGGCTCGGATATCACCCCGCGCCCGGGGTGTCCAGCCCGCGGGTCGCCCGACCCTTGCCGGGCCCGCCGCTCACGCCTCGTCGAAGTCCCGCGCGGCCACCCGCAGCGGTCGCAGCATCGCGAAGATCTCCCCGCACTCCTCCGCGTCGTACGCCCCGAGTCCGAAGTCCATCGCCATCAGGTCCCGGGTGGCCGCCTCCACCACCTCGCGGCCCTTCTCGGTGATGGAGGCGAGGGTGCCGCGGCCGTCGTTCGGGTTGGGCCGCTTGTCGACGAGGCCGGACCTGACCAGCCGGTCCACGGTGTTCGTCACGGACGTGGGGTGGACCATCAGCCGCTCGCCGATCTTCGACATCGGCAGTTCGCCCGCCTTGGAGAAGGTCAGCAGCACCAGCGCCTCGTACCGGGCGAAGGTCAGCCCGTACGGCTTGACGACGGCGTCGACCTCGGCGAGCAGGATCTGGTGGGCCCGCATGATCGAGGTGATCGCGGCCATCGAGGGCACGGGCCCCCAGCGCTGGCGCCACAGCTCGTCGGCTCGGGCGATCGGATCGAAGGAGAGGCTGAGCGGCTTGGACACGCGCCCGACCCTACCCAGTCACCCTCCGGCGCTCAGTCCCGTCTCGCCCTTCGGTCCGCCCCGAGACGGAGAAGACCCCGCCGAGCGGTGTGCTCGGCGGGGTCGCCGACCGGCGGTCGGGGGGTGCCGGTCGGAAGTCGCGGGTGCGGCGCGGATGCACCGCGGGCGGCCAGGGCTACGCGGGGTTCACCGTGCCCTCGCGGCGCGCACGCGAGGCGATGACCTCGTCCTCGGCGGCCCGCTTCAGCTTGCGCTCCGCCACGAAGCCGCCGAACGGCAGCACCGAGAGCACGAAGTACAGCGCCGCGGTCTTCAGGTCCCACTTGGTGCGGTTCCACGCGTCCAGCCAGAACAGGACGTAGATGATGAAGAGGACGCCGTGGATCATGCCGAGCGCGGGCACCGCGTTGAAGTCCGTGGTGCGCTTCAGCACCGACGCGACCATCAACAGGATGAAGGAGACGGCCTCCGGCGCCGAGACGAGGCGGAGACGGTGGAGGGACGAGGCGGTCTTGATGTCCACGGCGGATGCACCTTCGGTGGGAGACGATCTTGTGAACGCGCTCACAAGCGCGGGCCCATTCTGCCAGCCTCCTTTGCCAAGCCTTTGTCCGGGGTGGGCACAACGGCGCCGTGATCCTCCTTGAGTGCCTGTTCGTACCGGGTTGCGCCGGATACGGTCGCTCCGTGGCAACGTTTCGACTCCAGGGGAGCAAGGTGCTCGCGGTCGACATGACCGGCGACGCCGTCAAGGCGAAGAACGGGTCGATGGTCGCGTACGACGGCCAGATGGCCTTCAAGAAGCTCACCGGCGGCGGCGAGGGCATCCGCGGCATGGTGACCCGTCGGCTCACCGGCGAACAGATGACGCTGATGGAGGTCAAGGGCCAGGGCACCTGCTTCTTCGCCGACCGCGCGTCGGAGATCAACCTCGTCGCGCTGCACGGCGACAAGCTGTACGTCGAGTCCAGCAACCTGCTGGCGACGGACGGCGGGCTGCGCACCGGCACCACCTTCACCGGCCTGCGCGGCGGGGCGAGCGGCAACGGCCTGTTCACCACCACCGTCGAGGGCAGCGGACAGGTCGCGATCACCTCGGACGGCCCGGCCGTGGTGCTGCGCGTGACCCCGCAGTACCCCCTCTCCGTCGACCCCGGCGCGTACGTGGCCCACCAGGGCTCGCTGCGCCAGAACTTCCAGTCCGGGGTGACCTTCCGCACCTTCCTGGGCGAGGGCGGCGGCGAGGCGTTCCAGATCCGCTTCGAGGGCGACGGGCTGGTGTACGTGCAGCCGAGCGAGCGCAACACGATCGGGGGCGACGTCTAGATGTCCTTCCGGGAGATCAACTCCAGGCTGATCGAGGTGACGGTCGTCCCCGGTCAGCGGCTGTTCAGCCAGCGCGGAGCGATGATCGCGTACCGCGGCGACGTCAGCTTCACCCCGAACACGGCCGGCGGCCGGGGCGGCGTCGCCTCGATGATCGGCCGCCGGGTCGCCGGCGAGGCCACCCCGCTGATGACGGTGGAGGGCAGCGGCACGGTGATGTTCGGGCACGGCGGCCACCACGTCCAGGTCGTCCGCCTCACCGGCGACACGCTGTACGTGGAGGCGGACCGGCTGCTCGCCTTCGAGGGGACCCTGGAGCAGGGCACGATGTTCATGGGCTCGCAGGGCGGGGTCATGGGCATGGTGCGCGGCCAGGTCAGCGGCCAGGGCCTGTTCACCACCACGCTGCGCGGCCACGGCGCGGTGGCGGTGATGGCGCACGGCGGCGTGGTGGAACTGCCGATCGTCCCCGGGCGCCCGGTGCACGTGGACCCGCAGGCGTACGTGGCGCACCACGGCGACGTGCGGAACAAGCTGTCCACCGCGCTCGGCTGGCGCGACATGGTGGGGCGCGGCTCGGGCGAGGCGTTCCAGTTGGAGCTCAGCGGCAGTGGTGCGGTGTTCGTCCAGGCGTCGGAGGAGAAGCTGTGACCGGTCCGGGCGGCCCCGTGGCCCTAGACCCGATGACGTTGCCGAGCGACGACAACGTCAACCCGTACACCTTCTGTGTGGAGCTGAAGGGGAGCCAGTGGTTCCTCCAGAAGGGCAAGATGATCGCCTATTACGGGCAGATCGAGTTCAACGGCATCGGGCACGGTCGACTCGACCGGCTGCTGCGCACCTCGTTCCACTCCCCGCTGCACGCGGGCGACTGGGTGGTGGCGGAGGGCAGCGGCAAGATGCTGCTCGCGGACCGGGCGTTCGACGTGAACTCCTTCGACCTGGACGACGGCAATCTGACGATCCGCGCGGGGAACCTGCTGGCGTACCAGCCGTCGCTGGCGCTGAAGCAGTCGATCGTGCCGGGCTTCCTGACGTTGATCGGGACGGGGAAGTTCGTCGCCGCGTCGAACGGCCCGGTGGTCTTCATGGAGCCCCCGATCCGGGTGGATCCGCAGGCGCTGGTGGGGTGGGCGGACTGCCCCTCGCCCTGTCACCACTACGACCACGGGTACATGACGGGGGTGATGGGCGGGGTGCGTGCAATGACGGGCATCGGCGGGGCCTCCGGCGAGGAGCACCAGTTCGACTTCGTGGGCGCCGGGACGGTGCTGTTGCAGTCCTCCGAGGCGCTGATGCCCGAAGTGGCGACGGGGGAGCCTCCGGCGCAGGCGGGGGTGGTGTCCGGGCACGGCGGGGGGCAGGGGCAGCACGGCTCCGCACCGCGCCTGCCGGGTCAACTGGGTGACCTCCAGCGCCGCTTCGGGCTGTGAACGGGGCCCTGCGGAGCGTGACTCCGTAGCCGACCCCCCCTCGCGCGCTGCGTACACTGCGCATTCACACGTCGGGCGTGCCGCGCCTCCGCGCGCTCCGCAGGCCCCGTGGACCGAACCCTCCGGATCCTCCGGACCGACGATTTCCGACCCGATTTCCCGACCCAAAAATAGTCCGTCTTTCAACTTCTTTAGGTAGAATCCACATATGGAGACCGAGACGGCCACCCGCTGGCTCACCGATGACGAGCAGATCACCTGGCGTGCACACCTGGACGTCAACAGGTTGTTGATGCACCAGCTCGAAAGGGACCTCCAGCCGTTCGGCCTGACCCTCAACGACTACGAGATCCTGGTCAACCTCTCGGAGTCCGACGACCTGCGGATGCGGATGAGCGACCTGGCCGCGGCGACGCTCCAGTCCAAGAGCCGCCTCTCCCACCAGATCACCCGCATGGAGAACGCGGGCCTGGTGCGCCGGGAGAACTGCGAGTCGGACCGCCGCGGCCTGTTCGCGGTGCTCACCGAGCACGGCATGGCGACCATGCGCCGGGTGGCGCCCCACCACGTCGCCTCCGTGCGCCGGCACTTCATCGACCTGATGTCCCCCGAGGCCCTCGCGGACCTGCGGGATTCACTGCTCCCCGTGGTGGACCACCTGCGCGGGCAGCGCGGCAAGCTCTGACGCTCCGCCGTCGCCTCACGGCGCGGGCAGCCGCAGCACGAACTGCGCGCCGCCCGCCCGGGACCGCCCCACCGTGAGCGTCCCGCCGTGCCGCCGGGCGACGTCCCGCGCGATGGCGAGGCCGAGACCCGCGCCTCCCTCGTCGCGCGAGCGGGCGTCGTCGAGCCGTACGAACCGCTCGAAGATCCGCTCCCGCTCGGCGTCCGGCACGCCCGCCCCGTCGTCCCCGACGGACAGCACCGCAGAGCCGCCCTCGCGCCGCACGGAGACCTCGACCGACGCGGCGGCGTGCCGCTGGGCGTTGTCGAGGAGGTTGCCGAGGACCCGGGCGAGCTGTCCGTGCGAGCCGGCGACCTCGACGCCGTCCGCCACGTCCACGGCCGTCGTCACCCGGTCCCCGGCGCGCTGCGACACCTCCTCGCGCACCAGCGCCGACAGGTCCAGCCGGGTCCGCCCCGGCCGCTCCCCCGCGTCCAGCCGGGCCAGCAACAGCAGGTCCGCGGCGAGCTGTTGGAGCCGTACGGTGTCCGCCACCGCGCCCGGCACGTCCAGCAGCTCCGGATGCGCCTCCCCGACCTCCAGTTGGGTACGCAGCGAGGCGATCGGGCTGCGCAACTCGTGCGAGGCGTCCGCGACGAACCGCCGCTGCCGCTCCACGGACGCCTCCAGCGCCGCCAGCGTCTCGTTCGTGGTGTGCGCGAGCCGGGCCACCTCGTCCCGGGTGGCGGGCTCCGGCACCCGTCGCGACAGGTCCTCCGAAGCGGTGATCGCGGCCATCTCGGCGCGGATGTCCTCCACCGGCTTCAGCGCGCGCCGGGTCACCAGCCAGGTCACCGAGGCGACGACGACGAGCAGCGGCGGCAGGCCGATGAGCATCGCCTCGCGCACCGAGCCCACGGCGTCCTGCTCCACGGACAGCGGTGCGCCCGCGTAGACCGTGACGGTGCGACCGTCGCCCGTGGTCGCCTCCACGGCGGCGAAGACGTAACCGGCGGACTCCCCGTCCACGGTCGCCCCGCCCTTGACGAAGCGCGGCTCCTTGCCGGAGACCTCGCTCCGCTCGGGGTCGTCTTCGTCCTGGTCGTCTCGGTCGCCGTCGGCGTCGCCCTCGTCCTCACCCGTCGGCAGCGGCTGCGGCTTCACGCCCGCCGTCCCGGTGCCGGAGATCCGCTCCAGCTCGTCGCTGACCGCGACCACCCGGCCGTCCTCGTCGACGACCTGCACGGGCCGGTCGTCCGTGGACGGGATCGTGAGCGGTCCGCGCTCCGTGTCGCCCTCCCGCGCGACCTGCGCGGCGACCTCCCGGGCGGTGACCTCGGCCTGGAGTTCCGCCTGGTCGGAGAGGTACGCCCGCAGCACCATCAGCACCGCGGTGCCCGCGACGACCAGGGCGACGGCGACGACCGCGGTGGCGCCGAGCGCGGCCTTGGCCCGTACGGACCTCATCGCCCCGCCCCGGCGTCCGGGCCCGCGCCGGGCGGCGCCACCAGGCGGTAGCCCGCGCCCCGCACGGTCTGGATGCGCGGGGCGCCCACCTTGCGGCGCAGCGCGCTGATGTACACCTCGATGATGTTCGGGTCGCCGTCGTACGCGAAGTCCCACACGTGCTCCAGGATCTGCGCCTTGCTGACGACCTCCCCGGCGCGCACCGCGAGCTGCTCCAGGACCGCGAACTCCTTGGCGGTCAGCGAGACCTCGCTCTCGCCGCGGAACACCCGACGGGCCGCGGTCTCCACCCGCAGGTCGCCGACGAGCAGCACCGGCGACGCGCCGCCGCGACCGCGACGGCGCAGCAGCGCCTTGACCCGGGCGACGAGGACGACGTACGAGAACGGCTTGGTCAGGTAGTCGTCCGCGCCGGTGTCCAGGCCCTCGGCCTCGTCGTACTCGCCGTCCTTGGCGGTCAGCATCAGGATCGGCACCTCGTTGCCGGCGGCGCGCAGGGCGGCGCAGACGCGGTAGCCGTTCATGCCGGGCAGCATGATGTCGAGGACCACCAGGTCGTACGCGCCCTCGGCGGCCCGGTGCAGCCCCTCCAGGCCGTCGTGGACCACGTCCACGGCGTACCCCTCGGCGGTCAGGCCCCTGGCGAGGGAGAGGGCCAGCCGCTTCTCGTCCTCCACGATCAGCAAACGCATGGACCAAGGGTCCCAAACCGAAGCTGAAGATCCCTTCAGGTGGCTTCAGGCTGCGTTCAGGGTCCCTCCGCCAGATTGGTGGTCGTCCAGTCAACGACGCACCACCTCGATGGGGAGGACCCCTCCATGAAGCGCAAGATCGTGATCGCCACGGCCGTGGCCGCGGCACTTTTGACCGGTGGCGCCTACACGGCGGTGGCCGCGACCGACGACCCCGCGACGGCGAAGGTCCCCGCGAAGGTCAGCGTCGAGGAAGCGACGAAGGCGGCCTTGGCGGAGGTCCCGGGCACCGTGGAGTCCGTGGACCGCGATGACGACGACGACAAGGGCGCGGACGGGGGCGACTGGGAGGTCGAGATCCGCGGCGAGGACGGCAAGGAGAGCGAGGTGCGGGTGGACGCGGAGTCGGGGAAGGTGAGCGTCACGGAGCGCGATGACCGCGACGACGACGGCGGCGACGACGACCGGGACGACGACCGGGACGACGACCGCGACGACGCGCCCAAGGGCGTCAAGGTGACGGCCCAGCAGGCCGCGGACGCCGCGGTCGCCCTCCAGCCGGGCACGGTCACCGACGTCGACTTCGACGACGACGCCTGGGAGGTCGAGGTGCGCGGCAAGGACGGCAAGGAGCACGACGTCAAGGTCAACGCGACCACGGCGAAGGCGACGCCGGACCGCGACGACGACTGACCTGCGGCTGCGGGGCGGGGGGACGTGCGCGCCGGGGCACCGCGGGTGCGTTCGTCTCTGCGGACCGGTGGGTGGTTGCTCGCGCAGTTCCCCGCGCCCCCAAACCGTCGGTCGTCTGCGGGCCGTGAATGGTTGCTCGCCCCTGCGTCCACCACGGACAGCCTGTGGTCGAAGGGCGAGCGGAGGAAAGCAGGGGCGCGGGGAACTGCGCGACCAGCCCCCGCCGGGTTGTAGCGACCAACGTGCCCGCAGCGATGTGGCGAGGCCGTCAGGGCGCGAGCAACCGCAGACGGGACGCAGTCGGGTGGCGACGGGTCACACCGCCCCGCCGGCGCCGTGGGCTACGTGCTCGTGACGCCCGCCACCAGTTCGTCCGCCGCGCCGTACGGGTCCAGCTCGCCCGCGACGATGCGCGCCGCCAGCGCGTCCAGGCGGCGGTCGCCGTGGAGGTCCGCCAGGTCCGCGATGCGGCTCCGCAGCGCGGTGACCGCGATCGTCTCGACCTCGCCCGCCGCCCTCCGCAGGCGGCGCTCCGCCAGCACCCCCCGCTCCTCCATCCACGCCCGGTGCTTCTCCAGCGCCTCGACGACCTCGTCCACGCCCTCCGCCCGAGCGGCGACCGTCTTCACGATGGGGGGCCGCCAGTCCCCGGGGCCGCGCGCCTCCCCGAGGCCCAGCATGTGGTTCAGCTCCCGCGCCGTCGCGTCCGCGCCGTCGCGGTCCGCCTTGTTCACCACGTACACGTCGCCGATCTCCAAGATGCCCGCCTTCGCGGCCTGGATGCCGTCGCCCATGCCGGGGGCGAGCAGCACCACGGAGGTGTCGGCCTGTGCGGCGATCTCGACCTCGGACTGGCCGACGCCGACGGTTTCGACGAGGACCACGTCGCAGCCGGCGGCGTCGAGGACGCGCACCGCCTGCGGTGCGGCCCAGGCCAGGCCGCCGAGGTGGCCGCGGGTGGCCATCGAGCGGATGTAGACGCCGTCGTCGGACGCGTGTTCCGACATCCGTACGCGGTCGCCGAGGAGCGCCCCGCCGGAGAAGGGCGACGAGGGGTCGACGGCGAGCACGCCGACCCGCTTGCCCGTTCTGCGGTACGCGGTGACCAGCGCCGACGTGGTGGTGGACTTGCCGACGCCGGGCGAGCCCGTCAGCCCCACCACGTACGCCCCGCCGGTCAGCGGCGCCAACGCGGCCATCACCTCGCGCAGTTGCGGCGACGCCCCCTCCACCAGCGAGATCAGTCGGGCCACGGCACGCGGCCGGCCCTCCCTCGCCCGGGCGACCAGCTCCGCGACGTCCACCATGGCTCAGCTCCTCGGCTCGGTATGCGTGCGCATGCGTACGGAATGCCGCTCGCGACCTACTTCGCGGGGACGCGGACGATCAGCGCGTCGCCCTGGCCCCCGCCGCCGCAGAGCGCCGCCGCGCCCACGCCGCCGCCACGGCGCCGCAGCTCCAGTGCGA
This sequence comes from Streptomyces sp. NPDC048057, assembly GCF_040653095.1. Taxonomy (NCBI): domain Bacteria; kingdom Bacillati; phylum Actinomycetota; class Actinomycetes; order Kitasatosporales; family Streptomycetaceae; genus Streptomyces; species Streptomyces sp. NPDC048057. The sequence goes on from NZ_JBEZNF010000032.1 coordinate 86,679, forward strand.
GGTGCAGCACGATCCGGGCGCCGGACATGCCGATGGGGTGGCCCAGCGCGATGGCCCCGCCGTTGACGTTCACCCTTTCCGGGGAGACCCCCAGGTCCTTCATTGACTGCACGGCGACCGCGGCGAACGCCTCGTTGATCTCGATGAGGTCGAGGTCCTCGACGCCGATGCCCTCCTTGCCCACGGCGTGCAGGATCGCGTTGGACGGCTGGGACTGGAGGGAGTTGTCCGGGCCGGCGACGTTGCCGTGGGCGCCGATCTCGGCGATCCACTCCAGGCCCAGCTCCTCCGCCTTGGCGCGGCTCATCACGACCACCGCGGCGGCGCCGTCGGAGATCTGCGAGGAGGTGCCGGCGGTGATGGTGCCGTCCGCGGCGAACGCGGGCCGCAGCCGGCCCAGGCCCTCCACGGTGGTCTCCGGGCGGATGCCCTCGTCCTGGGCGAAGACGACGGGCTCGCCCTTGCGCTGCGGGATCTCGACGGGGGTGATCTCGGCGTCGAAGAGGCCGTTCTTCCGCGCCGCGGCGGCCCGCTGGTGGGACGCGGCGGCGAAGGCGTCCTGCGCCGGGCGCTCGATGCCGAGCCGGGTGTTGTGCTTCTCGGTGGACTCGCCCATCGCGATGCCCTCGAAGGCGTCGGTGAGGCCGTCGTGCGCCATGGCGTCCAGCATCTCCACGGCGCCGTACTTGAAGCCCTCGCGGGACTTGGGCAGCAGGTGCGGCGCGTTCGTCATGGACTCCTGGCCGCCGGCGACCACGATGTCGAACTCGCCGGCCCTGATCAGCTGGTCCGCCAGTGCGATCGCGTCGAGGCCGGAGAGGCAGACCTTGTTGATGGTGAGCGCGGGCACGCTCATCGGGATGCCCGCCTTGACGGCGGCCTGGCGCGCCGGGATCTGCCCCGTGCCGGCCTGGAGCACCTGGCCCATGATCACGTACTGCACCTGGTCGGGGCCGATGCCGGCCCGGTCCAGGGCCGCCTTGATCGCGAAGGAACCGAGGTCCGCGCCGGAGAAGGACCGCAGCGAGCCGAGGAGCCGGCCCATGGGCGTCCGGGCGCCCGAGACGATCACCGTGGTGGTGTCGGTGTTTCCTGCCATGTGAGCGATCCCCTTAGAAAGCCTGAGAAAGCCTGCGAGCTCTGACGCCGAGGAGTGAACGATGGTTCACCTCAATGTACTGAGCGGTACGGCCCGGGGTCACCGTGCGCCCGGTGTGATGGCGCGCACCTTGCGTAACCGGCGCGGTGCCGTTCCACTGGTCCCATGTTGACGCGTATCGACCACATCGGGATCGCCTGCTTCGACCTCGACGAGACCGTCGAGTTCTACCGTGCCACGTACGGCTTCGAGGTCTTCCACACGGAGGTCAACGAGGAACAGGGCGTGCGCGAGGCCATGCTCAAGATCAACGAGACTTCCGACGGCGGGGCCTCCTACCTCCAGCTCCTGGAGCCGATCCGCGAGGACTCCCCCGTGGGGAAGTGGCTGGCCAAGAACGGTGAGGGGGTCCACCACATCGCCTTCGGCACGGCCGACGTCGACGGCGACGCGGAGGCGATCCGGCAGAAGGGGATCCGGGTCCTGGACGAGAAGCCGCGCCGGGGCTCGATGGACTCCCGGATCACCTTCCTGCACCCCAAGGACTGCCACGGCGTGCTGACCGAACTCGTCACCTCTGCAACGGAGCACTGACCTCCGGTTACCCGGCCCGGTAGAGTGGGCGATTCCGGGCCGGGGCCGGGTCGGGGCCGCGACGCGTCCTCTCATATTGTTCTGTCACCATTCCCCGGGGGGCCGTCCGCGAGCGGACGGCGCTTGTGCGGGATCAGTTGCGACCAGGGGACGGATGGGACCGCGTAGTGCGGGGCTACGAACGCCAGGAGAGTCACCGGGCTGAGGACGACCACCTCTCGCGGTTCGAAGCCGAGATGAAGCGGCTGAAGACCGACCGGGAGAAGGCCGTCCAGCACGCCGAGGACCTCGGCTACCAGGTCGAGGTGTTGCGCGCCAAGCTCCACGAGGCGCGCCGCGCACTAGCGTCCCGCCCCGCCTACGACGGCCAGGACCTCGGCTATCAGGCCGAGCAGATGCTGCGGAACGCGCAGGTCCAGGTCGACCAGATGCGTTCGGACGCCGAACGCGAGCTGCGCGAGGTCCGCGCCCAGGCGCAGCGGCTGCTCCAGGAGCACGCCGAGCAGCAGGCCCGCCTCCAGGCGGAGCTGCACACCGAGGCCAACCAGCGCCGCCAGCGGCTCGACCAGGAGCTGGCCGAGCGCCGCCGCACCGTCGAAGCGCACGTCAACGAGAACGTCGCCTGGGCCGAGCAGCTGCGGGCCCGTACCGAATCGCAGGCCCGACGGCTGCTCGACGAGTCCCGCGCGGAGGCCGAGCAGGCGCTGGGCCAGGCCCGCGCCGACTCGAAGCGGCTGCTGGACGAGACCCGTGCGCGGGTCGGCTCGGAGACGGACGCCGCCCGCAGCGAGGCGGAGGCCGTGCTGCACCGGGCCCGCCGGGACGCCGAGCGGATGCTGAACGCGGCGTCGGCCCAGGCCCAGGAGGCCACCGCCCACGCCGAGCAGCTGCGCTCGACCACGACCGCCGAGTCCGACCAGGCCCGCCAGCAGGCCAGCGAGCTGAGCCGGAGCGCCGAGCAGCGGCTCCAGGAGGCCGATGACCGGCTGCGGGAGGCCCGCGCCGAGGCCGAGTCGCTGGTCGCCGAGGCGAAGGAGGCCGCGGGCCGACAGGTCGCGAGCGCCGAGTCCCTGGCCGAGCAGCGCAACCGCACCGCCAAGGCCGAGATCGCCCGGCTGGTCGCCGAGGCCACCACCGAGGCCGAGGCGGTGAAGGCGGAGGCCGAGCAGGTGCTCACCGACGCCCGCTCGCAGTCGGAGAAGCAGCTTGCGGAGGCCGGGGAGAAGGCCCGCCAGATCGCGGCCGAGGATTCGGCCGCGGCGATCGCCAAGGCCGCCAGGGACGCGGAGGAGGTCCTGAACAAGGCGTCCGAGGACGCCCAGGAGACCACCCGCAAGGCCGGCGAGGAGGCCGAGCGGCTGCGCCGCGAGGCGGAGGCGGAGGCCGACCGGCTGCGCGAGGAGGCCGCCGAGCAGGCCGACCAGCTCAAGGGCGCCGCGAAGGACGACACCAAGGAGTACCGCGCCCGGACCGTCGAGCTCCAGGAGGAGGCGCGGCGGCTGCGCGGCGAGGCGGAGCAGCTGCGCTCCGAGGCGGTCTCGGAGGGCGAGCGGATCCGCGCGGAGGCCCGTCGCGAGGCGGTGCAGCAGATCGAGGAGGCGGCGTCCACCGTCGAGGAGCTGCTGACCAAGGCGCGTACGGACGCGGACGAGCTGCGGTCGGGCGCGAGCAGCGACAGCGAGCGGATCCGTACGGAGGCCATCGAGCGGGCGACGACGCTGCGCCGGCAGGCCGAGGAGACCCTGGAGCGCACCCGCACGGAGGCCGAGCGGCTGCGCGTGGAGGCCGAGGAGCAGGCGGACTCGATGCGGGCCGCCGCCGAGTCGGCCGCGGACGCCCTGCGCGAGGAGACCCAGCAGACGCTGGCGACCCGTCAGGAGGAGGCCGCGGAAGAGCTGGCCCGGCTCCAGTCGGAGGCCGAGGCGCGGGTGGAGTCCGCGGAGCAGGGCCTTCAGGAGGCGCGCTCCGAGGGCGAGCGGATCCGACGGGAGGCGTCGGAGGAGGCCGACCGGCTGCGCACGGAGACCGCCGAGCGCGTCCGTACGCTCCAGGAGCAGGCCGGGCAGGAGGCCGACCGGCTGCGCACGGAGGCCGCCGCGGACGCGTCGACGGCCCGCGCGGAGGCGGAGAACGTCGCGGTGCGGCTGCGCGGCGACGCCGCGGCCGAGGCCGAGCAGCTGAAGAACGAGGCGCAGGACACCGCGGACCGGCTGCGGGCCGAAGCAGCGTCGGCGGCCGACCGGCTCGGCGCCCAGGCGCAGGAGGCGCTGGCGGCTGCGCAGGAGGAGGCCGTACGGCGCAGGCGCGAGGCCGAGGACATCCTGAAGGCGGCGCGGGACGACGCCGACCAGGAGCGCGACCGGGCGCGCGAGCAGAGCGAGGAACTGCTCGGCTCCGCGCGCAAGCGGGTCGAGGAGGCCCAGGCCGAAGCGCAGCGGCTGGCCGAGGACGCCGACCGGCGCGCCACGGAGGCGATCGCCGCGGCCGAGCAGACCGCGAAGCAGGTGCGGGACTCGGTGTCGGGGCTGCACGAGCAGGCGGAGCAGGAGATCGCGGGCCTGCGCTCCGCCGCGGAGCACGCGGCCGACCGCACCCGTACGGAGGCTCAGGAAGAGGCGGACCGGGTGCGCGCGGACGCGCACGCGGCACTGGAGCGCGCGACGGACGACGCGACGCAGCTGCGGGCCCGCGCCCAGGAGGAGACGGAAGCGGCGACCGCGCTCGCCGAACGGACCGTCACCGACGCGATCGCCGAGTCGGAGCGGCTGCGGGCGGACTCCGCGGAGTACGCCCAGCGGATGCGTACGGAGGCGTCCGACGCGGTGGCCTCCGCCGAGCAGGACGCCGCCAGGACCCGGGCGGAGGCCCGGGACGACGCCAACCGGATCCGTTCGGAGGCGGCGGGCCAGGCGGACCGGCTGGTCTCGGAGGCGACGGCCGAGAACGAGCGCATCAGGGCCGAGGCGCAGGAAGTCCTCGACGAGGCGCGGCAGTCCGCGGACAAGCGGCGCGCGGACGCGGCGTCCCAGGCCGACCAGTTGGTCTCCGAGGCGCGCGGGGACGCGGAGCGACTGCGGGCGGAGGCCGCGGAGGCCGTGGCCGCGGCGCAGCAGGTCGCGGAGCGGTTGCGGGCCGAGGCTCAGCAGGTCAAGACGGAGGCCGAGCGGGCGGCGGAGCGGGTGCGGGGCGAGGCGCGTACGGCGGCCGACCGCATCGTGGACGAGGCGCGGGACGCGGCGGCCAAGCGGCGCCGGGACGCGGCCCAGCAGGCCGACCACCTGGTCAGCAAGGCCCAGGAGGAGGCGCTGCGGGCGGCTTTGGAGGCGGAGAAGCAGGCCGACACGATGGTGGGTGCGGCCCGCAAGGAGGCGGAGCGGTTGGTCTCCGAGGCGACTGTGGAGGGCAACTCCCTGGTGGAGCGGGCCCGTGCGGACGCCGACGAGCTGCTGGTGGGCGCACGTCGGGACTCCACCGCGATAAGGGAGCGGGCGGACGAGCTGCGGGTGCGCGTCGAGGGCGAGGTCGAGGAGCTGCACGAGCGGGCCCGCCGGGAGACCGCGGAGCAGATGAAGGTGGCCGGCGAACGGGTGGACCAGCTGGTGAAGGCGGCCACCGAGCAGCGCAACGAGTCGGCCGAGAAGGCCAAGGAGCTGCTGTCGGAGGCTTCGTCGGAGGCGGGCCGGGTGCGCATCGCCGCGGTGAAGAAGGCCGAGGGCCTGCTCAAGGAGGCCGAGCAGAAGAAGGCCGAGCTGACCCGCGAGGGCGAGCAGATCAAGGCCGAAGCGGAGGTCGAGGCGCGCAGACTCGTCGGCGACGGCAAGCGGGAGTTGGACGTGCTCACCCGTCGGCGTCAGGACATCCAGGCGGAGATCTCCCGGGTCCAGGACGTGTTGGAGGCCCTGGAGTCGTTCGAGGGTCCGCCCTCGGGCGGCAAGTCGTCGGGCGGCTCCTCAGGCAGCGTCAAAGCGGGCGCCTCAGCGGGAGTTACCCGCTCAGGCGGCAAGTCCTCGGGTGGCTGAGAGCCTGCCGGGTGACCTTCGATCGGATAGCGGACGCGCCCCGGCACGCCCGAACAGAGGTCACCCGACGGGCTCCGGGGGCTGTTCCACGGCGCAAGTCGAGGGCTCAGCCACTCAAAAGGCTGCACATTCTCCAGATCAAACCCGTATCCGCTCGATGACACACCGCTTCGGCCCCTAGGATTCCCCCTATCACCTCACCGGTCTCATTCGACAGGAACCCCATGAGCGACACTTCCTCCCCCTTCGGCTTCGAGCTCGTGCGGCGTGGTTACGACCGCGGTCAGGTGGATGACCGCATTACCAAGCTCGTCGCCGATCGTGACAGTGCTCTGACCCGAATCACCTCTCTGGAAAAGCGGATTGAGGAGCTGCACCTCGAAACGCAGAACGCCCAGGCGCAGGTCACCGACGCCGAGCCGTCGTACGCCGGCCTCGGTGCTCGGGTCGAGAAGATCCTCCGCCTCGCCGAGGAGGAGGCGAAGGACCTGCGCGAGGAGGCGCGTCGCGCCGCCGAGCAGCACCGCGAGCTGGCCGAGTCCGCCGCGCAGCAGGTGCGCAGCGACGCCGAGCAGTTCGCCGCCGACCGCAAGCAGAAGGCCGAGGACGAGGGCGTCCGCATCGTCGAGAAGGCGAAGGGCGACGCGAGCCAGCTGCGGGCCGACGCGCAGAAGGACGCGCAGTCCAAGCGCGAGGAGGCCGACGCGCTCTTCGAGGAGACGCGCGCCAAGGCGGCCCAGGCCGCGGCCGACTTCGAGACGAACCTGGCCAAGCGCCGCGAGCAGTCCGAGCGCGACCTGGCGTCGCGTCAGGCCAAGGCGGAGAAGCGGCTGGCGGAGATCGAGCACCGGGCGGAGCAGCTGCGCCTGGAGGCGGAGAAGCTGCGGACGGACGCGGAGCGCCGGGCCCGTCAGACGGTGGAGACCGCGCAGCGCCAGGCCGAGGACATCGTGGCCGACGCCAATGCCAAGGCCGACCGGATCCGCAGCGAATCGGAGCGCGAGCTGGCGGCGCTCACCAACCGCCGCGACTCGATCAACGCGCAGCTCACCAACGTCCGTGAGATGCTGGCGACGCTGACCGGTGCCGCGGTGGCCGCGGCGGGCGCGCCCGCCGACGACGAGCCGATCTCCCGCGGCGTCCCGGCCCAGCAGTCCCGCTGAGCCGGAGCCGCAGTCGACCTCTCGTCAGGTCACAGCTCCAAACCAACCGTCGGGCCCCCCGTCGCTCAAGTGGCGGGGGGCTCGTCGCGCCCGTTAGCGTGGGCGCCATGATCGAGCTAGAGGGTCTCACCAAGCGCTTCGGTACGAAGCTCGCCGTCGACAACCTCTCGTTCCAGGTCCGACCGGGGATGATCACCGGTTTTCTGGGCCCGAACGGTGCGGGCAAGTCGACGACGATGCGAATGATGCTCGATCTCGACAACCCGACGTCGGGTTCGGTGCGGATCGACGGGAAGCACTACCGCGAGCTCCAGGAGCCGCTGAAGTACATCGGCGCGCTCTTGGACGCCAAGGCGATGCACGGCGGGCGCAGCGCGTACAACAACCTGCTGTGTCTGGCCCAGTCCAATCGGATCCCCCAGTCGCGGGTCTCCGAAGTGCTGGACGTCGTGGGTCTGACGCCGGTGGCGCGCAAGAAATCGAAAGGATTTTCCCTCGGTATGGGTCAGCGCCTCGGCATTGCCTCGGCGCTGCTCGGAGATCCGCAGGTGTTGCTCTTCGACGAGCCGGTGAACGGCCTCGACCCCGAAGGCATCCACTGGATCCGCAATCTGATGAAGCAGCTCGCCGCGGAAGGGCGCACGATCTTCGTCTCGTCGCACCTGATGAGCGAAATGGCCCTGACCGCCGAGCACTTGATCGTGATCGGTCAGGGAAAGCTGCTGGCGGACACCTCGATGGCGGAGTTCATCCGGCAGAACTCGCGCAGTTACGTACGACTGCGGACCCCGCAGCCGGAGCAGTTGCGCGACCTGATCCACGCAAAGGGCCTCACGGTGCTGGAGTCGGCCGGAGCCCTGGAGGTCGACGGCGCGACGACGGAGTCCCTGGGCGAACTCGCGGCCCAGCACCAGATCGTCCTGCACGAGCTGAGCGCACAGCAGGCTTCGCTGGAAGAAGCGTTCATGCAGATGACCGCGAGCGCGGTGGAGTACCACGCGCACGGCACCCCGACCCCGGGCGCCGCGCTCCAGCAGGGACAGCCCGGCCCCCCGTGGGGCGCCGGCTGGGGCCAGAGCAACGACCAGAACAAGGGAGCCTGACGCATGGCCTCGGTACCCGCCGTCCTCCAGTCCGAGTGGACCAAGGTCCGCACGGTGTCATCCACGATGTGGACCCTGGTAGCCGCCTTCGTGGCGACGGTCGTGATCGGCGCGGCGCTCAGCGCGGTCTTCAACGCGACCTTCAGCGACCTCTCCGACAGCGAGCGGCTGACCTTCGACCCGACGTTCGTCAGCTTCTCCGGCACCTCGCTCGGCCAGCTGGCGATGGTGGTCTTCGGCGTCCTGGTGATCGGTACGGAGTACAGCTCCGGCATGATCCGCACCTCCCTGGCCGCCGTCCCGCAGCGCGCCACCTTCCTCTTCGGGAAGATGGCGGTCGCCACCGCGCTGGCCCTGCTCGTCGGCATGGTCACCAGCTTCACCACCTTCTTCGTCGGCCAGGCCCTGCTCGGCGACCACGGCACCGACCTCGGCGCCGAGAACGTCCTGCGCGCGGTCACCGGCGCCGGCATCTACATGATGCTGATGGCCCTCTTCTCCATGGCCGTCGCCACGATGCTGCGCAGCACGGTGCTGGCGCTCGGCATCCTGATGCCGTTCTTCTTCCTCGTCTCCGGGATCCTCTCCGTGGTCCCCAAGGCGAAGGAGGTCGCGCGCTACTTCCCCGACCAGGCCGGCTCGCAGATCATGCGGGTGGTCCCGGACGCCCTGGGCAGCGACAAGGCGCCCTACGGCCCCTGGGAGGGCCTCGGCATCATGGGCCTGTGGGTGGTCGTGGCGATGGTCGGCGCGTACCTGGTGCTCAAGAAGCGGGACGCCTGAGAGCGCGAGCACCCGAGACCGGATGCCCGGAAGCCCCGAGGACGGAGCGTCACCCGACTGTGAGCCCAGTGTGACGCCGCGGTGGGAACCGTTCGCCGCCCGATAAGCTCATTGACTTACGGGGGGCGAACGGCAGCGTTGCCGGGCCCCGGACCAACCGGAAGTCAATGGGGCAGGAGCATGATCGAGGCAGTCGGCCTGACGAAGCGCTACGGCGCGCAAACGGCCGTGTACAACCTTTCGTTCCAGGTCAGGCCCGGGGCCGTGACCGGATTCCTGGGCCCCAACGGTGCCGGCAAGTCCACCACCATGCGCATGATCCTGGGGCTGGACAATCCCACGTCGGGCACGGTGACGGTCGGCGGCCGGGCCTTCCGGCACGCGCCGAACGCGCCCCGCGAGGTCGGCGCCCTGCTGGACGCCAAAGCGGTGCACGGCGGACGCAGCGCCCGCAACCACCTGCTGTCGCTCGCCCAGCTCTCCGGGATCCCGGCGCGGCGGGTCGACGAGGTGCTGGGCGTGGTGGGGCTCCAGGACGTGGCCAAGCGCCGCTCCAAGGGCTTCTCCCTCGGCATGGGGCAGCGCCTGGGCATCGCCGCGGCGCTGCTCGGCGACCCCCGGGTGCTGCTCTTCGACGAGCCGGTCAACGGTCTCGACCCCGAGGGCATCCTGTGGGTGCGCAACCTGATGAGGCAGCTCGCCGCCGAGGGCCGTACGGTCTTCGTCTCCTCGCACCTGATGAGCGAAATGGCCCTCACCGCCGACCACCTCATCGTGATCGGCCGGGGCCAGCTCCTCGCCGACATGAGCGTGCGGGACTTCATCTCGGCGAACTCCGCGGGCTTCGCCCGGGTGCGCACCCCCCTGGACGAGCCGGAGCTGCGGGAGAAGCTGTCCACCGCGCTCGCCGAGGCCGGCGGCCAGGTGATGCCGGAGACGGACGGCGCCCTGCGGGTGACCGGGCTGCCGCTGCCGCGCATCAGCGACCTCGCGCACGAGGCGGACGTACGGCTGTGGGAGCTGTCGCCGCACCAGGCGTCGCTGGAGGAGGCGTACATGCGGATGACCCAGGCCGCGGTCGACTTCCGCTCCACGAGCGACCAGAAGTCGGGGCTGATGGAGCAGCTGCCGTACGGGGCGCCGCCGCAGGCCGCGCCGGGGCCCCAGGGGCCGCAGCACGGCTGGTACGCACCGCCGGCGCCCGGGCAGAACCCGTACGCCGCCGCGCCGCCGCCGCCCGCGCCCGCGGGACCGCCGCCGGCCGCCCCGCCGGCTCCTGCGCCCCCGACCTCCCCCGACCCGTCCGAGGACGCCCGATGACCCCCCCTTACCAGCAGCCGGGCGCCCCCGTCCCCGAGTACGCCGCGCCGGCCGAGTACACCTCGCCGATCCCGATCCGCAAGGCCACCCTCGGGGACGCGCTGGCCTCCGAGTGGACCAAGATCCGTTCCGTGCGCTCCACGATGTGGACGCTGGGCGTGATGGTCGCCCTGCTCGTCGGCATCGCGCTCCTCATCGCCGTGGTGGTCAGCACCACCGACGACGGCTACGACCGGGACGAGGTGCTGACGCTCGGCTTCTTCGGCACCCTCCTCGGCAGCCTCTGCGTGATCACCCTCGGGGTGCTGACGATCGCGTCCGAGTACGGCACCGGGCTGATCCGGACCACCCTGACCGCCTGCCCGAACCGGGCGCGGGTGCTCACCGCCAAGGCGATCGTGTACTTCCTGCTCGTCTTCGGCGTCACCGTCGTCACGACGCTGCTCGTCGGCGCCATGCAGGTCGGGATGCTCGGCGGCGAGCCCGACGGCGAGCAGTGGTTCCGCGCGACCCTCGGCGTCAGCCTCTACCTCGGCATGCTCGGACTGCTCTCGCTGGCGGTAGGCGCCGTCATCCGCCACTCCGCGGGCGCCATCACGATCATGATCGGCGTCGTCCTGCTGCCGCTGGTCGTGGGGATGTTCATGATGGGCAGCTCCCTGGAGGACACCGGGGAGTTCCTGTTGCAGTACTCCATCCCCAGCCAGCTCGGGGTGTTGTACGACGACGCCCTCATCGAGTCCGGCCCGCAGGGCTGGGACCCGCTGTGGATCATGGCCGGTCTGACGGCGGGCGCGCTGGCCGGTGCGTACGCCTCCCTGTTCAGCCGGGACGTCTAGGTCCTTTCGGTCTCGAACGGGCCGGCGCGCGCCGTGCGTTCAGTACCGGGGGGCGTTCCTGGACCGCTGCACCCGTGAGGTGCGGCGGTCCTTCGCGTTCCAGCACGCCTTGTGCCAGTGCCGGCGGTCGTCCACCCCGCCGCGCTCGGGCCAGGCGACCACGTGCGGCACGCCGGAGGGGATCTCCTGGTCGCAGCCGGGGCAGCGGTACGTCTTGCCCGCGGTGCTCGCACCGGCGACGTGCCGGACCGACCACTCCTCGCCCTGCCAGGTCTCGGCGCGGCCGAAGCCGCCGTACCGGTCGCCGGCGTCGCCGGAGCGGTCGGTGGGGTTGTCGCCGCCCTTGGGGCGGTTGCGGCGGGGGGACACGCGGCACCTCGCGGGGCAAGTGGGGACGTTTCCTGTCGAGTCCAGCCTACGGGCCGGAGGCTGCGGCACACGTACACGGGAGGGTGATCCCGGGCCACCCCTTGGGTCCAGTTACCGGACAATCGCAAGAACTTCGCCGTGGCCCGTGCCTTTGGCACGTGTCAGACGTTAATGCGGGCAGGGGGAGTGACGCGTCGGTCGCGAGGAGGCAGAAGGCGATGCGCCTGGGTACGTTCGTCCTGGCCGCTCAATTCCCGGGCCAGGGACAGGGGGAGGCGCTGCACCGGGCGGTGCGCTCCGCCGAGGTCGCGGAGGAGTCCGGGCTGGACGCCGTCTGGCTGGCCGAGCACCACTTCGTGCCGTACGGGGTCTGCCCGTCGGCGGTGACGCTCGCCGCGCTGCTGCTGGGCCGCACCAGCCGCATCCGGGTGGGCACCGCGGTGACCGTGCTGCCCAGCGCCCATCCGGTGGCGCTCGGCGAGCAGACCGCGCTGCTGCACCTCACCAGCGGCGGCCGGTTCTCGCTCGGGGTAGGCCGCGGCGGGCCCTGGGTCGACCTGGAGGTGTTCGGCGGCGGCATCGAGGCGTACGAGCGCGGGTTCCCGGAGTCGTTGGACCTGTTGATGCGGTGGCTGCGCGAGCCCTCGGTGGCTGCGAGCGGCGATCGGTACCGGTTCCGCGAAGTGACCGTGGTGCCCCGCCCCGACGAGTCGGTGGCGGACGACCGGGCCGACGGACAGGGCCCCGAGGTGATCGTGGCCTGCACCTCGCCGACGAGCGTCCGCCTCGCCGCCGAGCACGGACTCCCGATGCTCCTCGGCATGCACTGCGGCGACGAGGAGAAGGCGGAGATGGTCGCCCTGTGGCGGCGGCACGCCCTGGAGGCCGGCCACTGCCCCGACGCCGTCGCCGAGGCCGGGCACGTCTCCGCCGGCGTGGCCCAGATCGCCGACCGGGCCAACGAGGCGCGCGAGACCCTGGTGAAGGCCATGCCCGGCTGGCTGAAGCAGGGCCTGGACGCACACGTCACGGTCGACGGCAGCCATCGCGTGATGCGCGACCCCGTGGGCTATACGGAACTGCTCTGCTCGATCCACCCCGTCGGGCCGCCCCGGCTCGTCGCGGACCGCCTCGCGGCGACCGCGGAGCGCACCGGCATCCGCCGCTTCGCGCTGCTGACCGAGGGCTCCGGGGACCTCGCGGGCACCGAGTCCAACATCCGCCGCCTCGGCGAGGAAGTGCTCCCCCTGCTGGTCTGACCCCTGGTGCGCTGCACACCGCAGGTGCGTCCCCGCTCCCCCGCCCGCCGTGCCGCCGAGACGGCGCGGCGGGCGGCACGGACGCACGGAGCCCCCCGCCGAGAGGACCCGCCCCTCGCGCGGGGGGCTCGTGGGAGAGCCCGCTCTCCGCGCGGTCGAACGCCCCCGCATCTCCCGCGATGCCAAGCCGCTCCGACGACCGCAAGAAGACCTCAGCAGTCGCGCAGTTCGGGCGACTGGTTCAACAACTGTGCCCGCGCGGAGGTGAAGCGGGCGAGCCGCTCGTCCACCGAGGGGTCCAACGGGAACACCGCGACGCGGTGACAGTTCTGGAATGCCAGACGCACGCCGAAGTGCCGCTCCAGCGCACCGCGGATCGCATCGCTGGCGAGTGCGCGCAGCAGTTGGCCGCGTGCCTGCTCGTCCGGCGGAGGCGTCTGGTTGTCGGCGAAGTCGCCGCCGTCGACCTTCAGCTGTGCCACCAGAGAACTGATCATCTCCCATGCGAAGGGCAGGGAGGTCCGGACGCAGTCGACGAAGGCGGCTTCGTCGACCTCGCCTCGCTCGGCCTGTTCCAACAGCGCCGGTGAGACGTCGAGCGACATGGGTTCTCCTCTCGCGGCCCCGGGGCGCGGGGCCTTGCGGGCAGGGCAGGAAACGCCGGAAACCACCGGAATGCCTCGACATGCGCATGACGCATGACGACGCAGAGTGCGCGACCGGCAACCTCCTGCATCCACGGTAAGTGCGCCGTCCCGCGCGCACCAGGAGATTGGGCAGACAACCGGCCAGAAACGAACACGGACAAGAGGGGCGACCCGAAGCGCCTCAGCCAGGCTCAGTACCCGGTGCGGACGGCCGAGCGCAGACGGAATCGCGCGCGACCCCGGGCGTCGAGTAGCGTTGCCGACCATGCGCCTTGTCATCGCTCGCTGCTCCGTGGACTACGTGGGCAGGCTCACCGCCCACCTTCCCTCCGCCCCCCGCCTGATCCTCGTGAAGGCCGACGGCAGCGTCTCCATCCATGCGGACGACCGGGCGTACAAACCGCTCAACTGGATGTCCCCGCCCTGCACACTCAAGGAGGGCGACGACAGTGTGTGGACGGTCATCAACAAAGCCGGCGAAAAATTGATCATCACCATGGAGGAAGTCCTGCACGACTCCTCCCACGAGCTGGGCGTCGACCCAGGTCTGATCAAGGACGGCGTGGAGGCGCACCTCCAGGAGCTGTTGGCCGACCGGATCGAGACACTCGGCGACGGCTACACCCTGGTCCGCCGTGAGTACCCCACCGCGATCGGGCCCGTGGACATCCTGTGCCGGGACTCCGACGGCGCCACGGTGGCGGTGGAGATCAAGCGCCGCGGCGAGATCGACGGCGTGGAGCAGCTGACGCGCTATCTGGAGCTGCTGAACCGCGATCCGCACCTTGCGCCCGTGCGGGGCGTCTTCGCCGCGCAGGAGATCAAGCCGCAGGCCCGGGTGCTGGCGACGGACCGCGGCATCGGATGCGTGGTGCTGGACTACAACGCGCTGCGCGGCGTCGAGGACGACAAGCTCAGGCTCTTCTGAGCGGGCTGCTGAAGGCGGTACGACGAAGCGGGCGGGGGGGGGGGGGGGCGGCCCCCCCCCCCCACACCCAAGCCCGTGAGGGCGGGGGGCCACGCGGCGGAGGGGGCGACAGCCCGGG
>NZ_JBEZNF010000033.1:0-100481 GCF_040653095.1 Streptomyces sp. NPDC048057
GCCCCCCCGCGCGCATCCCCCCCCCCGACAAACCCTCATCCCCACCCCCCCCCTCTGCCGCGGGGGGCGGCCGGTGATCACCGGCCGCCCCCACCCACGTGGTGCTCGTCAGTGCGCCTCGGGCTTGCGCAGCAGGAACAGGGCCGCGAGGAAGGCTGCCACCAGCAGGCCCGCTCCGACGGTGAACGCGAGCTGGTAGCCGCTGGTCAGCGCTTCGGCGCTGGAGCTGCCGCGCTCCAGGGCGCCCTCGGTGCGCCCGGCGGCCAGGGTGCTGAGCACCCCGACGCCGAGGGCGCCGCCGAGCTGCTGGGTGGTGTTGAACAGCCCCGAGGCGAGGCCCGCGTCCTCCGCCGGCACCCCGCTCATCCCCAGCGAGGTCAGCGCCGGCAGCGCCAGGCCGGCGCCGGCCGCGAGCAGCATCACCGGCAGCAGGTCGACCACGTAGTTCGCGTCGTTGGCCGGGACGCGTATCAGCAGTCCGAGGACGCCGACCAGCAGGGCCAGACCGGTCAGCAGCACGGCCCGCTCCCCGAAGCGGGCGATCAGCCGCGCCGAGCCGCCGAGCGCGGTGACGCCGATGATCACGGCCGCGGGCAGCATCGCGAGACCCGTCTCCAGCGCCCCGTACCCGAGGACCTTCTGCAGGTAGAGCGCCACCAGCGTCTGGAAGGAGAACAGCGCGGCCACCATCAGCATCTGCACGACGTTGGCGCCCGTGAGGCTGCGGGAGCGGACGATCCGCGGCGGCACCAGCGGCGAGCGGGTCTTGGCCTGGCGTACGGCGAACGCGGCGACCAGGGCGACGGCGAGCGCACCGAGGCCGAGGGTGTGCGCGGAGGACCAGCCGTACTGCTCCGCCTTGACGACGGCGTAGATGCCGAGGGTGAGCCCGGAGGTGACCAGTGCCGCGCCCAGCCAGTCGGCGCCGGCCTTCAGGCCGCGACCGCGGTCGGCGGGGAGCAGGGGCAGTGCGAGGGCGATCACGGCGAGGCCGATCGGCAGGTTGATGGTGAAGATCCACCGCCAGTCGAGGGCGTCGGTGAGCACCCCGCCGAGCACCTGGCCGATGGAGGCGCCGGCGGCGCCGGTGAAGCTGAAGATGCCGATGGCCTTCGCACGCTCGCGCGGCTCGGTGAAGAGCGTGATCAGGATGCCGAGCCCGACGGCGGACGCCATGGCGCTGCCGACTCCTTGCAGGAAGCGGGCGGCGACCAGTACGCCGGGGGAGGTGGCGACACCGGCGAGCAGGGAAGCGGCGGTGAAGACGCCGATGCCGGCCAGGAACATCTTCTTGCGGCCGATGAGGTCCCCGAGGCGGCCGGCGAGGAGCAGCAGGGCGCCGAAGGGGACCAGGTACGCGTTGATGACCCAGCTCAGGCCGGCCGGGGAGAAGCCGAGGTCGCTCTGCATGGCGGGCATCGCGACGGTGACGATGCTGCCGTCCAGGATCAGCATCAGGGTGGCGGTGGCGATCAGGGCGAGGGCGGCCCAGCGGGAGCGGGCCGCCGGCCCTTCGGCCTGTGCCGGTGGTGCGGTCGGGGTGGGTGCGGGTTCCGTGGAGTCCGAGGCCAGTGACATGGGTTCTCTCCCGTCATTCCGTGTTCCGCGGAGCAGTCCGTGGAGGCGACAAGAGAGACCGTAGCAGATGGTTCCGTTGCAGACTATCTATCTCGGATGTTTTTAGTTGTCGGGTGGTCGGGGTCGGGTGCTAGCGCTGGCGGGCCCGGCGGGCGGGTGCGGCCTCCGTCGCGGTGGACAGATGGCCCGTGGCCAGCGAGTTCAGTGCTTCCAGCAGCGCCGAGCGGTCGTCGACGGCCAGGGATGCCAGGGTGTCGCGGTGCACCCCGTCCACGACCTGCTGGCTCTGTTCCGCCATGCGCGCCCCCTCCTCGGTGACCGCGATGATCCGTGCGCGACGGTCCGTGGGGGACGGGCGTCGCTCCGCGAGCCCGGCCCGCTCCAGGGCGTCGACCGTGACCACCATCGTGGTCTTGTCCATGTCGCCGAGCTCGGCGAGTTGTGCCTGGGTCCGCTCTTCTTTCAGGGCGTGCACCAGGACGCAGTGCATGCGGGCGGTGAGTCCGATGTCCGCCAGTGCCGCGGCCATCCGGGTGCGCAGTACGTGACTGGTGTGGTCGAGGAGGTAGGAGAGGTCCGGCTCGTTGCGCTGGGGTGCGAGGGAAGTCATGGCGCCCAGGGTAGGCGAAGACGGTCGCTTCTGGATTATCTGCAACCGGACATTCTGTTTCGGTGGCTCCGGTGCACTTCACAAGTCACTCCATCTATAGTGCTCTAGTTGGAGTGGTATGGCTCTCGTGCTCTCAAGGAGTGGTCGTCATGGTGAGACGGAACGACGAACGGCGCGCCGCGCTCGTCGACGCCGCGATCGAGGTGCTGGCGAGGGAGGGCGCCCGGGGGCTGACCTTCCGGGCCGTGGACACCGAGGCCGCCGTGCCCAACGGCACCGCGTCCAACTACTTCGCCAACCGTGACGACCTGCTCAACCAGGCCGGCGCCCGGTTCTACGAACGGCTCCAGCCCGACGAGGAGACCATCGCCCCGCTGGTCGCCGCCGGGCATGACCGGGCGGCCTACGTCGAGCTGATGCGCGAGGTCGTCGGCCGCGTCTCCGGCTTCCGCACCGGCTACCTCGCCTTCCTGGAACTCCGGCTGGAGGCCACCCGCCGCCCCGAGCTGCGCAGGCTGCTCACCGAGCGCGTCCGCGCCGACGTGGACGCCAACGTCTCGTACCACGAGGCGTCCGGGCTCCCCGGCGACGCGATGGCCGTCAAGCTGCTGATGCTCACGCTGAACTGGCTGATCGTCGAACAGCTCACGCTGCCGGACCTCTACTCGGAGGCCGAGCGGGAGGCGTTCGTGCAGGCCGCGGTCGAACGCCTCATCGTGGATGAGCACCCCGTGGCCGCTCCTGACCGCCCAGGAACACCGGGTTCGTGAAGGCGGCCAGGGCGCCGGGCAGACCGGGCGCCGTCGGCGGGTGCCGCACCTCGGCGCGGACGCACGCCGCGACCCGCGCCGACGTGCGCCACGTCACCACCCCCTCGCCCGCCGCCGGAAGCAGCGCCGAGTGCGCCACGCCCTGGTCGGTGACGAAGCGGACGGTGCAGCCGGGCGTCCCGGACGCGGCCAGCCGCACCGTCACCGGCCCGCCCGGCTCCGTGCGCAGCCGTTCGCCGATGCCGGCCCGGGCGCCCCGCCCGTCCGACGCGCCGAAGTCGAGGGTGACCGCCCGGGACTCGGCGACGTAACTGCGCCCGGCCCGCAGCCCGTCGAGCACCGCCGGGCGGGTCAGGTCGTCGGCGAGGACCACGGTCTGCGGGGTGCCGACCGGGTCCGGGTCGCGGTGCGCGTCGCTGCCGCCCATCGCCGGGATCCAGCGCCCGCGCGCCAGCTCCGCGTCCCACGCCTGGAGCGCGACCTCGTCGTCCGGCCCGTACGAGCCGTTCCACACCTCCACCGCGTCCGCGTCGGCGAACCCGTGCTTCCAGGCGCACCCCAGGCAGGCGGCGTACGGGTGCGCCGGCACGACGAGCCCGCCGGCGCGCCGGATCTGCCGGGCGAAGCGGCCGAAGTGCCCGTCCCGGGCGCGGTAGCGCCAGTCGACGAACGTCCCCGGGTCGGTGCCGACCGCCAGCGCGTGCCCGGTGCGCGTGGTGACCTCCTCGCCCAGCAGGACGAGCAGGTCGTCCCCGGCCGCGTCGGCCCAGTGGGCGTGCGCCGCGTGGGTGTTGTGCTCGGAGCTGTTGACGAAGTCCAGGCCGGCGGCGCGGGCCAGCGCGGCGATCTCGGCGGGGGTGCGGCGGCCGTCGGAGTGCCAGGAGTGCAGATGGCAGTCGCCGCGGTACCAGGCCCGGCCGCGTCCCCTCGCCCGCTCCGGCGGGTACGTCGGCAGCGGCGCCGGCCCGCCGGGCGTGCCGTACCGCAGCGTGACCGTCACCTCGTACGCCAGGCCCTGCGGCGCGATCGTGTACGGGCCGAGGGCGACGTGCCAGGTCCCGGGGCGGACCGGGCCGGGGAGGTACCCCGGCGTCGCCGCGTCGCTGCGGACGAAGAACTCCTGTCGCGCCCCGCCCGACCAGCCGCGGAACCCCTCGCCGCCGAGGGCGGTGCCGCGCTCGTCGAAGAGCCCGATGTCGAGGGCGTTGCCGAGGGTGCCGGAGGGGACGGCGGGACGCTCGTACGCGTACGAGACGTGGATCTCGCGCACCCCGCGCCCCACCGCGAACGGCAGGTACGCGTAGTCGGGGGAGCCGGGCGGCAGGGTGCCGCGGATGACCCGCGTCCCGGCGGGCCGCTCCCCGGTGCCGTCGGCGTGCGCGGAGCCCACGCCTCCCACGGTAGCCGCGGCGGCGGCACCGGCAACGAGGAGCCCGCGCCGCGCGGGCCCGGTCGCGTCTTCCCTGCTGTTGGTCACCATGCACCGCATCCTGGTCGGCTCCGGTGAACGGATGCCGCCGTGTGTGCTCTGAGAGGGTGAGCGGATGCGAAAGCCCCGGATACCCAGGCAGGCCGCGCGCGTCGCGGTGGTGGACCCGACCGGTTCCGTCTTCATGTTCCGTTACGACAACGAGGAAGTGGGCGTCCACTGGGCGATGCCGGGCGGCGGCCTCGACCCGGGCGAGTCGCCGCTCCAGGGCGCGTTGCGGGAGGTCCGGGAGGAGACCGGCTGGACGGACGTCGAGGTCGACGGGACCGTGCTGTGCCTGTGGGAGCACGACTTCACCCGGGCGGGCGTCCCGGTGCGCCAGCATGAGCACGTCTTCCTGGCGTACGGCCCGCGGCGCGACCCGATCGGCGAACTCGCCGCGGCCCACGCCGCCGACGGGATCCTGCGGTGGCGCTGGTGGTCCCCGCAGGAGCTGGCCGGCGACACGGAACCGCTGTGGCCGCCGCAGTTGCCGCAGCTCCTGGATGGCGTACGGCGCAACGGCCCGCCGGCGACACCGATCGATCTCGGCCATGTCGCCGCCGCCGACCCAGACGATCCCGCCCCGTCCCGGTGATCACGCCTCGATGGGGAAGAAGGACGCGGCGGGGCGCAGTTGTGGAGTTGTGCGGCTCGTACCGCTGGGAAGGCACGTCCTGGGAACGGTCCGGCGGTCCGGCGCGTCCGGCGCCTCCGACAGGTTCCGCAGGCGTGCACGGTCCGGCAGTCGACGCCGCTCCGACTTCGACGAGGAAGGCTTGGGATGCGCATTTCGGCGACGCTCATGGTGACCGACGAGACCATCACTCCCGTACGTCTGGCGCGGGAGCTGGAGGAACGCGGCTTCGCCGGGCTGTACCTGCCCGAGCACACCCACATCCCCGTCGCGCGCACCACCCCCTTCCCGTTCGCCGCCGACGGCGCCCTGCCCGACAACTACGGCCGCACCATGGACCCCCTCGTCGGGCTGGCCCAGGCCGCGGCGGTGACCTCCCGGATCACCCTCGGGACCGGGGTGCTGCTGGTCGCCCAGCACGACCCCATCACCGTCGCCAAGCAGGTCGCCAGCCTGGACCACCTCTCCGGGGGCCGGTTCACCCTCGGCGTCGGCTTCGGCTGGAACAAGGAGGAGGCCGTCGACCACGGCGTGGACTGGGCGACCCGCCGGGAACTCGTCCTCGACCAGATGCGGGTGATGCGGGCGCTGTGGGCGGCCGAACCCACCGCGCACAAGGGCGAGTTCCACTCGGTGAGCGCCTCCCTCGCCTTCCCCAAGCCGGTGCGCGGCACCTCGCCGCGCACCCTGGTCGGCGGCGGTGCGGGCCCCAAGCTCTTCGCGCACGTCGCGGAGTACGCGGACGGCTGGATGCCCATCGGCGTCGATCTGAAGGAGGCCCTGCCCGAGCTCCGCGCGGTCTGGGAGGAGGCCGGCCGCTCGCCCGAGGACCTGGAGGTGCTGCCGTACGCGGTGGAGCCGACTCCGGAGAAGCTGGCGCACTACGAGGAGTTGGGCGTGGAAGAGGTCGTCCTCATGCTGCCCACGGCAGGGGAGGACGAGGTCCTGCGCGCGCTCGACGGCTTCGCGCGCTATCTGCCCTGACGCGGCGCGGGGCCCGGGCGCGGGCGGAAAAGCCGTCGCGTCCCGGGACGCCGACCGCTACACAGGACCGATGCCTGCCGACCCGCATCCCCTGCGCCCCGTCACCGACGAAGAGTTCCCCGCCTGGGCCCGCCTCGTCGGCGACACGTGCGCCAGCGACTACACCGACGAGAAGGTCGACCGACTGCGTGCGGTCGTCGAACTGGACCGGACGATCGGCGCGTTCGACGGCGGCAGGCCCGTCGGCGGCGCCGCCGCGTACTCGCGCGTGATGACCGTGCCCGGCGGGTCGCTGCCCGTCGCCGGGGTCACCTGGGTCGGAGTGGCGGCCACCCACCGGCGGCGCGGACTGCTCACCGCGATGATGCGCCGGCAGCTCACCGAGCTGTACGAGGGCGGCGGCGAGCCGATCGCCGCGCTCCGGCCCTCCGAGGCCGCCATCTACGGGCGGTACGGGTACGGCCCGGCGACGCGCGGCGCACGGCTGCGGTGCGCCAAGAAGGACGTGCGCTTCCTGCCCGGGACCGAC
Source organism: Streptomyces sp. NPDC048057 (assembly GCF_040653095.1). Taxonomy (NCBI): domain Bacteria; kingdom Bacillati; phylum Actinomycetota; class Actinomycetes; order Kitasatosporales; family Streptomycetaceae; genus Streptomyces; species Streptomyces sp. NPDC048057. The sequence continues at coordinate 6,577 of NZ_JBEZNF010000033.1, forward strand.
TTCGGCGCCGGCCGCGTGCTGCTCCTGCCGCCCGACGAGGCCCGGCCGCTGATCGAGAAGGCGTACGAACGCGCCCGCGTCCGCACCCCCGGCTGGCCCGATCGCGCCGGCCGGTACTGGGACTTCCGGCTGTTCGACGACCCGGGCGAGCGCGGGGGCGCCACCGCGCTCCGGTACGCGGTGCACCACGAGCCCGACGGGGAGGCGACGGGGTACGCGCTCTACCGGTTCGCGTCGGACGAGGAGGTCCGGGTGGAAGAGCTGGCCGCGACCTCCCGGCAGGCGTACACCGCGCTGTGGCGCTACCTCGCCGGCATCGACCTGGTGCCGACGGTCACGTACGAAGGCGCCGTGGACGAGACGCTGCCTCACCTGCTCGTCGACCCGCGGGCGGTGGAGTCGAGCGAGGTGGACCGGCTGTGGGTGCGGCTGGTGGACGTGCAACGGGCGCTGGCGGGGCGGCGGTACGCCGTGCCGGTGGACGTGGTCCTCGACGTGACGGACGACTTCTGCCCCTGGAACACCGGGCGGTACCGGCTGCGGGCGGACGGGGACGACGTGCGCTGCGAACGCCCGGCCGCGGGCGCCGGCGCGGCGGACCTGAGCCTGACCGTCGCCGAACTGGGCGCCGCCTTCCTCGGCGGGGTGACCCTCGCCGCGCTTGCGGACGCCGGCCGGGTGACGGAGCTGCGGCCCGGCGCCCTGGCCCGTACGTCCGCGGCCTTCAGGGGCGAGCGGGAACCCCACTATCCGTGCGGGACGGCTTTCCCCGCGTATTGACCGGCCCTCGTCGTCCGGGCGCCGATTTTCGGCGGAATTCTCCTGCCGGAGGCGGGAAGCCACGTCAAGTCTTATGTCTTTGGGGGTTCTTCCCTGCGGTGGAGTTCACCGCAGGGGAATTCGCCGCATCGGAGTTCGCCGCGACACCGCGGGAATTCGGCGAGGGAGGGGCGTGAAATGAACACCATCAGGAGGAAGGCTTCTGGGCCTCCGCAGCGCTGGAAGGCGCGCGGCCCCTCGTACGACGGGCGCGGGCTGTGAGGCCGCCGCGCGGCACGGAAGGCCGGATCCCGGTGCCGGGCGGCGCGGTCTGGTACCGCAGGGCGGGCGGCGGCGGAGTGCCGCTCCTCCTCGTCCACGGCGGGCCGGGCTATCCGAGCGACGCGCTCTTCGAGGCGTTCGAGCCGCTCGCCCGGGAACGCGAGGTCATCTGGTACGACCAGCTCGGAGTGGGGCGTTCGGACCCGGTCCACGACACCTCGCTGCTGACCGTGGACCGCTTCCTCGACGAACTCGGCGCGGTGCAGGAAGCGCTCGGCCTGGAACGGCCGCACGTCTACGGCCACTCCTGGGGAGCGATGCTCGGCCTCCAGTACGCGGCGGACCGCGCACCGCGATGGACCAGCTTCGTCTGCGCCAGCGGGCTGGCGAGCGTGCCGCGCTTCCAGGTCGAGGTCCGGGCCCTGCTGGCGGCGATCCCCGGCGATGTGCTGGACCGCACGTACGGGCGCGAGCTGCGGGGCGAGACGGACGATCCCGACTACCGCGTGGCCCACGAGGAGTACATGAGCGCGTGCGTCCTGCGCACGTCCTCGGAGCGGCTCGCGCCGGAACTGATGGACGAGACGACGTTCCGGACGATGGTCGGGCAGGCCGACTACCACGTGACCGGGAACCTCAAGGACTGGGACGTCTTCGACCGGCTGGCCCGCATCAGCGTCCCGACGCTCGTGCTCGGCGGGGAGTTCGACGAATGCGTGCCCGCGCACCTCGCCGACATCGCCGCCCGCATCCCCGACGCCGAGCACGTGACGCAACCGGGGGCGGCACACATGGGATATCTGGAGGCGGAACCGTTGCGTCGGCAATACACCGACATCATCCGCGACTACCTGAAACGCGTCGAGGACCGACCGTCGTCCGCTGCCGGCCCGAGACGGTAATTGGCTGGTCGCCACGGGTTCGATGCGGGCACTGTGAAGGCCATGCCCGACAGTCGAAGCCCCTGGCGCGTCCCTGACTTCCGCGTTCTGTACACCTCGCTGGTCTTCAGTCATTTCGCGAGCAATGTCGGAATCGTTGCGATCCCGCTGGTGGCGGTCGTCGCGCTCGACGCCGGGCCGGGGGCGGTGGGGCTGCTCACCACCCTCGGCACGGCCGCGTTCCTGCTGATCGGGCTGCCCGCGGGAGCCTGGGTGGACCGGCTCAACAAGCGGCGACTGCTGATCTGGGCGGACTTCGCGCGGACCGCGATGTTCCTGTCCGTACCGCTCGCCTGGGCGTTCGACGGGCTCACGCTCGCCCATCTGTACGCGGTGACGCTGCTGACCGGCTGCGCCGCGGTCTTCTTCGACGTCGGCTCACAGAGCGCGCTGCCGGGGATCCTCAACACGGCGCAACTGACCAGGGCGAACGCCGCGGTGATCAGCTTGCAGGCGGCGGGGCAGGTCGCCGGGCGGGGCGCGGGCGGACTGGCGATCCAGGCGCTCTCCGCGCCGATCGCGGTGGTGGCGATGGGGGTGCTGTACCTGGGGTCGGCGCTGCGACTGCTCGGCATGCGGGCGGAGTCGGGCCCGACGAAGAAGACGGAGGGCATGGCGGGGGAGGGGACGGCGGGGGCGGCGGAGGGGGCGGCGGCGAAGGTGGCGCGGCCCAAGCTCTCCGCCGAGATAAGGGAAGGGCTGCGGCACGTCCTCGGGACCCGGGAACTGCGGGTCCTCGTGATCGCCGGGGTCCTCACCAACCTCGGCATCCAGTTCGTGAACACGCTGCTCCCGGTCCTCTTCACCCGGGAACTGGGCCTGTCGGCCGGCGTCCTCGGGCTGTACTGGTCGGTGTCCGGCATCGGGATCTTCCTCGGGGCGCGCTGCGCCCGCCCGTTGGCGGAGCGGTTCGGGCTCGGGCGCACCGTCGTCGGGATGGGGACGTGTCTGGCGCCCGCCGCGCTCGTCGTGCCGTTCATCGACCGCGGGGCGTGGCTGTGGATCGCGATGGCGGGGTGGTTCCTCGTCATGACCCGGCTCGGCTGCGACAACGTGCTCGTCGTCACCCTGCGCCAGCACCTCACGCCGCCTGAACTGCTCGGCCGCATGAACGCCACGTTCCGCTTCCTGCTGTACGGGTCGATCGCCGTGGGGTCCCTGCTGGCGGGCCTCGTCGGGCAGTACGCCGGGATCCGGACGTCGATGTGGGTGGGCGCGGTGTGCGTGGCGCTGGTGGCGGTGCCGGCGACCGTCGGCCTGCGGAACGGGCCGTGGTGGCGCGGGGTGCCGGGGAAGGAGCCGTCCCGACCGGCCGTGCCCGAACCGGACCCGTCGGCTTCCGAACCGGACCCGGTTGCACCTGAGTCCACGGTCCCTTCGGCGGACCCTCGCCCGGACTCCGGAGGGGATACCACCGGCTCGCGGGATTAAACCGGCGGGGGACATGTTGTCGACTACATGCCCTCTTCACGACCAGGAAACGGAAACCCGTTCTCGCGCTCGTATGCTCGAATCATGACAGCTGACCAGGCCGGACGTCCCACTGCGAACGCGATGCGCCGCGCTCTGAAGCGAGCCCGCGACGGAGTCGCCCTCGACGTCACCGAGGCGGCCGTGCTGCTCCAGGCGCGCGGCGAGGACCTGGAGGACCTGTGCGCGTCCGCGTCCCGGGTGCGGGACGCGGGCCTCGAAGCAGCCGGCCGTCCCGGCGTCATCACGTATTCGAAGAGCGTCTTCATCCCCCTGACCCGCCTGTGTCGGGACAAGTGTCACTACTGCACCTTCGTCACCGTCCCCGGCAAGCTCCGCCGCGCGGGCCACGGGATGTTCATGTCCCCCGACGAGGTGCTGGAGATCGCCCGGCGGGGCGCGGAGCTGGGCTGCAAGGAAGCCCTCATCACCCTGGGCGACAAGCCCGAGGACCGCTGGCCCGAGGCCCGGGAGTGGCTGGAGGCCGAGGGGTACGACTCCACCATCGCGTACGTCCGCGCCATCTCCATCCGCATCCTGGAGGAGACGGGCCTGCTGCCCCACCTCAATCCCGGGGTGATGAGCTGGACGGACTTCCAGACGCTCAAGCCCGTCGCCCCCTCCATGGGCATGATGCTGGAGACCACCGCGACCCGGCTGTGGAGCGAGCCCGGCGGCCCGCACCACGGCTCGCCGGACAAGGAGCCCGCGGTCCGGCTGCGGGTGCTGGAGGACGCGGGGCGCAGCTCCGTGCCGTTCACCAGCGGCCTGCTGATCGGCATCGGCGAGACGTACGAGGAGCGCGCGGACTCCCTGTTCGCCCTGCGCCGCATCTCCCGGACGTACCACGGCATCCAGGAACTCATCCTGCAGAACTTCCGGGCGAAGCCCGACACCGCCATGCGCGGCATGCCGGACGCCGAGTTGGACGAGCTGGTGGCCACGATCGCCGTCGCCCGGCATCTGCTCGGCCCCTCCGCCTGCCTCCAGGCCCCGCCGAATCTGGTGGACGGCGAGTTCGCCCGGCTCATCGCCGCCGGCATCGACGACTGGGGCGGCGTCTCCCCGCTCACCCCCGACCACGTCAATCCCGAGCGCCCCTGGCCCCAGATCGACGCCCTCGCGGAGCACTCCGCCGCGGCCGGCTTCCGCCTCGCCGAGCGCCTCTGCGTCTACCCGGAGTTCGTCCAGCGCGGCGAGCCCTGGCTCGACCCCCGTCTGCTGCCGCACGTGCGCGCCCTCGCCGACCCGGACACCGGCCTCGCCGCCCCCGACGCCATGCCGGTGGGCCTGCCCTGGCAGGAGCCGGACGAGTCCTTCACCGCCGCCTCCTCCGGCCGCACCGACCTGCACCGCACCATCGACACCGAGGGCCGCACCTCCGATCGCCGCGACGACTTCGACGTGGTCTACGGGGACTGGGAAGCGCTGCGCGAGGCCGCCGAGCCCGGCATGGCCCCCGAGCGCATCGACACCGACGTCCGCGCCGCCCTGCGCACCGCCGCCGACGACCCCACCAAGCTCACCGACGACGAGGCCCTCGCCCTGCTGCACGCGGACGGCCCCGCCCTCGACGCGCTCACCCGCATCGCCGACGAACTGCGCGCCGCCGTCGTCGGCGACGACGTCACCTACATCGTCACCCGCAACATCAACTTCACCAACGTCTGCTACACCGGCTGCCGCTTCTGCGCCTTCGCCCAGCGCCGCACCGACGCCGACGCCTACACCCTCTCCCTCGACCAGGTCGCCGACCGGGCCGCCCAGGCGTGGGACGTCGGCGCGGTCGAGGTCTGCATGCAGGGCGGCATCCACCCCGACCTGCCCGGCACGGCGTACTTCGACATCGCCCGCGCCGTGAAGGAACGCGTCCCCGGCATGCACGTCCACGCCTTCTCCCCGATGGAGGTGGTCAACGGCGCGACGCGCACCGGCATGTCCATCCGGGACTGGCTGACCGCCGCGAAGGAAGCGGGACTCGACTCCGTCCCCGGCACCGCCGCGGAGATCCTGGACGACGAGGTCCGCTGGATCCTCACCAAGGGCAAGCTCCCCGCCGCGACCTGGATCGAGGTCATCACCACCGCGCACCAGCTCGGCATCCGCTCCTCCTCCACGATGATGTACGGCCACGTCGACCAGCCCCGCCACTGGCTCGGCCATCTGCGCACCCTGGCCCGCATCCAGCAGGAGACCGGCGGCTTCACCGAGTTCGTCACCCTCCCCTTCATCCACACCAACGCCCCCGTGTACCTCGCCGGCATCGCCCGCCCCGGCCCCACCATCCGGGACAACCGCGCGGTCACCGCCATGGCCCGACTGCTGCTCCACCCCCACATCACCAACATCCAGACGAGCTGGGTGAAGCTCGGTGCGGAGGGCGCCGCGGAAATGCTCCGCTCCGGAGCGAACGACCTCGGCGGCACCCTGATGGAGGAGACCATCTCCCGCATGGCGGGCTCCCGTTACGGCTCGTACCGCTCCATCAAGGACCTCATCTCCATCGCCGACCTCGCGGGCCGCCCCTCGAAGCCCCGGACGACGCTGTACGGCGAGGTCCCCGAGGAACGCCAGCGCACGGCCCAGTCGTCGGACGGCCACCTGCCGGCGCTGCTGCCCCTGGTGACGGAGTGATGCCGTGACGGGGTGATCACGTGACCGGATGACGACCGGCCGTGCCGTATGGGGGGCGCAACGTGACCTAGCGGCACGGCGGTCGGTAGCGCGTCCCGGGGACGTACTGCTGCCACTGCTCCCGGGTCAGGCTGCCGTCGGTGCTGGTGCAGATGTGGTGTGCGGCGCGGTCGGTCCGCATCTCCCACAGCAGTGCGGTGCCGTTCTCGCCGCCCGTGGCGAGCGTGTGGCCGCTCGGGCCGAAGGCCAGGGCCCGTACGGCGCTGGTGTGGCTGGTGAGGGGTGCACCGATGGAGCCGGGGCGGTCCGGGTCGGCGATGTTCCACAGCCGTACGGACTGGTCGTTCCCCGCGGTGGCGAGGGTGTCACCGTCGGGGCTGAAGGCGACGGCCCAGACCGCGCCGGAGTGGCTGGTGAGCGGCGGCCCCGCGGGACGCGGACGCTTCGGATCGGCCACGTGCCACAGCCGTACGCGTTCGTCCGAGCCGGCGCTGGCGAGGGTGCGGCCGTCCGGGCTGAAGCGGACGGTGAAGACGGCCGAGACGTGGCCGACGAGGGGCCGCCCGATCGGCGAGGCGCGGCCCGGGTCGGCGACGTCCCAGAGCCGTACGACCTTCGGTTCGCTGGCGGTGGCCAGCGTGCGGCCGTCGGGGCTGAAGGCGACGGACCACACGGCGCCGTCGTGCCCGTGCAGCGGAGCGCCCAAGAGGCGCGGGCGCGCCGGCTCGTTCACGTCCCACAGCCGGGCGGTGCCGTCTTCCCCCGCGGTGGCGAGGACGTCGCCGTCGGGGCTGAAGGCCAGCGAGAGCACGACGTCGGTGTGGCCGACGAGGGGTTTGCCGAGGGGCGTGGGCCGGGCGGGGTCGGTGACGTTCCACAGCCGTACGGTGCGGTCCTTCCCCCCGGTGGCCAGCGTGCGGCCGTCGGGGCTGAGGGCGACGGCCCAGACGGTGCCGTCGTGGCCGGTGAGCGGCGGGCCCAGGGGCCGCGGGCGCGCCGGGTCGGCGACGTTCCACAGCCGGGCCGTCCCGTCCCCAGACGCGGTGGCGAGGGTGCGGCCGTCCGCGCCGAACGCCACCGACCGCACGACGCGCCGGTGGCCCGTCAGCACCCGGCGGTGACCGGTCCACACCCGTACGGCGCGATCCGATCCGCCGCTGACGAGCGCGTGGCCGTCCGGGCTGAACGCCATCGACGTGACGGAGCGGGTGTGCCCGGTGAGGGGGTGGCCGACCGGCTCCGGCCGGCGCGGGTCGGCCACGCTCCACAGCCGTATCGTGCGGTCCTCCGCGGCGCTCGCCAACATCAGCCCGTCGGGGCTGAACGCCACCGAGGTGACGGAGCTGGTGTGCCCGTCGATGGCCCGACCGAGCCCGCTGGCCCGGCGCGGGTCGGCGACGTTCCACAGCCGCACCGTCAGGTCCCAACTCCCGGTGGCGAGCGTGCGGCCGTCCGCGCTGAACACCACCGAGGTCACGGCGTGGCCGTGCCCCGCGAGCGGACGTGCCAGCAGCCGCGGTTGCCCCGACCGCGAGCGGCCGGCGGGGGCGGAGAGGTCCCAGAGCTTCACGACGCGGTCCTTGCCTGCGGTCGCCAGGATCGGGCTGCGGGGGTGGAAGGCGGCTGCGGTGACGATGTCGCCGTGCGCGGTGAAGGGGGTGCCGAGGGACGTGGGACGGCTGGGGTTGGTGGTGTTCCACAGCCGTGCGGTGCGGTCTTCGCCGGTGGTGGCGAGGGTGTTCCCGTCGGCGCTGAAGGTGACCGCGGTGACGGTGCCGTCGTGGCCGGTGAGGGGTTTGCCGAGGGACGTGGGACGGCTGGGGTTGGTGGTGTTCCACAGCCGTACGGTGCCGTCCTCACCCGCCGTGGCCAGCGTGTGCCCGTCGGGGCTGAAGGTGACCGCGGTGACGGTGCCGTTGTGGCCGGTGAGGGGTTTGCCGAGGGGTGCGGTGCGGGTGGGGTCGGTGGTGTTCCACAGGCGTACGGTGCCGTCCCCGCCCGCCGTCGCGAGCGAGCGGCCGTCCCGGCTGAACACCACCGACCGTATGGTGCCCTGGTGGCCGTTGAGCCGGCTGGACAGGGGACGGTTCGCGTCGTCGACGAGCCGGGTGGCCGGGCCCTCGTCGTCCGGACGCATCCGATGCGCCGCGAGCCCGAGGTGGGCCGCCAACGACGCCTGTGTACTGCGCAGTTGGTCCGCGGTCGCCGTGACCTGGTTGAACACGGCCGCATCGCGTTGGTCCCGGGCCTGCCCCCGCTGCTCGAACGCGACGACGGCGGCCAGGGAGGCGATCAGGGTCAGCACCGCCAGGAGCGCCACGGCGGACCGACGTCGACGGGCGGCGCGCCGCTCGCGGTGACCGGAGGCCGTCAGGAAGGCGGCGGCGCTGGCGCTCGGCGGGTCCGGCCGGTGCCGCAGCGCCCAGGCGCGGGCCGACTCCAGCCGGGAGCCGCGATACAGCAACCCGGGGTCGCGATCGGCCCCTTCCCAGTCGGTCGCCGCCTGTTCCACGTCCTGCCGTACGAGGAGCGCGGCCCGGTCGCCCTCGATCCACCCCCGCAGCCGGGGCCAGGCGCGCAACAGCGCCTCATGGGTGATCTCCAGCGCGTCCTGCTGCCGGGTGAGCAGCCGACCGTGGGCGAACGCCTCGATGACGGCGGCGGTGGCCGGGACGTCCGCGTCGACCTGGTGCAGAAGGGCGTACGGGAGCTGGCGGCAGGTGTCCTCGGTGCCGTCGCCGATCTTGACCAGGCGCAGGAAGAGCGTGCGGGCGATGGCCTGTCGGGGCGGCGGCAGCCCGGTGAAGAGGCGCTCCGCGGTGTTCGCCACGGCGCGGTGGATGCCGCCGGTGGTCCGGTAGCCGGCGACGGTCAGGGTGCGGCCGTGACGCTGCTGCCACGTGGCGCGCAGCGCGTGCGCCAACAGCGGCAGCCGGCCCGCCTCGTACACGGGCCTCTCGCCCTGCGGCCCGCTCCCCGTGGCGGCGCCGGCCGTCGGCACGCCGAGGTCGCGCAGCAGGAGCTCGACCAGCCCCGACTCGATCCGGAGCCCGACCGCCTCGGCCGGGAACGCGATCGCCTCCCGCAGCTCCGCCTCGGCCATGGGCCCCAGCAGCACCTGCCGGGTCTGTAACGCCGCCCGCAGCCAGGGGTGGTCGACGCACGCGGTGTAGAAGTCCGAGCGCAACCCCAACACCACGAGCCCCACCGGTCCCGCACCGCCCGGCCTGGGCCGGGTGAGCCCGTCGAGCAGCGCGAGGAAGTCGCGCCGCTGCCGCGGGTCGTCGCACGCGGTGAACAGCTCCTCCGCCTGGTCGACCACCACCACGAGCCGCCCGCCGCCCGCGCCCAGTGCCTCGTCCAGCACCTGCGCACAGACCTGCGGACCGTGCCCCGCGGCCTCGACGAACCGCCGCGCGTCGCCGCCGGTGGCCTCACCCAACTGACGAGCCAGCGCCGCCACCGGCCGCGCACCGGGCGTCAGGAACAGCCGTGGCCACCCCGCCGCCCCGGCGACCGGCAGCGCCCCCCGAGCGACGGCGGGCAACAGCCCGGCCCCCAACAACGACGACTTGCCCGCCCCCGACGCGGCCACCACGACCAGCGGCCCACCGCTGCGCACCTGCTCGTCGAGGTGCCCCAGCAGGTCCGCCACGACACCGTCCCGCCCGAAGAACCAGGCAGCGTGCTCACCGGCGAACGCGGCGAGTCCCGGATACGGGCACTCGTCGGAGACCGTACGGGCCGCGGTGCGCCGCGTCTCGCGCAACGCGTCCACGAAGTGCAGATGCACGTCCTGCCCCGCGATGTACTGATCGCGCCCGGCCTGATAGACCCGCCCGTGGTCGGACGCCTCGCCGTACCAGCGGCCCCCTTCGCCGCCCGCCCGCTCCTGCTGGTCCTCCGGATCCATCGCACCTCCCCGCGTGCGGATCCTGCACCACCGTCGCGCCGACGGCCTTCACGCTAACGGGACTTCCCGTTTCGGGAAGCACCAGAAGCACCAGCGGCCCCGGAAGGGCTGGATTCAGCAAGCCCCCGTGGCTGCTTCGCCACGGCTCTCCTACAGTCCGCACCACGCGATGGTGACTTTCTGGAGGTGCGGTTTGGATCCGGTGGTTGCGGCAGCAGGCACGGCATTGATCGCGGCGATGGCCACGGACACCTGGCAACAGACCCGCACCGCCGTGCTCCGCCTGTGGCGCCGAGCCCGCCCCGAGCAGACGGGTTCGGTGGAGGACGACCTCGAAGCGGCCCGCCAGGGAGTCCTCGCCGCCCGAACCGACGGCGACACCGACACCGAACAGGCACTCGCCGGCCAATGGCGACTGCGCTTCCAACAACTCGTGCGCGAGTCCCCGGAACTGGCCGCGGAACTCCGCCGCCTGCTGGACGACGACCTCACCCCCGCCCTCTCCGCCGACGAGCGCAGCGACATCGCGTCGATCGTGATGCAGGCGAGGGCGGACCGGGGCGGACGGGTGTACCAGGCGGGCCGCGACCAGCACATCTCCGAGACGTTCCACGACGGCACCTGAGCGCCCGCGCGGAACGGGTGGGGCACGAGCATGGGGGCATGTGCTCTTGTGCCAGCAGTTCCGCGGTGCTATGGATTACGGACTTTTCTGCGAAGAACTCCGCATTGCGCTTGGCGTCGGGGAATTCCGCTGGGCTAGCCTCGCCTGGTGCCGGCCGCTTATCGGCTTGCGCCTCAGGGGGGAAGCTTCTTAAAGATGTCGGAATTCAATGCACAGCGATGGCAAGAAATGTTCGGTATCCCGCCGGCGGGTGAGACCGTTCCCGCAGTGGACGACCCGCGCATGAACCTTGCGTCGACGACACCGCCCGGCCCTGTCGCGGCCACCTCGCCAGGCGGTCCGGACGGCGGCGTGGGCGGAATCGGGCGCCTGCTGCACGGCAGCGGCCCGTGGCGTGAAGCTGCCAAGAACGCCCGCGAGTTACATACCGGCGCCGCCAGCAGTCATCGAGCGCTGGAGACCGGCCACCAGGGCGTCACTCAGGGTGGTGCCGGTCTGACCAGCGTGCCCGCGTTACAGGCGGTCCGCACGTCCTGGCAGGAGCGACTGGTCTCCTTGCGCGACGAGTGCGCCTACTTGGACGGCGCGCTCCTGAAGGTCGCACGGGACCTGCCGGGCGTGGACGGGGACGTGGGCACGTCCGTCAGGTCCTCCGGCCGGACCGCGGGTGGTGCCTGATGGCGACCGACTCCCTGACCTGGCAGGAGCTGCGGGACGTCAAGCGCTCCGAGTTCGACGAGGCGGCACGCGCCTGGCGGGAAGTCTCCAGCCGCTCAGCCGCGGATCGTGACACCGTCCGCAGGGGCATGAACAAGCTCATCGAGACCCAGGAGAGCGAAGCGTCCCGCAGCGCGGTCAAGCGCCTGGACCGGCTGATCCGCAATTACGAGTACGTGTATCGGGAATGTGGCCTGATTTGGTCGGCTCTTTCCGGCCTCTCTGCTGATCTGGCCGAACCGCAGCGGCGATTGAACGAAGCACTGGAGGAAGCGGCGTCCCTCTCCCTCACCGTCAACCCGGACGGATCGGTCAGCTACCCTTCCGCGATCGTCGGCTCGGACGGCGGCGGGAGCTGCGTCTCGGGTGGTACGGCGCGGGCGGGCTTCCCCAACCCGCTGACACCGCCCGTCGCGGGCGACGGCAAACCGCCGCGGATCGTGCCCGACGTCCCCGACGGCGATCGGTTCCGGGTGGACTTCCACCTGAACCCCAAGGCGACGCAGGCACAGGACATCGCGGATCGCATCGCCGGCGCCGTGCGCGCCGCGGCGGGTGTCGACCATCGCTACGCCCAGACGTTCGCCCGGCTGAAGGCCGCCAAGGGCCTGGACGTGACGGAAGCGATGATGAAGGACGTCCTCCACGACACCGCCGACGTGGGCGCTGCCGCCGCCGGCCGCCTGGTCGCCGCGATCCCCGACGGCGCGTCCCCCGCCGAGGTCCGGACCTGGTGGGAAGGGTTGAGCGAGGAGCAGCGCCGGGAGTTCATGGAGGTCGCGCCCGACGCGATCGGGATGCTGGACGGCATCCCCGCGGCCACCCGCGACGAGGCGAACCGTGCGCACCTGCCCGTTCTCATCGCCCAGTTGGAACGCCAGGGCGGCGAACAGGACATGCTGGCGGGGCTGCGGAAGATCGAAGGCAAGCTGCGGGACTACAACCCCATCCCGATGTACCTGCTGGGCATTGGCGCCGAAGGCAACGGCCGGGCGATCATCTCGTACGGGAACCCGGACACGTCGCGGAACGTGTCCGCGTACGTTCCCGGGCTGAAGACGAAGCTGGACGAGGGGTTCGCCGGGGGGACCGTGAACCGTGCCCTCGACACCGCCATGGGCGCCCGGGAGTTCGACAAGTCCACCGCGTCGATCGTCTGGCTCGGGTACGACGCCCCGCAGAACATCGACGTTATGAGCACGGCAGACGCCGACCGCGGTGCACCGGCGTACAACGACTTCATGGCCGGCCTGGCCGCGACGAGCCAGCACGACGACCCGCACGTGACCGCCATCGGCCACTCCTACGGCTCGCTCACGGTGGGCACCGCGGCCAAGCAGTCGGGGGGAATCCCGGGAGTGGACGACATCATCCTGGTCGGCAGCCCGGGGGTGGGTGTCGACAAGGCGGCCGATCTCGGTGTGCCGCCGGAGCGGGTGTACGTGGGGTCCGCCGACAATGACATCGTGACCAAGCTGCCCTCGAAGGGCGAGGTGGCGGGGATGGGCCCCGGCCCGGCCGTCGGCGCGGCCCTGGTCGGCTACGACGGTGACGACATCTACTTCGGCAAGGACCCCGCCAGCAAGGCGTTCGGGGCTCAGCGCTTTCTTGTGGGAGACGGACCGCACCCCTTCACGCCGGGCGAGCACCTCACGGCCCACTCCCAGTACTTCAACCCGGATACGGACAACCGGTCCGCGGAGAACATCGCCCGCATCGTGTCGGGCAGGTACGGCATCACGAAAGAGGAGCATCGGTGAGGCAGGCAGGCCGTGCGGTCCGTACGGCAATGGTGGTGACACTGGTCGGAGCACTGGTCAGCAGTTGTGGACTGCTGGAGGGTGAGAACGAGCCGAAGGAGCCCGTCATGGACATCACCATGAAGGAAGTGGCCGAGAAGGCTGACGTGATGCTGGACGCGACGTTGGCTGCGTTCGTTCCGGAGGTCGAGTGGACACACAGTGCGAGCATCACGGGAGAGTGCAACGTGATCCGCAACCGCACGGTGATGACGATCATCTCGGAGGAACGGCGGGGCAACTTCCTCGGGATGACGGAACGGTTCTGGAAGAAGAGTGGGTACGAGATCACCTCGGTCAACCCGGACAAGCGGCACCCTGCGATCTTTGCGCTCTCTCCTGAGGGACTGTCCATCCGACTGACCATCGGAGACAAGGGGCAGGCGTTCTTCGAAGTGCGAACCCCCTGCGTCAAGCCGTCCGACGTCCCGCCCCCCGCCTCCGACTCCAACGGCGAGGACTACTCGCACAACGGCGCGCCCTATCCCAACGTGCGCTCCGACTTCTGGTCCGCCGGTGGCCCGGCCGTCCCCGCCCCCTCGCCGTCGACCTGACGTCCGCCACCCCGGCTGACACACTGATCACATGAGTGGTGCTGCCGGGGGCGGGCGACGGAGCGGGCGCGGGCAGAGTCGGGCGCAAGGAGCGTTCGTGGGGCGTGCGGAGGAGTTGCGGGCGTACGCGGCGAACCTGGACGCGGGGGCCGACGCGCCGGATGCCCGCTTCCTGTTCCACGTCCACGGCAACGCCGGCGTCGGCAAGTCGTCCCTCGTGCGGAGGTTCGCGCAGCTCGCGCGGGAGCGCGGGGCGCTGACCGCCGTGCTCGACGAGTCCGCGGGCGCGGTGCCGGAGGTGCTGGAGGGGATCTGCGGGCAGTTCGCGGCGCAGGGGCAGCAGCTCAAGCCGGTGGAGAAGCTGTTGGCGACGTACCGGCAGCGGCGGTACGAGGCCGAGTCGGCCGCCGCCGCGTTGTACGCGCCGGACGCGGGCGCGCCCGCCGGGCCCAACCCCTGGGCCGCGCTCGTCGCCCAGGCGTCGCTCGTCGGGGTCGGGGCGGTGCTGCCCGGGGTCGGGGGTGCGGTGGATCCGGTGCGGCTCGTGGAGGGGGCGGAGCAGCTGCGCGGGGTGTTGATGCGGCAGTTCGGCAGGGCGGAGGACGTCCAGCTGGTGCTGGACCCGGTGCGGGTGATCAGCCCGGTGTTCGCGGACGAGGCGGACCGGGTCGCGGCCAAGGTGCCCTGGGTGGCGCTCTTCTTCGACACGTACGAGCGCACCGGGCCCCTCCTCGACCCCTGGTTGCGCGGGCTGCTGGCGGGGCCGGGGCCGTTGGGCGGGCCGTACGGGCAGCTTCCGGGCAACGTCGTCGTCACCACCTGCGGGCAGCGCCCGTCCGATCCGGCCGTCTGGGGCGACCACGCCGGACTGGTCACCGAGCTGCCGCTGCCGCCGTTCACGGACGCGGAGGCGCGCGAGCTGCTGGCGGCCAAGGAGGTGCGGGACGAGGACGTCGTACGGGACGTGCTGCGGCTGTCGGGCCGGCTGCCGGTGCTGGTGTCCATGCTCGCCGAGAACGCCGGGCGGCCCGGCGGCATCGACGACCCCAGCGCCACCGCCGTCGAGCGCTTCCTGAAGTGGGAGCACGACGCCCGGCGCAGGTCCGCGGCGCTGCACGGCGCGCTGCCGCGCCACCTCGACGAGGACGTCCTCGCCGTGGCGACACAGCAAGCGCCGGACGCACAGGACGACGCGGAGGGGCTGTTCGGCTGGCTGCTCGGGCTGCCGTTCGTCAGCGACCGCGGCGGCCGGGCCCGCTACCACGACGTCGTACGCGACCCCATGCTGCGGCTCCAGCGCAACCGCTCCCCGCAGCGCTGGCGCGCCGCCCACACCCGGCTCGCGGAGGCGTACGCGAACTGGGCGGCGGAGGAAGCGGGCGGGGAGGACGCCGAGGGGCAGGACGCGGCCGGGCTGTGGACGGTGGACGCCTGGCGGGCCGCGCGCGTCGAGGAGGTGTACCACCGGCTGTGCGCCCGCCCGCGCACCGGGCTGCCGGCCGCCCTGCGGGACGGCGTCTCCGCCGCCCACGCGTCGCCGGCCGCCGCCCGCCAGTGGGCCGCGGCGGTCGCCGACGCCGGCACGGACGCCGACAGCGACTCCCTGCGCGCCCTGGGCGCCGCGTGCCTGGCGGCCGTCGCCGACGAGTCCCGGCGCTGCACCGCACTGCTCGGCGTCGTCGTCGACCGCGCCGAGGCGGACGACGCGACCCGCTGCCGCGCCCTGCTGGTGCGCGCCCGCGACCACCACCGGCTCGGCGCGTTCGACGAGGCCGCGGCCGACTGCCGGGCCGCGATCGCGCTCGGCGCGGACACCGTCACCGCCCACCACGAACTCGGCGAGAACCTGCGCCTGGGCCGGCAGTACGAGGAAGCCCTCGCCGCGTACGACGTCGTCCTCGCGCACGACCCCGACGCGCCGCGGACCACCGCCAGCAGGGGCCTGGTCAAGCACCGGCTCGGCCGGCACGAGGAGGCGCTGGCCGACCTGGACCGGGCCGTCGCCGCCAACCCCCGGTACGCCTGGGCCCTGGTGGCGCGCTCCGACGCGAAACGGGCGCTGGGGGACCGGGCCGGCGCGCTCGCCGACGCGTCCGCCGCCGGCGCGATCGAGCCGGACAACGCCTGGGTCGTCGCCTCCCACGCCGAGACCCTGCGCCACTTCGAGCAGTACGAGGAGGCCGTCGCCCTCTTCGACCGCGCCCTGCTCCTGAACCCCGACTACACCTGGGCGCTCGGCAGTCGGGCCATGGCCCGGCACCGCCTCGGCCAGGTCGACGCGGCCCTGGCGGACCTGGCGGACGCGATCGACCGCAACCCCGCGTACGGGTGGGCGCTGCTGCGCAGGGCCGAGATCCACCGGGAACGCGGTGACGTGGACGCCGAGTTCGTCGACCTCGACCGGCTGGTGGAGGTCAACCCGGACCCGGCGCCCGCCCTGGCGCGCCGGGCCGCGGCGCATCTGCACCACGGCCGCACCGGCGCGGCACTCGCCGACGTGCGCCGGATGGTGGAGCTGGGGGAGGCGGCGGGGGCACTGGCGGTCCTGGCCGAGCCGGCGTTCGCGGCGGTGCCGGAGGCGCGGGAGCTGGCGCAGGCGCTGGCGCGCACGCCCGCGCGCGGCCCCGGCACTGACGCCTGACGTCCGCGGACGCGTGCCGCGGGGCGTGACGCTCGCGCGGTCGACGTGCGGAGGAAAGCGTGAGGTGTCTCGCACTGAGGGTGGGGTTCCATCTCGTTCGATTACAGTGCTGCGCCGGGCACGCAAACGGGTGGGCGCGCGTACGGCCGCATCCGCACACGGGCTCGCAGCACGGCGTACGGCACGCGCCGTACGGCACGAGAGCACGGCAGTCGAGCAGCACACGTCGAGGGAGGCGCACGGTGAGCACAGTGGCCACGGGCGTCTGGGGGCGTGCCGAGCAGCAGGACTTCCGCTCCCGGGTGCGCGGCGCGCTCCTCGGCGCCGCCGTCGGCGACGCCCTCGGTGCCGGAGTGACGGCGCTGACGGTGGAGGAGATCCAGCAGGCGCACGGCCCGGACGGCGTCACCGACCTCGTGCCGGCCCACGGCCGCCGGGGTGCGATCACCGCGGCGACGCAGCTCACGCTCTTCACCGTGGACGGCCTGATCCGCGCCCAGGTCCGCCGGGACACCGGCGCCTGGCACCCGCCGACGGACGTCCACCGCGCGTATCTGCGCTGGGCCGCGACCCAGCGCGACTGGGGCCCCGACGAGCGCCGCAAGGACAACGGCTGGCTGGCCCGCGAGGAGTGGCTGTACGCCTGCCGGGACGCCCCCAAGGCCAGCCTCCTCGGCCTCGGCGACGACACCTTGGGCACCTTGGAGACCCCGAAGAACCCCACCGCCCGCGACGCCGGGGCCCTCGCCCGCTCGGCGCCGTTCGGGCTGCTGGTGGGCTGGGAGCCGCAGTTGGTGTGCCAACTGGCGGTGGAGTGCGCGGCGCAGACCCACGGCCACCCGACGGCGTACCTGTCGGCGGGCGCGTACGCGGTCGTCGTGCACGGCCTGGCGCGCGGCGAGACCCTGGACGCCGCCGTGCAGCGGGCCCTCGCGCAGATCGGCTCCCGCCCCGGCCACCAGCCCGTCACGGACGGCCTGAAGCACGCGCTCGGCGCCGTGCGCCAGGGCATCCCGAGCCCGTCCCGCGTCGCGGAACTCGGCGAGGGCCACCACGCGGAGGACGCCCTGTCGATCGCGGTGTACTGCGCACTGGTCGCCGAGGACGTCCGCCACGGCCTGCGCCTGGCGGTGAACCACGACGGCCCGTCCCAGGTCACCGGCGTCCTCACGGGCGCACTGCTGGGCGCGCTGCACGGCGAGACCGCGCTGCCGCCTGCCTGGCTCGCGGAGTTGGAGGGCCGGCCCACGGTGCTGGAGCTGGCGGACGACTTCTCGATGGAGATGACCCAGGGCCCGGCGCTCCACAGCCCCACGGTCACGTCGCCGGGGTGGCTGGCCCGCTACCCCCGGGCCTGACGAGCCTGCGTGACGCGTGACGCGTGACGCGTGACGTCCGTACGGGCGTCACGGCGTGCACGCCGCCGCGACCGAGAGGCTGTTCTCGTAGAGGTGGTGCCGGGTGATCCGGCCGTCCTCCACGGTGAGGCGCAGCGCGAACGGGCCCTCGAAGGTCTTGCCCGTCGCCCGCACGGTGCCGGACAGGTGGCCCATCAGGACGGCGTCGGTGCCGTCGACGAGGAACGCGTCGAGCGTGGTGCGGGCGTCCTCGGGGACGGTGTGCGCCGCCAGCTCCGCGGCCTGGGCCGCGCACTCCGCGGCGGTGGAACGGGGCCGGATCCACGGCACGGCCGGGTTCTCCGCCAGGAGCCAGTCGACCTCGTCGGCGAAGAGCGCGGTCAGCCGCTCGGCGTCCCCGGCGAGCCGGGCCTGGATGAACTCCTGGACGACGGCGCGGGTCTGCTCGGCGACGGACGGGGCGGTGGCGGGCGGCGTGGTGCCGGTGGAACTCGTGATCATGGCGTTCTCCCCTGTGGACCCTGTGGGCCTGTGAACCCTTCGATGTGCCCGATCCTGCCGCGGGAAGGACGGACGGGCGATTACGCCGGAGGTAAAGGGCCGCCGCCGGTCAGGACGTACGCCCGCGCAGTCGCCGTACGTCCCGCACCAGCGCGTACACGGCCAGGAGCAGGATCGCGGAGCCCGCCACGACCCACAGGGGCGACGCCCCGGAGCGGTACTGGGTGAGGGACCCGACGAACAAGAGCGTGCCGGGGAGCACGCCGAAGGCCGAGATCAGGGCGCTGATGCGGTCGCTCATGCAGACATCGTCAACGGCGCGCCCATCCAACGGGCGTGCTCCGGATGAACAGTCGGCGAAACCACTCAGCCGCGCGCCGCCGCACGTCCCAACAGCGGTGCCGCCACCCCGCCGATCAGCGGGAAGACCGCGACGACCAGCACGATCCGGTCCGCGTCGAGCGAGGTGGCGAGCGCGCCCGCGACCGCCGAGCCGATGCCGCCGCCGACGAAGAACGTCAGGTTCAGCAGGGCCAGCGCACCGCCGCGCCGTCGGGGCTCCAGCCGGGCCGACAGCACGCCCGTGGCCACGACCTGCGTCACGGACATCGCGGCGAACCCGAAGGACGCCCCCGCCACCGCGACCCCCGGCCGGCCGTCGACGACACCGGTCAGGGCCAGGAGTACGGCTCCGATCAGGGACGCCGCCGCCAACAGCGCGGTGCCGCGGGTGGCGTTGCCGCGCGCCAGCCCGGCCCCCGCGTAGCGGGACAGCACCGCACCCAGCACCGCGCCCGGCAGCAGCCAGCCGCCGACCGCCAGCACGCTCCAGCCGAAGTCGCCGACCAGCAGCCGCGGCACCGCGTACATGGCGCCGAACAGGCCCGCGTACACACCGGCGCCGGTGATCGCGGCCCGGACGAACAGCGGGTCGGCGACGGTGGCCCGCGGCACGAAGCCGTCCGGCCGCACCACGATCCGCCGCCCGAGCAGCAGCGCGGAGACGACCAGCAGGGCCGCGGTCACCACCACCGCGCCCGTGGACAGCGACAGCGCCGACGACTGGACGAGGACGAGCAGGGACCCCGCGGTCACGGTCAACAGGGCCGCCCCGAAGCCGTCCACGGAGCTGACGGAACGCCCGCCCGCTGCCGCGACCCCCGTGCGCGGCACCAGCGGCAGGACGAACGGCAGGGCGAGGACGGAGAGCACCGGCAGCACCAGCGTGAGCCGCCAGGTCAGCCACTCCGTCACCACGCCGCCCGCGAGCGTGGCGCCCGCGGAGAAGACGGCCATCGTCGCGCCGAAGACGACGAGCACCGGACCACGCCGTTCGGGCGCGGACGCCGCGGTGAGCGCGAGCGCCGCCGCCGACAGCGCACCGGAGCCCGCGGCGAGCAGGAACCGCCCGGTGACGAGGGCGCCGATGCCGGGCGCGGCCAGGCAGACCGCGGTGCCGGCGGTGAGCAGCAGCACGCCCACGAGCAGCACCGGACGTATGCCGCGGACGTCCGCGAGGCGCCCGGCGAGCGCGGTGCCGACGCCGAGGGCGAGGGCGTGCACGGTGAGCACCCAGGCCGTGGCGGACGGGCTCGCGCCGAGCGCCCGGCCGACGTCGGGCAGCGCGATCCCGGCCGCGGTCACGCCGAAGACGGCCGGCCCGAACAGCGCCCCGAGGCGTACGCCCACGGACACGGCGCTCGGACCGGAACGTGAACCGGAACCCGCCCCGACGGGTTCGGGCGAGTGGGGTGAGTTGTGCGGCGCTGGCTTCCGGGAGGACGCATCGACGGGCATGGGCGCTGGACTCCGTTCCCTCAACAAAGAGGCCGGTGGATGGACACGGAGGAGTCTGCGGAGCGCACGTCGGCGTTCCCATCCCTCAACTGAGGGGTGGAGAGGGGGCCGGGGGCGGGGAATACCCGCAGCCGCGACCCTGTTGCGACGACTACACCGCCAACGGCCGGGAGGCTGCATGCGCCCGCACCAGCCACCGCACGGAGCGCCGCGCCCCGCCCGTCGACCGCTCGCCTCCGTGCCCCCGGCCCGCACGGCCCGCACCGCCCGCTCCCGTCCCGCGACCACCGCCGCCCGCGCCGAACTGCTCCGCAGTGCCGAACGCGCCCCGCACCCCCTCGCCCTCTTCGTCGCGGCCTCCACCCGGCTGCGCCGCCTCATGCCGTACGACGCGGCCGTGTGGCGGGCCACCGACCCCGAGACGGGCCTGATGACCGCGCCCGTCCACGCCGAGCACGCCGACGCCCACGGCTGCGCCGCGTACTGGGACATCGAGCTGTCCACGGAGCGGATCAACCGCTACGGCGAGCTGGCGCGGCGCGCCGTGCCCGTCGCCGGACTGCACCACACCACCGGTGGAGCACCCGAACGCAGCCCCCTGTACCGGCACTTCCTGCGCGCCCGCGGGCTCCACGACGAACTACGCGTCGTGCTGGCGCTCGACGGCCGGCCCCACGGCACCGTCAGCCTCTTCCGCGCCGAGGGCCGCCGGGCCTTCGACGCCGCGGACACCGCGCTCGCCGCCTCGCTCGTCACCCCGCTGGCGCGCCGACTGCGTTCGTACGCCGCCCAGCGCCCCGAAGCGCCCCCCGACGCAGCCCCCTCGGGCCCCGGTCTGCTGGTCTTCGACGGTTCCGGTGCCCTGGTCTCCGCCAACGACGCCGCCCACCACCACCTCGACCGGCTCCCCGACGGCCCCCGCGAACCCGCCGCGGCGCCGGGCCCGCCCGTCCCCGCCTGGCTGCGCGGACTCACCCTCCGGGCCCGCGCCGGCGCCACCGACCCCGTACGCCTGCGGCTGCGCACCCGCGACGGCGCCTGGCTGGTGTGCCACGCCACCGCGCTGCGCCCGGCCGGCACCGCCGTCGTCCTGGAGCCGGCCAAACCCTCCGACGTCCTGCCCCTGCTCGCCGACGCCTTCGACCTGTCGGAGCGGGAGCTGGAGGTCTGCGCCCGGATCGCCCGCGGCCTGCCGACCGCCGGCATCGCCGCCGAGCTGCTGCTGTCCCCGCACACCGTCCGCGACCACGTGAAGGCCGTGTTCGAGAAGACGGGAGTGACCTCGCGGGGCGAACTCGTCAGCCTGCTCTACCTGGACCGCACGGCCACCGCCGACATCGCGACAACCGACGTGCCCGCCCGGGAGGTTGGCTAGCATCCCGCCATGGATGCCTCCACCCTCGCCGTCCGCCTCGCGTCCAGCGCCCTGGCCCCGCTGATCAGGAAACTGTTCGTGCCGGGCGAGCCGGGCGCCGGGCTGGCGGACAAACCGGTGCGGCTGGCCGCCCTGGTGTCCTTCCGCGGCGAACGGCGCACCCTCGACGAGAAGGGGCTGCGCAAGCTCGCCGCCGTGCTCGTCGCCCGCGCCGCCGACGCGTACGGCCCCAACGAAGCACCGGACGGTCGGATACGCGACGAGCTCACCGACGCCCTGACGACCGCCCTGCACAGCCTCGGCGACCTCGACATGGACGACGTGCAGGCCGTACGCCTGGGGCATCAGGAGTTCGCCGCCCGCCTCACCCGCCCCGCGGGCCTGTCGGCCGAGGCCGCCGCGTACTTCGATCCCCTGCTGCACTCCGCCTGCCTGCACGTCCTGGAGTTCTTCACCACCCGCTCCACCTTCGTCGCCCGCACCCTCGTCGAGCAGTCCCGCGCGGTCGAACGGCTCGTCGCCGCCACCGATCTGCTGCTGGAACGCAACCCGTCCCCGCTCGCCGTGGACACCCGCTTCGAGCAGCGCTACGCCGAACACGTACAGCGCAAGCACGGCGAACTGACGATCTACGGGCTGGACCTCAACCACGCCCGCGAGTGGCCGCTGGACGCCGCGTACGTCTCCCTGGAAGTCACGGCGGACGGGCCCGTGGAAGCCCCGGTGGCGCTGCCGGCCGAACACGCCCTCGCCGGCCAGGGCCGCGTCCTGCTGCGCGGCGCCGCGGGCTCCGGCAAGACGACCCTCGTGCAGTGGCTCGCGGTCGTCACCGCCCGCCAGGACCTCGCCGTACTCGGCGGGCACCTGTCGCACCTGATCGGCCGGGTGCCGTTCGTGCTGCCGATGCGCCGGGTGCTGCGCGACGGGCAGCCGCCGACCCCGGACGAGTTCCTGCACGCCGTACGCTCCGCCATCGCCGGCTCCCAGCCGAAGGGTTGGGTGGACCGCGTGCTGCGCGCCGGCCGCGCGCTGCTCCTCGTCGACGGCGTGGACGAGATCCCGCAGCGCGAACGCGACGCGACCCGTCGCTGGATGCGGGAGCTGATGGCGGAGTTCCCCGGCAACCTGTGGCTGGTCACCACCCGCCCGCTCTCCGTCGCCGACGACTGGCTGACCGGCGAACGCTTCACCGGACTCACCCTCGCCCCCATGCAGCGCACGGAGGTCGAACGCTTCGTCCGCCGCTGGCACGCCGCGGCCGGCGCGGACGACGCCCTCGCCGGCGCGCTCATCGACGCCGTCCACACCAACGACGACCTCGGCCGTCTCGCCGTCAACCCCCTGATGTGTGGCCTGCTGTGCGCACTGCACCGCGAACGCCACGGCTTCCTCCCGCACGGCCGCAAGGAGCTGTACGAGGCGGCGCTGCGGATGCTGCTGGAGCGGCGGGACGTGGAACGCGGCGTGGCGACGGACGGCGAACTGCGCCTGTCCTCCGACACCAGCATCGCGCTGCTCCAGAAGCTGGCGCACTGGCTGGTGCGCAACGGCCGCTCCGAGATGTCCCGCGAGGACGCCCTCGCCCAGCTCACGCGCTCGCTCACGTACATGAGCCACGTCCCCGAGCCCCCGGAACGCGTCCTGCGCCACCTCACCGAACGCTCCGGCCTGCTCCGGGAGCCGGCCGCGGGCCGCCTCGACTTCGTCCACCGCACCTTCCAGGACTACCTGGCGGCGAAGGCCCTGGTGGAGGAGGGCGACTTCCCGCTGCTGCTGGACCGCGCGCACGACGACCTGTGGGAGGACGTCGTACGGATGGCGGTCGCGCTGGGACGGCCGGGGGAGCGGGCGCGGATCGTGAACGGCCTCCTGGACCGCAGCGTGCCGACGGAGAACGCCCTGCGCCGCATCCTCCTCGCCGCGTCCTGCTTGGACCAGGCGCTGGAGATCGACCCCGCGGTGGTGGAGCGGACTCAGGGCCTGGTCGCGGACCTCATCCCGCCGCTGAACGGGGTGATGGCGCGGAAGCTGGCCGAGGCCGGCGGGTCCTTGGTGGCCCGGCTGCTGCCGGGCCCGGAGGGGCTGACGGAGGAGGAGGCCGTGTTCGTGATGTCGGCCGCCTCGTACATCGGCACGGACGCAGCGCTTGCTGTGCTCGTCCGCTACCGGGACCATCCGTCCCTGAGCGTGCGGCGGCAACTCGCCTGGGGGTGGGACCGGTTCGACACCGATCGGTACGCGGCACAGATCCTGGCCCACCTCGACCCGAGGGGCCTGTACTTCACCCTTCACTCCGTGGACCACCTCAAGGCGCTGCGGGAGCTGGGTGGCCGGGAGCGGGTCCAAGTCAACTTCGAGTACGGCGTCAGCGAGCTGGTCGAGCATCTCGATCCCAAGCTCCTCACCCACCTCTGGCTCCCGTCCGGCTACGCCGACACGGGCGAGCGGTGGCTGGCTGAGTTCCCCAAGCTCCGCTTTCTGTTGGTTCCCGGGGACGACGAGGTGAGGGAGGAGATGCTGCCTCCGGGTGTCGACGTTCAGCAGCTCGACACGCCCTACTGGGCCGCGTTGGAAGCAGCCCTGGAACGCGCGGAGTCGGAGGCCACGTAGCCACCCGCGTCAGCGCATCAGCTCGCCCGCGTTCACCAGCAGTGACTGGCCGGTGATCGCCCGGGCGCGGTCGGAGGCCAGGAAGACCGCCGCGTCGGCCACGTCCCCGTCCGTCGCGAGCGCGGGCAGCGCCATCCGTTCCGTGAGCCGGTCCAGCACCGTGGCCTCCGGCACGCCCTCCGCCTGCGCCGCGTACCGTACGTACGCCTGCACCTGCGGCCCCCACATCCACCCCGGCACGACCGTGTTCACCCGGATCCGGTCCGGCCCGAGTTCGTGCGCGAGCGAGTACATCGCCGAGGTGAGCGCGCCTTTCGACGCGGCGTACGCCGTCTGCTGCACCTGCGTCGGCGCGGCCACCGCCGACTGCGTCCCGATGAAGACGACCGCGCCGCCCCCGGCCTTCTTGAGCGCGGGCAGGCAGGCGCGGGTCATCCGCAGGGTGCCGAGCAGATTGACGTCCACGGCCTGCCGCCAGTCGGCGAAGTCCTCGTCGGCGTCGGCCAGTCCGCCGAGGAGGGTGTCCAGCGCGGCGACGTGCACGACGGCGTCGATCCCGCCGAACGTATCGACGGCGAGCGCGGCGAGGGCGTTGCACTGGGCCTGGTCCGTGATGTCCGTGCGCCGGTACGCGGCGCGGCCCCCCTCCGGGTCGATCTCCCGCGCCGCCGAGGCGAGGTTCGCTTCCGTACGCGCCCCGAGTACGGCCCGTCCCCCGTCCCGCACGACGGCCGCCGCGACCCGCTGCCCGAGCCCGGGACCGACGCCGGACACGACCACGGTTTTTCCCTGCAACAGCATCGGACACCTCCGGGCTCGGGAACTGACCTGACGGCCCGTCAGGGTAGAGCGCCCCACCCGCGGAAGGAACCCACGAGCCCGCCCGGCCGCGGCCCTTGCCCTGGCGCGACCGAGCGGGCGTCGTGGTGCCCGCCCCCGGGGCCGGGGCAGTGCCCTCGGGGGCGGGCGGCTTGTGTGGCTTCAGGGGTAGTCGATCTCGAAGGAGCACCGGCCGGTGTGGCCGAGGGGGAGGAAGCAGGTGTCGTCCTGGCCGGGGGGTGCGCCGTTCGGCGTGTTGCAGTCGGCGAGCATCACCAGCTCTTCCGGTTCGACCCCGTCGCGCCAGCGGGCCCACAGGCTGCCGGGGTGGGGTATCGGTAACGGCCGTACGAGCGCGGCGTGCGCGTCGCCCGCGTGCTCGGCCTGTTCGGAGTGTTCGCCGAGTTCGCAGACGAGTACGGTGGCGACCTCCTCGCTCCCGCCCGGCCCCCGAACTTCGAGCGCGTCCAGCATCAACTCGGCCGGCAGCGCGACGACCGCGGCGCAGTTCCGCTGCCGGGCCGGACGCCGGGGCCTCACAGTCCCTGCCTGCTGTTGGCGTTCCGCTCGGCGAGCACGGGCGCGATCTGATCGACGACCGTGGCGGGCCGGATGACGTCGCGCGGAGCGTCCCACTCGATCCCGCCGCGGGGCGGGCGGAGTGCGTAGTAGTTGCGGTACGCCTCCATGACGACGCCGAGCGCGTTGGTCTCGGTGTCGTAGGCGAGCGCGCCGACCGGGAGTTCGGCGCTGGGGTCAGACATGACCACTCCTCTCTGTAGCGAAGCGACTACCAAGGGCTGTCAGCGTGACCTAGGCTGGGCTCACTCTTCAACGGAACCTCGGTGGGAGGGCACCTTGGTCAATCGCAAGGAGCTGAATCCGAATGCTTCGCCGCAGGCGGCGTTCGGGGCGCGGTTACGCAGTTTGCGTGAGGCGCGGGGATTGAGGCAGGACGAACTCGGGGCGCTGATGGGCTACTCGGGCAAGCACATCTCGGCGATCGAAACCGGACGCAAGACTCCAAGTCTCCCCTTTTCGCGTGCTACTGACGTCGCCTTCGGTCTCGAAGGCACCGGGGACACTTTCGAACGTGCGTGGCGCGAACTGAAGCACGGTGCGTTGCTGGAGGGGTTTCCCGAGTACGTGGGGTACGAGAGCCGGGCGGTTGAGATCCGGCTGTACGAAGTGGGTGTCGTCCCGGGTCTGCTCCAGACGCCTGAGTACGCTTCGGCGCTCGCGCAGGAACAGGTCAAGCGGGGAGCGATCACGCCTGCCCAGGCGCACGAGCGGGTGTCACTCCTCGCGGAACGCCAAGCGGTGCTCGCCCGAACTCCACCGCCGTTGGTCCTCGTGGTCCTGGACGAGAGCTGCATCCGTCGACCGGTCGGTGAACCGGAGGTGATGCACGCCCAGTTGTCACGACTGCTTGAGTTCGCCGATCGCCCGAACACCGCACTTCAGGTAGCAGACTTCGCGATGGGGGCTCGGCGACCGTTCAGCCTGCCCGTCACGGTTGCCACATTGCCGGATCGCTCGCTGGTCTTCTACGCCGAGTCCGCTGCCCGGGGGCATGTGGAGCGTGACGGAAGGTTCGTCGCGCCAATATTGACGGACTACCATCACATGCAGAAGTACGCACTTCCCCAGGCGCAATCCCTGACCATGATCGATCAGGTACGAAAGGGCACCCCGTAATGACCGAGTCCCTCCGTTGGGTTAAGTCCTCCTACAGCGAAAACGGCGGTCAGTGCATCGAGTGGGCCCCGTCGCACACGTCCTCCACCGGCGTCGTCCCGGTCCGCGACAGCAAGCGCCCCACGGGCCCGGTGCTGCTGGTCTCTGCGGATGCCTTCGCGGGCCTCGTCGCCCTCGCCAAGACGGTCGAGGTGTAAAACACCAAGAAGAGGAACGTGATGACCAAGTCTCTCCGTTGGGTCAAGTCCTCCTACAGCAACAACGGCGGATCCTGCGTCGAATGGGCCCCCGACCACGCGCCCACCACCGGCGTCGTCCCGCTCCGCGACAGCAAGCGCCCCACGGGCCCGGTCCTGCTCGTCTCCACCGGCGCCTTCGCGGGACTCGTCGCCCTCGCCCGGGCCGCCGACGCGTAAGCGCGCAACACCGGATCGCCCCTGCGCCCCGTACGGAACCGCCGTACGGGGCGCAGCTGTCGTCCGCCGGGCTTCACCGCATCGAAATGACCGGCATGCCGGGGTGGACGAGATGCTGCCCGTTCGCGTCGACGGTGAGACAGAACGCCTCCGGACCCGGCCGGCCCGCTGCGGCGTGGGCTTCGAGGACGTGCTCCACCCGCTCCCAGAGGCGCTCCGGGCCGGCTTGCCTGACGTGCGGTTCGTCGCCGTCAGAGGTGAGGGCGGCTGTCGAACCGGTCGTGACGTCGATCAGGTACGTCGTGCCGTCGACGGTGGTGACCTGGGTGGTGGGCAGGGCCGACTGGACGAGGAAGCGGGTGAAGAACGCCTCCACCGTGGCATCGGTGAGCCAGTCGGTTCCGTGCTGCGCCGGGGTGGGGCGCGCGTCGGCAAGGAGGGACCCCCAATGGGCGGGGTTTCCGAACGCAGGCGCCTGATGGGGACGGGCGAGCATGAAGGAGACGGTGCCCGGTAGCAGGGGGCCGCTGGCGGTGCCGTCGTCGTGGACCGTGAGGAGAGCGCGGCCGAAGGCGAACTGCCAGCCGCCGATGGTGGTGAGGATCTTCCCGCCGGGACGGGTCTGGGCGAGCCACGCTCGGGGGACGGTACGCACGGAGCAGGCGGCCACGATCCGGTCGAAGGGCGCTGAAGGCCAGTAGCCGTGGAGGCCGTCCGCGACGGCGAGGTCCGGGGCGTAGCCGAGACCGTACAACGCTTCGGCGGCCTGTTCGAGGCGCCGGGTGTCGACCTCCAAGGAGGTCACGGCGGCCGACCCGTAGCGCTCGCAGGCCAGCGCGGTGGAGTAGCCGGTGCCGGTGCCGATCTCCAGGATGTCCTGGCCGTCCGCCAGGTCCGCGTCCTGCCACATCCGCAGGACCAGGGACGGCAGGGTGGACGAGGAGGTGGGGGAGCCGCCGTCGTGGGGGTGCGGCGCCTCCCAGTCGGGTTCTTCTCCGTCGAGTTGGGTGACGAGGGTCTGGTCGGCGTAGGCCGCGGTGAGCCACCGTTCCGGGCTCAGGCGGGAAGTCACGGGCTCCCATCTGGTCATGCCCTGCGGCGGCGGTGCTTCCGCCGGCAGAAAGAACCCGGGCGTGAACCGGTGCCGGGGAACGGCGCTCACGGCGTGGTGCCACCCTTCGAACCCCTCGGTCCGCGTCACGACGGCTGCCAGTTCGTCTCGTAGCTCCTGCGCGCGCTGCTCCAGTTCAGCTCCGCTTGCACTGGTCATGATCGCCGTCCTTCCGTCAGGACGCTGGCGAAGGCGCCGGCGATGTCGGCGGAGTCCGGCAGCCACCCCCGGACTGCACGGGCGAGGGCGCGCACGGTGAGGCCGGTGGTCTCTGTTCGCCTCGTCAGGACGTCAGCACCGCATTCGCCAGCGCGACGACGACACCGTCGTCGTTACAGGAACTGCCGTCGCTGATGTCGGCGTTTATGGCAAGTTTGACCACATCGGTGATGTCCACCGAAACGGTCTGTGGCTTGTTGACCTCCAGCATGATGTTCTTGCGGGTCTTCCCGTCCCCGATGATCAGTAGCTTCCCTTTGACGGCCACGGCGTTGTCGTCGAGCCCTGCGGTGAGAGTGAGTTTCTTGTACCGCTGGTTGATGCTGTACTCGGCGCCGGGCTGACAGGGGTACGTTTCGACCATGGCGTTGGGGTACGACTTGCCCCCCAGCGTCACGGATTGCAGGCTGAACTCATCGTCGGGAAAGCTCCCGAGCGGAGTGAGGTCGCTCAGTGCGACTTGTCCCGACGGCAGCGGAGGGACCGCGGGCGATTGCGAGGGGCCGCCGTCGGCCGGCACCTTGGGCGAGGTCTCGATGGTGGCCGTGGCTGTGGTCGTGGCCGTCACGGTCTCCGTGACGGTCACGGATTTGGCGGTCGGCGAGTTCACCACGCTGGGCAGCCCGAAGAATCCGAACAGCAGACCGGCGACGGCCGTGATCGCCGAGACGAGTGCGGCGAACTCCCCGATGCCCCGCCGTCCCGGCGCGGGCGCGGGTGGATCGGGCTCGGGGTCAGGTGCGGGCGCCGGGGGCGCTGGAGTCGGGGCGGGGGGTGCGGGCGGTCGCGGCGGTAATGGCGGTGCTCCGTCGTCGGCCGGCGGCGTTGAATCCATAGCCCACTCCTCCCCCTGCAAACCGAAGCGCATTCAACGCGATGCCGGCCTTGCGTGGCTAGACGCTGAATCCAAGCTTTGCTGATCGCGATGCGCGAGGAGGCCACCTCGCGGTACTACGGTGCCTCGCCACCAAGGGGTGACCACTCCATCCTGTCCGCGGTCGAGTCCCGTCGCCCGCCGGGAGACCACGGGCCTGGCGTGAAAGCTGATGGGCCGTCAGAGTTGGGTGTCCAGCAACGCAACAGAAGGGGCGTTCTCATGAGCGAGGACACGCACACCGAGGCGTACGGGCAGCTCGCCGCCGTCGGGCCCTACGGGGTGCGGCCGGGGCATGCGCTCATCACCATGGTGGAGCCGGCGCCGGGGCACGAGTGCGCGTACAACCGGTGGTACGAGGACGATCACTACTACGCCGGCGCCATGGCGATGCCCTGGATGTACGCCGGACGGCGCTGGGTCGCCACCCGTGAGCTGCAACTGCTGCGGTATCCGACGGCCTCCGCCGTCGCCCAGCCGATGACGAAAGGGTGCTATCTCTCCGTCTACTGGATAACGGAGGGACGCTACGACGAGCACATGCAGTGGACCGTCGGCATCAACAAGCGGCTGAACCGCGACGGGCGCGTCTACCACGAGCGGGAGCACGTCTTCACCTCCTTCCAGGACCACGAGGCGACCGTGTACCGCGACGGGGCCGCCGGGCCGCGGGATCGGCATGCGCTGGATCATCCGTACGCCGGGCTGGTCCTTGAAGTCATCGACGCGGAGGGGCCGCAGCAGCGGACCGAGCTGCTGGAGTGGCTGCGGGACCGGCACCTGCCGAAGCGGCTCGCCGGGTCGGACGCGGCGATGGTGACCGTCTTCCGGCCCACGCCGTTGCCGGGGGACCGGATGACGTACGTCAAGCAGGTCGAAGGGGTGGACACCCGGCTCACGCTGCTCTGGTTCCTGGCGGAGGACCCCCGGGTGCGCTGGCAGGAGCGGTACGGCGGGCTGGACGGCGAGGTGGCGGAATCCGGGCTCGGTAGGGTCGAACTGGTGGCGCCGTTCATCCCCACGGTCCCGGGCACCGACCGCTACGTCGACGAGCTGCGCTAGCTGGCGCAGGTGCTCAATCCAGCGCAGTGCGTTGACAGTTGAGCGCGGTGATCGCGTCGGGATGCTGGCCTGGTCTAGACCAAGAGGGGTACGCTGCCGACGCTGCCCATGGCAGTCCGTACGGCCATGGAACCGCGGCGCGAGATGCACCTGCCCGCCACGCCTCCGGGTGGGCGGGCACGAACCCCCACGGAGAAGTCTTCGCGAAGACCCCCGCTCAGGAGGGCCGGCCACGAGGACGCTGCCGGCGCGACCTTCGCCAGGTCCCCCGGCAGCCGTCCCCGTCCGCAGACAGGCCGGCCCACCCCCCACATCGAGATGAGGGCCCATGAACCGAAACAAGACCACCGCCCGCGCGATCGCCGTGACCCTGCTCGCCACCGGGCTCGCCGCCGGCCTCGCCGCAACTCCGGCAGCAGCCGCGTCCGCGCCCGCCGCCGGCGGGAAGGCGCGCATCAGTGCCGACTGGAAGAAGCAGTCCATCGTCTTCAAGGCCGCCGCGGGGCAGGCCAACAATCTCCACGTGATCTCCAGGGACACCGGCGCCGGGGTCCGGATGATCGGCTTCCGTGACTCGGTCCCGCTCGAACCCGG
This sequence comes from Streptomyces sp. NPDC048057, assembly GCF_040653095.1. Classification (NCBI taxonomy): domain Bacteria; kingdom Bacillati; phylum Actinomycetota; class Actinomycetes; order Kitasatosporales; family Streptomycetaceae; genus Streptomyces; species Streptomyces sp. NPDC048057. The sequence continues at coordinate 37,346 of NZ_JBEZNF010000033.1, forward strand.
CGACCACTGCACGTACCTCACACCCGGGGACGAGACCTACGTGGTCTGCGAACTGCCCACCGACAGCGCCCGCCCGGACCGGATCGACGTCTTCCTCGGCGACGGCAACGACAAGATCGCCACCAGCGACCCCGGCGTGGCCACCGTCCGCGGCGGCCCCGGCAACGACGAGGTGCACGCCCACAGCGCCCACACGGTGTACGGGGACGAGGGCGACGACATGGTCATGGGGCGCGTGGTCATGCACGGCGGCGACGGCAACGACCACCTCATGGGCGACGACACCGACCAGCGGTTCTGGGGCGGCCGGGGCGACGACATGATCGAGGCGTACGGCGGCAAGGACTTCGTGCACGCCGGCTCGGGCAACGACCACGTCATGGGCGGCGACGGCGACGACGTCCTCCTCGGCGGCTCCGGCAACGACATGCTGCACGGCGAGGGCGGCGACGACGTCCTCATCGGCGGCCCCGGGAAGGACACGTCCGACGGCGGCCCGGGCCGCAACGTCGTCCTGCGGTAACCGGGACGCGCTCCACGGAGCAGGACACGGCTGAGCCCTCTCGGCCAGGACGGCGGACCAGTCGAGAGGGCTCTGTCAGCGCTGAGCGGGACGTCAGTCCGTGGCGAAACCGCCGCGACCGGTCTCGGTCACGAACGCGCTCCACGCGTCGGACGCGAAAGTGATGCGCGCACCGGCGGGGACCTTCGAGTCACGAACGGAAATCTCCGCCATGACGGGGGACTTGACTTCGACGCACGCGCCGTTTCCTCCGGAGTAAGAGGACTTCGTCCAGGTGTCCGTCGCACCCTGAATGATTGCCATGGTCGCTCCGTTTCGGCAGTACTCGCAGTGGGGGATTTTGCACCGACATTGCATTGATGCGCTTTGTTGGTGCTTTGTTGGTACGTCATTGACGCTACTCGCCGCTGCCGGTGCGCGTGGCAGGTAGTCACCCGGTCGGGTGATCTATCCCGTTGCCCTCTTCCCCCTGGTCCTAGCGGGGGTGTACCTTGCGCGGTTTCACCTCAGGACCTTTCGGCGTACTGCTTCGCGATCCCCTCGATGAAGCACTTCGTCTGCTCCACATTCAGTGCCTGCGCCCGGAGGTGTTCGTACATCATCGTGTACTTGTGCACGTCGTGCGCCTTCTCCAGATAGAGATCGCTGGTGACGCCCTCGATGTAGACGACGCTGGAGTCCGTGGCGTCGGGGAATTCCAGGATGGCGTACTGGCCGTTGATCCCCGGATGCGCACCCATGTCGAACGGCAACACCTGCACGGTGACGTGCGGGAGCTGCGCCACCTCGACCAGGTACTCCAACTGCTCCCGCATCAGCTGCGGGCTGCCGATCACCCGGCGCAGCGCCGCCTCGTCGATCACCGCCCACAGCCGCAGCGGCTGGTCGGAGTCCTTCACCCGGCCCTGCCGGCGCAGCCGCACCGTCACGCGCTTCTCGATCTCGGCCGGGCTGCTCTCCGGCAGGGCGCCCGCGATCACGGCCTCCGCGTACCCCTGGGTCTGCAACAGGCCGGGCACCACCTGCGGTTCGTACACCCGCAGGTTCGCCGCGTCGGTCTCCAGACCGATGTAGACGCTGTACGGGATGTCGCCGAAGGCGTGCCACCAGCCCTGCTGCCGGGAGTCCTTGGCCATCTGCATCAGCGAGTCCACGACCCGCTGGTCCTCGACCTCGTACACCCCGCACAGATCGCGCACGTCGCGCTGGCTGATGGAGCGGCGGCCGTTCTCCAGCCGGCTGATCTTCGACTGGGAGACGAGGAGGCGGTCGGCGACCTCCTCGGCGGTCATGCCCTTGACCTCCCGGAGCCGGCGCAGCTCCTGGCCCAATCGGCGTCGCCTGACGGTGGGGTTGACACTGGACGCCACGGAAACTGCACCTCCGACAGAAGTAGCTGAGCGTATCTACTGCTCAGCAGACTGCCACCAAACGTCCGGGGCGCGCTGCGAAACGACGCACACCGATCTCCCGTTGCACGCCGGTCCGCCGATCTTCCGTTCCTCGCGCGGGTGTTCCCGGGGGCGTACGCACACGGATGCGCGGGGCAGCGCTTCGGCTGCCCCGCGCATCGCTGTGCGGCTCCCGATCCGGGTCAGTGGGGGGTCGACTCGGACTGCTCGGGCGGTTCTTCGTCGGATCTGTGGGTGGGTGTTTCCTGGACGGATCGGTGGTTCGGTGGTTCTCGCTGGACCAGCGGCTCATGGGACCGGTGGTTCGTTGGACCGGTGGTTCTTCTGGTTCTTCTGGTTCTTCGGATCGATGGTGGGTGGGTCGGTCGGGTCGTGCGGATGCGTGGTCGGGGTCGTCGTGGCGTCAGTGCGCGGCGACGCGGGCCATGCCCGAACGGCGCTGCTGCATCGAGACGCCGGCGCTCTGCCGACCGGCTCCGGGGGTGCCCGGGCTGCGGCGCGGCTGGGCCGCCACGCCGTTCTGGACGTCCATCACGGCGTGCGCCACGAGTCCGCCCATGGGGTCGTGTCGGATCAGGTCACGAAGCCTGGACCGTGAGGAACGGCCTTCGTTGCCCGGGTAGAGGTGCTTGCCGAGGCCGACCGCATGGGCCAGTGCGGCGAGCGCGGCGGTCCGCGGGTCCGGCGGTACGCCGGTGCGGATCGCGCTGTCCAGCCGGGCCCTGATGTCCCGACTGATCGCCGTGTCCGTCGCCTGGTAGCGAGTCGTCGGCAGTACGCCGCACATCTGGCCGGCCACGGCGTGAACCATGCCGCACCGCTCCAGGTGTGCGAGATAGATCTGGCGCAGCCCCAGTCGGGGCCCGCCGATCCAGTGGACCGCGCGAACCGGGCTGCCGCGTCTGCGCAGCAGCTCCAGTGCGGAGTCCAAGGTTGGATCTCCTGTCGGCCGTGGCATCACCACGGCGATACGATCCCCGTCTGGGGCTATCCGCCCGGCCAGAGCCAGCTCCACTAGCTGAGCTCCGGCAAGGCCGAGGTCGAGCGACTGCGGCTGAGCTGTGGTACCCGTGGTCGGGTCCAGAGCTAGCAGCAGCAGCTCCTCCGGAAGTGTTCTGCGGCTCCTGCCCATCCATGCCTCCCCGCGTGGATGAATGACAGGGTGACGCCTCTCACATTGGTCTGTCGAGAGTGCCTGGGTGCTTTGTATGGGAACCGTTAGGTATGTCGTTCTCGTCTAGGCACGGGGGGCGCGTTCTCACACAGGACACTGAGAGATGGTTCGGACAACACGGGCCCCGTTCGGACGTGCGTCGCCACCCCCGTACTCGGACGCGGGACAACCGCGTGCGGTTCTGGACGTTCACGGTTCAAGATCACGGTTCATGGTTCATGGTTCATGGTTCATCGAGGAGGCACGGTGGCGGGCGAGTCCCCCGAGAAGTCGGAGCAGCGGAAGTCGTCGGGGGAGACGGCTCCGGGGGAGCGTGACCCCCGGGTGGCGCTGACCGACCGCTCCGATCAGGCGACGGCCGTCTTCACCCTTCCGCCCGACCCGGACGCCTCCGACAGCTCGGAAGAGCCGGAAGAGTCGGAAGAGTCCGTGAAGTCGAAGAAGGCAGAGGGAGCAGCAGGGGAAGAGGGGGCGGGGGAGTCCGAAGGGGCCGAGGAGTCGGCGACGTCGGGGAAGGGCGGGAAGCCGGCGGAGGCCGAGAAGCCCGCAGGGCCCGCAGAAGCCGAGAAGCCTGAGAAGTCCGAGAAGGGTGACGAGTCGGCTGCCGTCGACGCTGACGACGCCGAGGTCGACGCCGATTCGGGCGGCGCGGGCGGCGACAGCGCGACCGCCGTGTTCCGGCGTACGCCCGTCGCCGCGGCGGACGACCCGACCACCGAGACGACCGCAGTGATCCCCGAGCCGCCCCTGAGCGCCGCCCAGAAGCGCCAGGAGGCCGCGGAGGTCCCCGCCCCCGCCTCCGCCCCGGAAGCGGCGCCGGAGCGCCGCACAGCCGGCTCTGCCCCGCTTCCCGCCGCCGCCTCGAAGGGCGAAGCGGAATCGGAAGCGGAATCCGCCGACGACGATGACGCGGACGAGACCGAGGCCGAGCCGACGGCGCAGTCCGGCTCGACCGACACTGCGACCACGGTCATCCGCAAGGAGACCGCGGAGGCCGCCCGCCGTACGGACACGGCCACCACCACCCTCCGCAAGAACGGCCCGTCCTGGGCTAAGGGCAAGGCCGCCCCGGCCAAGGGCGCCGACTCCGACGCGGACGGCCCGTCCGACTCCGACGCCGCCGGCGATGCAGATGCGAAGGGCAAGTCCACCTCCGGCGACGATGCCGGGGACGCTCCCGTGGACCAGGCCACGGCCGTGTTCGTCGCCCCCCGCAAGGCGCCGATCGACAGCCCCACCACTGCGCTCAAGCTGCCGCCCGCCCCCCGCCCGGAGTCGGACGGGAAGACGGACGACGCCAAGGCGGACGCCGGCAAGGACACCGCCAAGGGCGGCAAGAAGGAAGCCGCCAAGAAGGACGGCGCGGACGCCGACGAGTCCTCCCAGGACGGTGTGACGAAGGCGATCGCCCTGCCGGACGTCAAGACCGAGGCCAAGGCTGAGGCCAAGCCTGAAACCCCGTCGGAGAAGAAGGCCAGCACCTTCGTCCCGCTGCGCGGCACCGACGAGGCCAAGTCGACGCCGAAGTCGACGCCCGACGCCCCGGCCGCCGCCCCCGCCGGCCTGGCCGAGGCCGAGCGGACCACGCAGCAGCCGATGCCGCCGCGTCCGCCCCTGGACCTGCTCGCCGAACTCACCAACACCCCGGAGACCCCGGCCCGCGCCGCCCTGCGGCGCGTCAAGATCTGGACCCCGCTGGTCCTGCTCCTCATGATCGCCTTTGCGGTCGCACAGATATTGCGCCCGCTGCCCGAGGCGGAGCTCGAACTCTCGGGCAAGCCGACCTTCACCGTCCCCGGCAGCAAGCTCACCCTCCCCTTCCCGTCCGACGACGGCCAGGGGGCGGTCGCCGTCGAGGGCGTGGGCGTCATCGGCACGTACGGCCCGCAGAAGCCGGCGCCCACCGCGAGCGTCGGCAAGGTGATGACCGCGTACGTCATCCTGCGCGACCGCCCGCTGAAGGAGGGCGAGGACGGTCCGAAGATCACGGTCGACCAGCAGGCCGAAGAGGAGTCCAAGCGGACCGACACCGAGTCCGTGGCGAAGATGAAGGAGGGGCAGCAGTTCACGCAGAAGCAGATGATCCAGATGATGATGATCCCCTCCGGGAACAACGCCGCCCGGCTCCTCGCCCGCTGGGACGCCGGCTCCGAGGAGGCGTTCCTGAAGAAGATGAACGACGCCGCCAAGAGCCTCGGCATGAACGACACCCACTACACCGACCCCAGCGGCTTCAAGAAGGACAACACCTCCACGCCGCTGGACCAGCTGAAGCTGGCCGAGGCCGCGATGAACAACAAGGTGCTGGTGTCGATCACCGACAGCACGAGCGTCGACGTCCCGGGCAGTGACCGGTACCGCAACGGCAACGACAAGGCACTGCTCAAGGACGGCGTGGACGGCATCAAGACCGGTTCGACCACCCCCGCCGGCGGCAATCTGCTCTGGTCCTTCCGCACCGAGATCGACGGCAAGCTGCACCGCGTCAACGGCATCACGATGAACGTCCAGGGCGCCGACGCGCTCTACAAGAAGACCGAGAAGGCGATCAACAAGAGCATCGAGGTGATCACGGCGGCCCGCGCGGGCGTCGACTCCACCACGGTCGTCAAGAAGGGCCAGGTCGTCGGCTACCTCGACAACGGCTTCGGCACCCGCGTCCCCGTCGTGGCCACGCAGGAGCTGAAGGCCGTCGGCTGGGCCGGCCTGACCATCGACCTCACCCTGACCGGCCCCGCGGACGGCGACCTGCCGAACAAGGGCGCGGCCGGCGAGGTCGTCGGCGAGATCTCCATGGGCAAGGGGCCGGGCAGGACGTCCGCCCCGGTCGCTCTTCAGCAGGACCTGGCGGAGCCCGGTTTCGGAGACAAGCTGACCCGGCTGGGCTGACGCGGTCGGACGGCGACGAGAAAGCCCCGGGATCCCCGGGGCTTCCTCGTGTTAGCGTCCGGAAAGCCCGGAAGGGCTCGGGACGGGCAACTCTCCCCAGGTGGCACGGCGTCTTAGTCACACGGGGACGGTCCGCCGAAGACCCGGCGGGCACCCGTACCGCACACCCGCACCGCACCCGCACCGCACACCCGTAACGACGAGACTGGGGGACGAGCCGCAGTGACCACCGCGAAGCCGGCCAACACGGACGGTGGCGGCCCTCGTACGGGGCCGCGAATACGGCAGTCGTCACAGGGCTCGACCGAAGAAGCGGACTCCACCAAAGAAGCGGGCTCGACGGAAACAGCGGGCTCCGGCTCCGGTTCGTCCGGCTCTTCGGGACGCACCCCCGGCGTGCTCGCCGACGCGTGGGACCGGCTGAGCCGTCGCCCGGTCCTCGTCACCACGGTCGTCGCGGCGATCGGCCACCTGGCCTGGTTCTTCTTCTTCGCCAACACCGGCGGTGACATCGCGGCGCAGGACGCCTGGGCCGAGTTCGCCGGCCGGCACCCCGACTCCGCGTACAACCTCGCCTGGTACGGCGGGATGCACCCGGTGTCGTACAGCGTCGTCTCGCCGTACCTGATGTCCGTCATCGGCGTACGGCCCACGATGATGGTCGCCGGCACGATCTCCGCCGCCCTGACCGCGCTGATCCTGGTGCGGCTGCGGGCGGTGCGCAATCCGCTGCCGTGCGCCCTCGCCGGCGTCTTCGCCTTCCTCTGCAACGCGTTGTCGGGCCGGGTCACCTTCGGCCTCGGCATGATGTTCGCGATCGGCGCGGTGGCCGCGGTCTTCTGCTGGCCGCACCGCTGGCGCACCAAGCGCTGGGCGAAGGCGGCCGTCGCCGTGCCGCTCGCGGGGCTGGCCACCGCGTGCAGCCCGGTCGCAGGCCTCTATCTGGGGGTCGTCGCGGCGGCGCTGTTCCTGCACAAGCGGCGCCCCGGGGCGTACGCGCTGGGGCTCGCGCCCGTCGCCGTGGTGGGCGTGTCCACCTGGCTGTTCCCCTTCTCCGGCACGCAGCCGATGTCGCTGGGGTCCACCTCGCTGCCCTTCGCGTTCGGCGTGCTGGTCTTCCTCCTCGTCCCGAAGGAGTGGCGCACGGTCCGCACGGCCGCGGCCGTCTACGCCGTCGGCACCCTGCTGACCTGGGTGATCGACTCGCAGATCGGGTCGAACGTGTCCCGGATGGCGATGCTGTTCGCCGGGGTGGCGCTGCTGGCCGCGCTGCCGTACGCGGTGCCGCGTTCGCGCAGGTGGTACGCGCTGGTGGTGGCGTTCGCCGGGCTGAACTTCTGGATCGGCTACAAGGCCGTCGACGACGTGGTCCGCACCGCGCCGACGGCCTCGTGGAACTTCGAAGTGGCCCCGCTGATCGACAAGCTCGAAGACCTGGACGCCCGGCGCGCCCGGGTCGAGGTCGTGCCCGCCAGCAGCCACCGGGAGGCGTCCGCGCTCGCGCCGTACGTCAATCTGGCCCGCGGCTGGAACCGGCAGGCCGACATGAAGCGGAACCCGATCTTCTACGACAAGGACAAGACGCTCACCGCGGCGGACTACCGGGCCTGGCTGGACCGGTGGGCGGTGCACTACGTCGTCCTGCCCAAGGGCAAGCCGGACACCGGCGCCGAGCAGGAGGCGAAGCTGGTCGAGGGCGGTCTGCCGTATCTGAACCGCGTCTGGCGCGACGCGAACTGGCAGGTCTTCGAGGTCAAGGACCCCGTGCCGTTGGCCGACTCCTCCGCGACGGTGCAGACCGCGGACGCCAGCGAACTGCGGATCGAGGTCGCGGACCCGGGCCGGGTGCTGATCCGGGTGCCGTACTCGCCGTGGCTGAGCATCGTCGACGAGAACGGCAAGCGGGTGAAGGGGCCGGAGGAGACGGAGGAGTCGAAGAAGCGGGACGACGGGGAGCCGAAGTCGTACGTCAACCTCAACGGTTGCCTGATCAAGGCGGAGAAGGACGCGGAGGGCGACGAGTGGACGGAACTGCTGGCCCCGCACGCCGGCACGTACCGGATCGCGGGCCCGTACGACGTCCCCCGGGGCACGCCGTGCCCGGACGAGCTCCAGTAGCGCCGCCGCGCCGCTGAAGCGGCCTCGGCGACTGCGGCCCGTCTGTGGCTGGTCGCGCAGTTCCGCCCCCTACGCCCGCAGGGCGTGGGTATTTAGGGGCGCGGGGAACTGCGCGAACAAGCCCCACCGGGCCGCAGAGACCAACGCACCGTGGGGCCGACGGCGAGATCGTCCACGGGCGCGGGCCGCAGTCGCCAAGGCAGCTTCCGTAGCACCGCGGCGCCGCGACCGCAGGTCAGGGCGTGAGGTCGGCCACTTCGCCGGCGACCAGGCCGAACAGGTCGGCGATCGTCGTGAGCGCCGCGGTGTGGAGGGTCGCCGCCGGGAGGACCGTGCCGTCCGGCGCGGTGAGGGCGCGCGTCGCGGTCGCTTCCGCGACGACCGTGGGGCGGTAGCCGCGGTTGAAGGCGCCCTGTGCGGTGGAGGCGATGCACATGTGCGTCATCAGACCGGCCAGCACCAGGTCCGGGCCCGAGCCCAGGTCGTTCAGGACCTGCTCAAGGTCGGTGCCGACGAAGGAGTCGGGGAACTTCTTGACGATCACGGGCTCCCCGTCGACGGGGGCGACCTCCGGGCTGATGGCGCCGATCTCGGCGCGGACGTCGTACGGGGTGCCCTCGCCGCCGTCGTTGACGACGTGCACCACGGGCGTCCCCTGGGCACGCGCCGCGGCCAGCAGGCGGGCGCCGGCGGTGAGGGCCTCGTCCACGCCCTCCAGCGCCATCACGCCGGTGCGGTAGGTGTTCTGGAAGTCGATCAGGACGAGGGTCGCGTCGGCGAGCGCGGGCAGCCGGCCGTCCAGGCCGACGACCTCGCGGAGCGTGGTGGAAGCGGACATGGTGAACCTCCTGAGGGAGTACGAGGGAGCGAGAGGGAGCACGAGGGAGGGAACGAAAAGGGTGGACGGGCTCAGGGCGTCGCCGTGCGGAAGCGGCGCCGGTACGCCCCCGGGCTCGTCGCGATCTGCCGCTGGAACGCCCGGTGCAGCGTCTCCACCGAGCGCAGCCCGGTGGACCGGGCGACCAGTTCGAGCGGCTGGTCGGTGGTCTCCAGGAGCCGCCGCGCCGCCTCCACGCGCAGGGCTTCGACGTACGCCGCGGGCGTCGTCCCGGTCTCCTGGGTGAAGACCCGGGCGAAGTGTCGCTCGCTCAGGCACATCCGGGCCGCCAGCGCGGGCGCCGACAGGTCCCGGTCGAGGTGGTCGGCGGCGTAACGGCGCAGTTCGTCGATGTCCCGGCGGGCCGTCGGCGGTCGGCTCATCGGCACGCTGAACTGGCTCTGGCCGCCCTGCCGCTTGAGGTACACGACCAACTGCCGGGCGACGGCGAGCGCCAGTTCCTCGCCGTGGTCCTCGGCGACCAGTGCGAGCGCGAGGTCCAGACAGGCGCTGATGCCCGCGCCCGTCCACACGCGCCCGGAGCGGATGAAGATCGGGTCCGGGTCGACGGTGACCTCGGGGTGGTCGGCGGCGAGCCGGTCGGTCGTGGACCAGTGCGTGGTGGCCGTCCTGCCGTCCAGCAGCCCGGCCGCGGCCAGCAGGTGCGCGCCGACGCAGACCGAGGCGATCCGGTGCGCGTGCGGCGCGGTGGTCCTGACCCACTCCACGACGTCGTCGTCGACCCGGGGCAGCGGCCCGTCCGGGTGCCAGTCCACCGCGCCCGGGACGAGCAGCGTGTCCACCGCGGCCCCGACGTCGGCGAACCCGAGGTCGGTGACCACGCGCACGCCCGCCGACGTGGGCACCTGCTCCCCGGCCGGCCCGGGGCCGGCGAGGCTGACCCGGTAGCGGGCGCGACCGCCGGACTCCCGGTTGGCCAGCGCGAACACCTCGGCCGGCCCCGTGACGTCGAGCAGGTCGACCTCGGGGAAGACCGCGATCACGACGCGGTGGCTGTGGTCGGACATGGCTCCATCGTCGGCCGCTGCGCGGACGACGGCAATGACGGGCTCGTGTCACATCCGGACACGGGAGAGGGGGGCGCCCGGCTCCCAGGCTCACCCGAGGAGCCGGGCGCGGACCGGGCACCGGCTCCAAGGGGGTTCGGAACCGGCGCCCGGGGTCTTCGTCAGACACGGCCTAGAACAGCGTCCAGCCGCCGTGTTGCAGGGCCACCGCCAACCCGCCCGCCAGCACCGCCACCGTCCAGCACAGCGCCAGGATCGGGGCGCGGCGGGCGGCGAAGGCGCGGTCCCAGGCGGACGCGTCGCCCGAGCGGACCGCGGAGCGGACCATCAGGGAGCGGCCGAAGGCGAAGGCGAGGCCGCCGAGCGGCGTCGCCCACCACGGGCCCGCGAAGAGCAGGACCGCGATCGCCGCGTACGGCAGGTGCGACGGGACGAAGGTGCGCAGGCCCGTGCCCATCTCGAAGCCGAACTGGAGCGCCCCGCTGCCGTCCGTGCGCACCACGATGTCGCTCGGCACCAGCCGGGCGTTCTGCGGCATGCGGAAGGGCAGCAGCCCCACCTCGACGGCGAGGAAGACCGCCGTCGCGAGCGCCAGCGCCGCGCTGAGCGCCGGCAGCGGCACCGCGGTCTGCAACAGGACCGCGGGCAGCATGAGGAGCAGCCCGGTGGACGCGCCCCCGAGGAAGAGTCCCCGGACGAAGTACTGCACGTTCTGTGTTCCCCGCCAGACCGACGAGGTCAGCAAGCCTGCTGAGTTGTGGCTTCAAACGGAGCCCGAGAGCGAGTACCCCGCCAGGACGGCGACCGCGCAGGCCGCGACGGCGGACAGCACCCCATACAACGAGGTCGGACCCCACGCGGCGCCCGCCGCTGCCACGGCGGTGAGCAGCAGGGCGACGCCCGCGGCGGTCAGTGCGGAGACCCCCGGCGAGCGGGGGCGGCGCGCTTCGAAGCGCTGGGCCAGTGCCATGCGGTGGTCCTTTGCGTAACGGCACGAGTGGTCCGGTGGCCGCCGCCGACGGGGGACGGCGACGGCCACCGGTGTCTAGGAGGGCGCTGCGTCTAGGAGGGTGCTGCTCCGCCGGTCACTTGCTCTTGCAGCTCGTGGTGTGACGGGTCGTGCGGCCGTTCTTCTTCAGGTCGAAGTAGCCGTCCCAGCAGTGCACGGTGCGGCCGTCGCGGGTCTTCCAGTACCAACCGGCGTAGCCGTCGCACGCGGCCTCCCAGTTGTACTTGTGGGTGTACGTGCCGAAGTTCTTGGTGTCGGTGCGGTGGTAGCCGTCCGTTGCGCAGTACTTGGCGGCGATGTACTCGCGGCCCCAACACGGCGTGTCGCCGGGCACGTTCACGTTCATGCAGTGCGCGGGGTGGCGGGACTTGCGGCCCACCGCGGCGTGCGCGGTGCCGCCGCCGCTGAGCCAGCCGAGGCCGGTGAAGGCGAGGGTGGCGGCGCCCGCCATCGTCGTACGGAGGAAGGAGCGGCGGCCGAAGCCGCCCCCGCCGGAGCGCTGCGGCGGTGCGACGGGCGCGGGCTCAGCGGTCGCCGTGGCGCGGCTCGCGCCCGAGTCCGGGTTGACGGCCACTTCCGGGATGGACTGGAGGAAGGCACTGGTCATGATGCGACTCCCGTGGTGAGGGAAGGGTGGGTGGACTGCGCGGCGCCGGTGTGCGCCTCGACGGCCGCGGCGAGCGTGTCGACGGAGCCGATGGGCTCCGCGGACAGCAGCGTCCCGGCGCCGTCGAGGACCAGCAGCGCCGGCTGGTAGGCCAGCAGCAGCGGCGCGGACAGCTCGCTGCCGCGGACGACTTCGCCGGCGTCGGCACCGTGCCAGCGGCCGGAGTCGTCGATGTCGATCAGCACCGGGCGCTGGCCCGCGGCGACGAGCGGGCCGCTCATCGCGGGCCAGGCCGGGACGACCTCTTCGCAGGTGGGGCAGGACGAGGAGACGACCAGCGCCAGGGTGCGCCCGCCGGCGCTGCCCGGCGCCAGCTCGGGCCACTGCCGCGAGGGGTTGCCGGCCTGCGCGGCGCCTCCGGTCTCCAGCGCCCGCACCTTGGCGACGAGCGCGGCGTATCCGAAGGTCAGGAACGCGATGGCCGCCCACGCGAGGACGAGCAGCACCGTGAGGACGCTCAGCACGGCGCGCTCACGCTCCCCAGCGCACGTCGAGGGACTGGAGCAGTTCTTCCTGGTCGGCGGCGCCGACGCCGGTGTCCGAGGTCAGCTCGTCGTCGACGAGGCAGACCGCCTTGGGCCCGGAGTGCAGGAACTTGCGGCCCCGCTCCACGCCCGCGATGCCCATCGTCTTCACCCACACCTCGCCGTTCTCCACGGACTTGCCCGCGGAGCCCTCGGGGACGAGGCGGGCGGCGTCGGCCGCGGGATAGATCGTCACGGAGCCGCCGGAGGTGAACTTCACCCCGTACAGGCTCCAGGAGGAGACCTCGGAGGAGCGGGGCTTGACGACGAGCCCGGCCGCGGTGTCCGTGAGGACGAGCTGGTCGAGCACGCCCGTGACCGCGCCCGCGTCCACCCGGCCGCCGGGGAACGCCATGATCAGGCAGTGGTGCGGGCCGGTCCAGATGCCCTGCCAGCCGTCGCCGTCGGCGTTGGCCAGCAGTTGCAGCGGCTGGTTGTCGTAGGTGAGTTGCTGGACGAGGCGGTTGCCGAGCTGCTCTATGAGGACGCTCGGATAGCCGCGGTCGGTGACGCTGACGCCGACGCCCATGGAGCGGCTGGTCAGGCGGAAGTGCCAGTACCAGTCGTCCTGCACGGAGCGGGCGCGGCAGGCGAAGGACACCCAACGCCCGTCGGGTGCCAGGGCCTTCGTGGAGTGTGCCGTGGCCTGCATGGGACCTCCATGGGGTGGAGCGAGCGAGGTGGGGCGCGCCGGTCGACGTGCCCGGAACACACCGTAGGAGACGCTTCTGTCCTGTATCTGCCCTTTGTCTTTCAGTGGGCTGTTCAGGGGCTGCGGGTGCGCTGCGGTGCGCCTCGCCTCGCGCCTGCCCCGTGCTGCCGCGCGCCTTGCGGGCGGGCACACCGCTCCTCCCGCCCTCCTTCGCATCTGCTCTCACTTCGCTGTCACCCCGCTCACCAGCCGCTTTCACCTCGCTCACACCAACTGCCCCGGGTACGGACTTTCGTTGACAGAAGGGAGTCCGGCTTGGAAGATCTTGTCCGGAGGTGTCCGTCGGCCGGTGCCGGCCCCGGTCTTCAAAACCGGTGGACGTTGTTTCCCTTGCGCGTCAGCGGGTTCGACTCCCGTCCACCTCCGTCTCAACCTTCCGCTCGCCGACCCCGTCTCCACCGGCACCAGGCGAGCGCCGCACCACCGCCTCCGGGACACTGTCAGGAGTGACATGGGGAAGACCGACGTCCCCGGTCGGATACCGTCCGTCCGCATACCGTCCGTTCGCGAGATCATGGACGATCCGCGCCTGCGGGCCGCGGCGGTCCGCATCGGTGTGGGCGAGGTGCGCGAGGCGGCCCGGGGCGTCCAGCGCTCCTTACGCGCGGGTGACCGCAGCGTCGCCGAAGCCGTCGCGGACGCGGTCGTCCGGCTGCCGCCCGCGCCCACCCGTCACCGCCGGGTGCTGAACGCCACCGGCGTCCTCGTCCACACCAACCTCGGCCGGGTGCCGCTGTCCCGGGCCGCCGTCGACGCGGTCGCCCACCTCGCCGGCACCTCCGACCTGGAACTCGACCTGGCGGCGAACCGCCGCGGGCAGCGGGGGCGGGGCGCGCTCGACGCGCTGCGCGCCGCGGTGCCGGCGGCCGGTGACGTCCACGTCGTCAACAACAACGCCGCGGCCCTCGTCCTCGCCGCGACCGCGCTCGCCCAGGGCGCGGAGATCGTCGTCAGCCGCGGCGAACTCGTCGAGATCGGCGACGGGTTCCGACTCCCCGAGCTGCTGGAGAGCACCGGCGCGCGGCTCCGCGAGGTCGGCACCACCAACCGCACCACCGTCGCCGACTACGCCCGCGCCATCGGCGACCGCACCGCGCTGCTGCTGCGCGTGCACCCCTCCAACTTCGCCATGACCGGCTACGTCAGCGCGCCCTCGATCTCCGAACTCGCCGCGTTGGGACGCCCCTTGGTCGTGGACGTGGGCTCCGGGCTGCTCGCCCCGAGCCCCCTGCTCCCCGACGAACCGGACGTCTCCACCGCGCTCGCCCAGGGCGCGCACCTGGTCACCGCGAGCGGCGACAAACTCCTCGGCGGCCCCCAGGCCGGCCTGCTCTTCGGCACGTCGGACCTGGTGGAGCGCCTCCGCCGCCATCCGCTCGCCCGCGCCCTGCGCACCGGCAAGCTGACCCTCGCCGCACTGGAAGCGACACTGCGGGGCCCGGCCGCACCGGTGCAGACGGCCCTGGCCCGTACGCCCGAGGCGCTGCGGAGCCGCGCGGAGACGACGGCGCGCCGGCTGCGGGGCGCGGACGTGGACGCCGCGGCGGTCGACACCGCGTCCGTCGTCGGCGGTGGCGGCGCGCCCGGTCTCTCCCTGCCGTCCGCCGGCGTCACCCTCCCCGCCGCTCTCGCCGAACCCCTGCGCACCGGCCGCAGGCCGGTGTTGGGCCGGGTGCGCAAGGGCCGGCTGGTGCTGGACCTGCGCACGGTCGACGAATCGGACGACGAACTCCTGATCGGCGCGGTGCTCACGGCCTGGGCGACGCTACGACCGGTGCCGCCGGAGCCCGAGCCGCAGTCGGGGCCCCCGGCCCGGACCGACCTCGCCGCCACGCACGTCGGCACGGGGGCGGGCGTGGGCACGGGAGCCGGGCCGTGATGGTCGTGGTGACGGCCGGGCACGTCGACCACGGGAAGTCGAGCCTGCTGCGGGCGCTGACCGGGATGGAGCCGGACCGCACCGAGGAGGAGCAGCGCAGGGGGCTGACGATCGACCTCGGGTTCGTGTGGACCGACGTGCCCCGCCCCGGGGGCGGGGACGAGCGGGTCGCCTTCGTCGACGTGCCCGGACACGAACGGTTCCTCGGCACCGCGCTCGCCGGCGCCGGGCCCGCGCCGGCCGTGCTGTTCGCCGTCGCGGCCGACGGCGGGTGGATGCCGCAGTCCCGGGAGCACGCCGCCGCGCTCGACGCGTTGGGCGTACGGGACGGGGTGCTCGCCGTGACGCGCTGCGACCTCGCCGACCCCGGCCCCGCGCTCGCGCAGGCCCGGGCCGCCCTCGCCGGCACCGGCCTTGCCGCGCTGCCCGCCGTCGCCGTCAGCGCCCGCACCGGCGCGGGCATGGACCAACTGACGGCCGCGTTGGCGGAGTTACGGGACCGGACGCCGCAGGGCCGCCCGCAGGCGCCCGTACGCCTGTGGGTCGACCGGGCCTTCGCCCGTACCGGACACGGACTCGTCGTCACCGGCACTCTGCGCGAAGGGACGCTCGCCCGGGGCGACGTGCTGGAAGTCGGCCCCGACCAGGCGTCGTTGACCGTACGCGCCGTGCACGAGCTGGGGCGGGCGGTCGACCGGTCCACCGGGCCCGCCCGGGTCGCCGTCAACCTCCGCGGCCAGGCCCCCGCCGAAGGGCTGCGCGGACGGGCGCTGTGCAGCCCCGGCACGTACGCGCTCTGCGACACCGTCGACGTACGGCTGTACGGGCCGCTGCTCGCCCGCATCCCGGCCCGCTGCACCGTGCACCTCGGCTCCGCCGCCGTGCCCGCGCGCGTCCGCCGCTTCGGGCGGGGCACCGCGCGGCTCACCCTGGCGCGGGCGCTGCCGCTGCGCGTCGGGGACCGCGCGGTGGTCACCGAGCACCGACGGGTGGTGGGGAGCGCGGTGGTGCTCGACCCCGCGCCGCCGCCCGTGGGCCCGCGCAGTGCCGGCGCCCTGCGGGCCGACGTCCTCGCGCGGCACCCCGGCACGCCCGACGCCCCGTACGAGACGGCCGCGCGCCGCTTCGTACGGGCCGACGCGCTGCGCCGCATCGGCGTGGACTGCGCCGCGATGTCGACCGTCGCCGGCGACTGGCTCGTGGCGCCCGAGGAGCGGCGCCGCGTCGCCGCCGAAGCCCTGGCCGTAGCGGGGGGCGAACCGGTCGAAGCGGGCGCGCTCGCCCGGCGCCTGGGGCTGCCGGACCGCGCACTGCTCGCCCCGCTGCTCCCCGCCGAACTCGCGGTGCGCGCCGGCCGGGTCGTCCCCGCGGCGGTGGCGGACCCCCTGCCGGCGGCGGCGCGCAAGCTCGTCGAGTCGTTGGAAGGGGCGCTGGTGCGGGGCGAGTTCCTGGCGCCGACGCCCGCCGAGCTGACCGCGCTCGGCGTCGACCGGCGCGCTCTCGCGCTGGCCGTGCAGACCGGGCGGCTCGTCAGGCTCTCCGACGTCGTCCACGTGGCCGCGGACGTGCCCGCGGCGGCGGCGCGCGCCCTCGCGCCGCTCGCCGACGGCCCGTTCACCGTGTCGCAAGCCCGTCAGATGTGGAACGTACCCCGTCGAATCGCCCTCCCACTTATCGAGCACCTGGACCGCTTCGGGGTCACCCGGCGCGGACCAGACGACCTGCGCACGGTGCACCCCACAGGAGAGACGAGGGAGAGACGCGCGTGAACGTGCCGAGGATGACCCGGTTCGGCCAGGGCGGCGGCTGCGCCTGCAAGATCCCGCCCGGCGAGTTGGAGACCCTGCTCAGCGGTCTCACCGACCGGGCCGCCACGGACGGTGACACGCGGGCGGACGCCGACGGCGACTGCCCGGGGGCCCTGCTGGTGGGCCCCGAGCACGGCGACGACGCGGCCGTGGTGCGCCTGCGCCCCGACCTCGCCGCGATCTCCACCGCCGACTTCTTCACACCGGTCGTGGACGACCCGTACACCTGGGGCCGGATCGCGGCCACCAACGCGCTCTCCGACGTGTACGCCATGGGCGGCACCCCCGCGATGGCGATCAACCTGCTGGCCTGGCCGCGCGCTTCGCTGCCGATGGAGCTGGCCCGCGAGGTGCTGCGCGGCGGGCTGGACGCGGCGCACGGCGCCGGGTGCCCGGTCGCCGGCGGCCACAGCGTCGACTCGCCCGAGCCGCTGTACGGGATGTCCGTCACGGGCACGGTCCACCCGGACCGGCTGATCACCCTCGACGGGGCGGCCGTCGGCCAGCCGCTCACCCTCACCAAGCCGCTCGGCGTCGGCGTGCTGAACACCGCGCACAAGACGACCGGCGAGGTCTTCCCCGAGGCCGTCGAGGTGATGACGACGCTCAACCGGGACGCGTCGGCCGCGGCCACCGCCGCCGGCGTCCGGGGCGGTACGGACGTCACCGGCTTCGGGCTCCTCGGGCACGCCCAACGGCTGGCGCGGGCCTCCGGGGTGACGCTGGCGATCGACGTCGAGAAGGTGCCGGTGCTCGCGGCGGCCCGCACCGCGGCGGCGGCCGGGCACATCAGCGGCGGCACCCGGCGCAACCTCGCCTGGGTCGCCCCGCACTCCGACCTCACCGCCGCGGACGAACTCACCGCCCTGCTCCTCGCGGACGCCCAGACCTCGGGCGGCCTGCTGCTCGCCGGCGAGCTGCCCGGCCATCCGGTGATCGGGGAGGTCCTGCCGTACCGGGGCCACACCCTGGTGCTCCGTTGAGCGACCGGACCGAGTCGAAGGACTGAAACGACGTACGAGACAGAAGAACCACAGGACCCATTAGTCACATGACCAACGACGAAACGGGGTCAACCATGCAGATCACCGGCGACATCGCCCAGGGGCTCGCTGACCACGGCCCCGGACAGCCGGACACCTTCGGGGAGGCGTTCGGCGATGCCTCGACCACGGCCCTGCCGCTGCACAGCGTCGGCATCCTGGGCCCCGTCGTCCTCCTCGGCCCCAGCGGACACACCGCCCCCTCGGGCGCCGTCGTCCGCGCCCTGCTCGGCTCGCTCGCCCTGGCGCACCCGCTGCCGGTGAACGCCGACGACTTCGCCGCCCGGCTGTGGCCCGACCGCTCGACGGCCCAGGCCAAGCAGCGGCTGCACACCGGGGCGCACCGGCTGCGGTCCTGGCTGCTGACCGCGACGGACGGCGGGCTCGGGGTGGTGACCCAGCCGTCCGGCTACGCGCTGACCGACGGCGCCGGCACGGGCGCCGTGCTCACCGACCTGGCGCGGTTCCGGCACGCCGTCGAACGCGCCCGACAACTCACCGACCCGCTGCACCGGCTGCGCCACCTCCAGGGCGCCCTGGCGCTGTGGCGCGGCCGGCTGCTGGAGGGGGTGCCGGCGGAGTGCGTGGACCACCACACGCACCAGTCCCTGATGCTGGAACACACGGGCCACCTCCAGGAACTGGCCCGCGCGGCCCTGGACGCCCGCCGCCCGCAGGAGGCGATCGTCGCGGCCCGGCGCGCCTGCGAGGAGGACCACTTCAACGAGTCCTCGCACGCGATCCTGATGGACGCGCTGACGGCGGCGGGCATGCGGGTCGCGGCGCTCGACGTGTACGAGCACATGCGCAACCGCCTGAACAGGTCCCTGGGCATCGCCCCCGGCGAAATCCTGATGCAGGCACGGGGCCGCGCGATCGGCCGCTGAAGCCCGGCCCGGGGGCCGGGCCCGCCGGCCCCGCCCCCCGACCGCAGCCTCCGTGCCCGCCGGCCCCGTGCCCGCCGGCCCCGTGCCCCGTACCGGTGCCCTAACGGGCGCGGTTGCGCCGTGATGCATGGGCAGTCATGGCGTCTGCGGCCTATCTATGGATGTTCGCGCAGTTCCCCGCGCCCCCATACCCCCTTGCCCCAGCCCGCAGACGAATGGCGGGGGAAGCGAATCAGGGGCGCGGGGAACTGCGCGAACACGCCCCACCGGGCCGCAGAGGCCAACGCTCGCGCAGGGCCACGGCGGGAGGTACAGGGGCGCTGGGCCCCGTGCCACCAGGGCACAGGGGGCGGAACTGCGTGAACAACCACCGACAGGCCGCAGACGCCACTGCTGCGTACGCAGCACGGCGCAACCGCGGTGGTTCAGGCCGACCACGTGTCGGGCGGTTGACGGCCGTGTCACGGCACCGGGGCGAAGACCATCCGGAGCAGCGCCGTGACGAGCAGCAGTGCGGGTGGCGCGTACCACCAGACCCGCAGCACCCCCCACCGCACGCAGCCGAAGGTCACCGCCGCGGCGATCAGTTCCACCACGGCGCAAGCGCCGGCGAAGCCGCGCACCATGCCCGTGACCGAGCGGTCCCACGGGCCCTCGGAGCGGGACATCAGGGCGACCAGCAGCAGATAGCCGCCGAGGGTGTGGAGGAGCAGCAGGACGAACCCCCACCCGGCCGCGAGCCCCGGCCGCCGCGCGGCCGGCGCGACCGGCGCGGCCCAGGAGGGCACGGAGCGGCCAACGGGCCCCACCCGCAGGCGTGCTCGCGCGGGCGGTGGCTGCCCCGTGCCCGGGGGTGGTTCACGGTCCATTCAGTGCTTGCCTCGCCTCGTCCAGGGTCCTCGCGAACCGTCCTCCGTACGCCTGCGCGTCCGCGCTCTGCCACTGCGGCCCGCCGTTGTAGCGGGCGGCCAGCTCCCGGTACTGCTCGGGCGTCATCTGCTCCGCCGGCACCAGGGCGAACGGACTCTCCGCCTTCAGCTGCGCCAGGTACTCCGCCGCGATGTAGATGTTGGTGCCCGGGTTCTGGGTGGCGCGCTCTATCTCCGCGCGTTGGGTCCCCGTCAGATTCTGCGGGTCGTAGCCGAGGACTTCCGCGGAACGCCGGATCTGGATCGCGATCGGCCCCATCGACGTCCGGTCCGCCTCCCCGCCCATCCCGAGCCAGTCGGCCGCCTGCCGGGTCCAGGGGGCGAACCACTCCTTGTTCTGCCGGTAGGTGTCGACGATGTCGTCCACGATCTTCGGGTCGCCCTCGACCTCCTGCCAGGCGACGCCGGCGAGCACGTCCGCCGGGATGCCGGTGGAGGCGGCGGCGTCCAGCAGATAGCCCCGGTTGGCCTCGATCCACTCCCGGCGCCGTTGGTCCGAGTCGGACGGGAGCCACTTGTTCTGGTCCTTGGCGGGCGGCAGCCCCAGCGCGTCGATGCGGGCCCGGATCGACGCCAGCTTCGGCGACACCTTGTCGGTGTAAGGCTGCCCGAGGGCGGTGTCCGACTTCGGTCCGGTGCCGGGCAGTTGGACGTTCGGATCCTGCTGGGCCTGCGCCGCTTCGGCACCGAACGCGGGCATCCCGGCGAGCAGGGTCGCCGGGTCCGGAGTCGGGCCGTGGAAGACGGGGAGCGACTTCCGCGCCTGCAACAGTTCGGCGACGCAGACCGTCCGCGCGTCCCGTTCGATCCGCTCGGCGTCCCCGTACGCGGCCCGGGTCTGCGCGTAGTAGCTCTCCGCCTCCTCCCGGATCGAGTCCACGTCCACCGTGAAGTCGGCGACGGCGTCGAGGATGCCGGTGCTCTTGCGCAGGTCCTCCCACCGCCGCAGCGGCTCCGCCTCGCGAGCCGTGGGGCTCTTGGCCTCCGCGACGCGGGCGATCGTCTGGGACAGCAGCCTCTCGGTGTGCTGGCCGTCCTCGTACCGCCGCTTCGCCGCGGTCACCCCGTCGGCGTACGCCACCAGCGCCTGCCAGCCGGTCTTGTACGCGGACGACAGCCCCGTGAGCAGGTCGTGGGCCTCGTCGAGCCGCTTGCCGTACGCATCGGCCGCCTTGCTGTCCCACCCGCTGCCGGACGCCTCGAACATGCCGCCGTCGACGGAGGAGATCAGCCGGTGCATCCGGCAGAACTCCTCCCCGTTCTGGGCGATCAGCGCCGGATTGCACACCTCCAGGAACTCCACGTCCTCCCGGCGCGTCACAACTGCGGCCTCTCGTGGGCGGGGACGTGCTTGCCGTGGAGCACGATCGCGTCCAGCGCGGCCTTCGTCGCCGCGTCGGCTTCGGCGTAGGCGCCCTTGGCGGCCCGGAGCTTGGTGGACAGGGCCGCGATCAGCGCGACGGCGTTGTCGTACTGGGTCCTGGTCTCGTAGGCGAAGTGCTCCACGGCGACCCCGACCTCCCAGTGGGCCCTCGGCCGACGGGCCTGGACCGAGAGGTCGGCGTCGGGCCGGCCCTGGTGGAGCAGGGTGGCGATCTCCAAGAGGAGGTGCGAACTTCCGTCCAGTGAAGCGGGGTTGACTCCGTACCATCCACTGTCGACTGTCATGTTTCCCCCAAGCGGAAAAGTGCTCCGAGGATAGGCCCGCGCAGTCGCCGACAGCAGTGGGCCGACAGAGATCCTTGACCTGCCCCGGACCGCTTCGCGCCCTGCGGCACGGCCCCTGGCGCCGCCGACCGGACGGAGGCCCGACCCTGACCCGGCCCCGAGTCGACCCGGAAATGCCCCTGACAGACGCGCCACTCGGGCGCCAACGCCCTAGCGTGACCAGGGCGCCCCGACCGGGCCCGCCCGTCGACACGCGCGTCCCGCAAGGAGGAGGAACCATGCTGCTGAGCAGGAGACCCGCGGTGCGGCGCGTCATCGCGCGGGCCGTGACGACGGCCGTCGTCGCCGGCCTCGCCGTCGCCCCCGCGGCCCACGCGTCGCCCGCCGCGGAACCCCTGCGCTGGGCGCCGTGCGGGGGCTCCGAGAGCCCGGGAGCGGAGTGCGCCGCGCTGTCGGTGCCGGTCGACTGGGCCCGCCCGGACGGGCCGAGGCTTGACCTGGCCGTGGCCCGGCGCAAGGCAGCCGACCCCGACGCGCGCGTCGGCTCGCTGGTGTTCGGGCCCGGCGGTCCGGGCGACTCGGGCGTGGCGACGGTGGTGGACCGCGCCCACCGCTTCAGCCCCGAGGTCCGCCGCAGGTTCGACGTCGTCAGCTTCGACCCGCGCGGCGTGGGCGGCAGCAGCCCGATCACCTGCTCCCGCGACCTGCTCGCCGCGCGGCCGTCGCCGGAGCTGAAGAGCCAGGCGGACTTCGACGCCACCACGGCGTACAACAGCCGGCTCCGGGCGGACTGCCGGGCCCGCACCGGCCCGGTGTTCGACCATCTCGACAGCGCCCAGACGGTCCGGGACCTGGACGCCCTCCGGGCCGCGCTCGGCGAGCGGAAGCTGACCTTCCACGGCAGTTCGTACGGGACGCTGCTCGGCGCGCAGTACGCCGAGACCCACCCGCGCCGCGTGCGCGCGATGGTGCTGGAGAGCGTCATGGACCACAGCGTCCCGACCACCCGCGGCTTCCTGCGGTCCCAGGCCGCCGCGGCCCAGGATTCGTTCCGGGAGTTCGTGAAGTGGTGCGACGGCGCCGCGGAGTGCGCGCTGCACGACCGCGACGTCCGTGCAGTCTGGCAGGACCTGCTCGCCCGCGCCGAACGGGGCGAGTTGGCGGACCCGGCGAAGCCGGGCGCCCCGCTGTCCTCCCCGGACCTGGTCAACAAGGTCGCGTTCCGGCAGTTCTACGGGGCCGACTACGCGGGCCTGGCCACGAAGATCGCGACGATGGACGCGAGCGACCCGCTGCCCGCGTCACCCACCTCGGTGGAGCCGCTGCCTTCGGCCGCCCCCGTCTTCTGCTCGGACTGGCGTCTGCCGGTGCGCGACCACCGGGAGTACGCCTCACTCGTCGCCACGATGCGGACGACCGCGCCCGACCTGCCGTACCTACTGCCGGTGCACATGGTCGCGGCCTGCCTGGGCGCGCCGACCGCGAACCCGCAGCACCGCCTGGACGCCCGCGGCGTCCCGCCGGTCCTGCTGACCAACGCGCTGCACGACCCCGCGACGGGCCACCCCGGGGCGGTCTCGGTGGCCCGTCAACTCGGCCGCAGCGGCGCGCTCCTCACCTACGAGGGCCACGGCCACGGCAGCGCGACGAGCGGCCCGTGCATGGAGGGCGCCGTGAACCGCTACCTCACCGACCTGGTCGTCCCGCCACGGGGCGCCCGTTGCCCGGCGGCACCGTCCTGACGGCTGGACGTCGGCCGAACCGTTTGTCACCGCGTCCACGCCGGTGACGGACGGTTCGCCGACGGCAGTCAGGTCCTGGACGCCGCCGCGACCTCCGCCCACGAGGCCGAATGGGGTGTGCGGCGGCGCCCGGACCTCGAACAGGGCCCCGGGAAGCGGTCTTCGCCATCGGCCACCTGGAGCGCGGGCAGCGCGTGACCTTCCGACTGCTCACCTCCGGTCGGGACTCCGGCAGGTGGGAGGTCGTCCCGCACCTCGCCCTCACGGCCCGGGCGCTGCGCGACGTACTGGTCCGGCCCCATCGGCCCGGGCACACCTACCGTTTCCACGGTGGCGTAAGCGGCACGGCCCTCACCTTCGGGGACGGAGGCACGATCACCTGCACCTCCGATGTGACCGGCCCGACCAGGCAGTCCGATCCGGCCGACGCCACCCGGCCGTGAAGCACCCCGGTCCCGCGACGGTGCGCCGCTGCACCGTGACCGATCGCACCGGTCGGTCACGGTGAACCTGCGCGGTCACGGACCTCAGCCGGCGAGGGCGGCGAGGGCGGCGAAGTAGTCGCGCTGGGCGGGGTAGTAGTCGTCGAAGTCCGGCTTGTCCGTCCCCTCGTGGGCGGCGCGCAGCAGGTCCAGGTAGTACTCCCAGCCCGGCCCGATCTCACCGATCCCCTGCGCGTCCTTGAGGTGGTGGATCAACTGGAGCTCCGTCGTGCCGCCCGAGGCGGACAGCCGCAGCTCCAGGTGCCAGTCGCCCGCTTCGTCCGACAGGGAGACGACCAGGCGGCGAGGCGGCTCGCACGCTTCGATGCGCAGGTCGCACCACGGTGCGCCCTCCTCGAAGGACAGGCGGGCCTTGACGGTGCGGCCGGGTGCGGCGTCGCCTTCCCAGGGGCCGAACCACCGCGCCGTCCGCTCGGGCTCGGTGACGCTGGCCCAGACGTCGTCGATCGGGGCCCGGAAGGTGCGGGTGAGGGTCAGGTCGTGGCCGTCGGCGGTGGGCGCGAGCCGACCGGTGGGTACGGGAGTCATGCGGTGTCCTCCGTGCGCTCTCGGTGCTGGGTCGGGCGGTGCTCGGCCCGCTCGCGGCGGGTGCGGTGGACCTCGGTCTCCAGGGCGTCCAGGCGGTGGTCCCAGCCGGCCGGGGTGCGCAGGACGGAGATCCACTCGGCGAGTTCCGTCAGGGCCGCCGGGTCGAGCCGGTAGAGCCGCCGGGTGCCGGTGACCTCGTCGTGCACCAGGCCGCATGCCCGCAGGACGCGCAGGTGCCGGCTGATCGCCGGGCGGCTGATGGGGAAGCGACGGGCGATCTCGCCGGCGGTGAGGGTGGTCCCGCGCAGCATGAAGAGGATGTCCCGGCGTACGGGATCCGCGATGGCGTTGGTCACCTCATCCATGAGGGAAGTGTAACCCGCAGGTTACGAATGAGGGGTGGCCGAGCGCCTGGCGGTCGTCGCCCCTACTGCCTGGTGAAGCGTTCCTTGAGGGCGTCCAGGCCGGTGGCGTAAATGGTGTCTCCGAAGTGCTTCTCGATCTCGGGGACGAGTTCGTCGGCGGCCTCGTACGTCGCGGCCCAGTGGATCTCGGTGCCCGCGTCGTGCGGGTGCGCGGACAGCGTGGCGACGTAGTCGGAGACGGGAACGGCGGATTCGTGGATGGCGTACCGGAGGATCCTGCGCGCGTCGTCCTTCTCCAGGAGCCGTTCCCGGATGACCACGCGGCCGTTGACGGAGAACGCCTGGATCGCCCCGGGCGTCTCGGGATCGGCGTCGTCCTCGATCACCGACGGCGGCAGCAGGGGGTGCCAGTCGGCGAGGCCGCCGAAGGTGCCGATGACCTGCCAGACGTCATCGGGGTCGGCGGTGACGACGACGGTGCGGGTGAGCACGTGCACGGACGGGCCTTCGGGGGCCGCGGCGCGTTCCTGGCCGTCCGCCGCTTCCCTCGACGGGCTCACCACGTGCCGTCGCCGCGCAGCACGGCGTCGGCGCCGCCGTCGATGAAGACGACCTGGCCGGTGACCAGGTGGTTCTCGGGGGAGGTGAGCCAGTCCAGGAGGGGAGCTATCTGCGCCGGCCGGGCGTGGCCGTGGAGCGGCATGGGGATCGCCTCGTCCACGATCTTGCGCAGGTCGGGGCTGGTCAGCATGGGTTCCGTCATGGGGGTGGCGACGGTTCCGGGGGCGATGGCGTTGAGGGGGATGCCGGCGCCCGCCCAGTCGGCGGTCACGGCGGTGCGGCGTACCCAGCGGGCGACGGCGGCCTTGGTCGATCCGTAGATCGCATAGCCCTCCCCCCGGTCGACCGCCGCCCGGGCGGCGGCCAGCGCCGCTTCCTCGTCGCCGGTGAGCGCGGCTTCGGCGACGGCCGTGTCGTGGGGGTGGACGGAGGCGACCGAGCTGATGACGACGGCGCGCGGGTCCGTACCGGCGGCCAGCAGGGGCCGCAGCCCTTCCAGGGTGGCGACCGCACCGAAGTAGTTGACGCTCACCACGCGCGGTGCGAAACCGGCGAGACCGGCGCTCGCGATCACGGCGTCGAGCCGCCCGCCGCTCAACTCGCCCGCGCGCTCGACGAGATGGGCCCGGCCGTCGGCGGTGGCGAGGTCCGCGACGATGTCGGCGTCCTTGAGGTCGGCGCCGATGACCGCGTGCCCCTGCTCCTTGAGCCGGGTGGCGGTGGCCTTGCCGATGCCGGAGGCGGCTCCGGTGACGAGGTAGGTGCGGGACATGGTCGGCTCCTTCGCTGAGGTTGCTGCTGATGCTGTTCGTTCGCGGGCGGAGGGTGCTCCTGCACAGGGGCACAGCTGGACGAATCGGGCGCGGATGCGCCGCCCCCCGATGGCCTGCCGCCGACCCGCTGCCGATCGATCGTGATCAGCATACGATTTTCTGGCATGTCGTGCCAGAAAATACGTCTGTGACAATGAAGCCCGAGGCGAAGCGCGGCGAGGAGCACACCATGGCGGCAGCACGGGGCCGTCCGTCCCTGACGGAACAGCGGCGCCTCCAGACTCGACTGGAGATCGCGGAGGCCGCGGCGACCCTGTTTGCCGACCGCGGCTACGACGCGACGACGGTCGAGGGCATCGCCGCAGCCGCGGGCATCTCGCTGCGCACCTTCTACCGCTACTGCCCGGCGAAGGAGGACGCCCTCACCCCCCTCTTCGCCGACAGCGTCGGCCAGCTCGTGGACGTCCTCGCGGCGCATCCGGCCGAAGCCCCGCTCAGCGCCGTCGTCGAGGCGTCCTTCGTGACGGCGACGGCCGAGCGGCGACTGGCGGACGCGGCGCGGGCCCGTCGACTGGTCCGCGTCCTCGGTACCGTCCCCGCCCTGAGGGCGCGTTGGCTCGCCGCGGGGCAGGAGACGCAGGAGCGGCTCGCGCCGGCGCTGGCGTCCCGCACGGGCGCCCCCGTCGACAGCCTCGAAGTGCGTCTGCTGACCGCCGCGGTGCTGAACGCCTTCACCGTCACCATGGAGTACTGGGCCTGGCAGGACGAGCCTGAGGAGTTCGCCGATCTGATGCGCCGCGCGCTGACGTTCCTGCGGCTCGACGAACTCCGGGCATGAACGGGTGTGAACAGGCGTGAGCGAGGGGCGACGCAGTAGGGGTTGACGATCGGTCCAAAGCTGGAAAGGCTGTCCAGCGTGCCTGATCAAGTAGCTCACTACGTCGACGAACGCTCCGGCCGCACCTACCCCCTCACCGACCCCCTGCGCTGGCGCGGCGACGACGGAGCACCGCTCTGCGTCGCCCCGCTGCCGGGCATCACCCGCGACGACGTGGACACCGCCCGCCGCTCGCTGTGGCGCTACCGCGCCGCCCTGCCCGCGCCGCTCGACGAGGCGGCGCCCGTCTCGCTGGGCGAGGGCTGCACCCCGCTGCTGGACGGCGAGTGGAGCGGCCACCCGGTCTCCTTCAAGACCGAGTGGTCCAACCCCACCGGCAGCTTCAAGGACCGCGGCACCAGCGTCCTGATCTCCTTCCTCGCCCACCACGGCGTCATCGACGTCATCGAGGACAGCTCCGGCAACGGCGGCTCGTCCGTCGCCGCGTACTGCGCCGCCGCCGGCATCCGCGCCCGGATCCTCGTCCCCGAGGCCACCTCGCCCGCGAAGGTCCTCCAGGCCCGTGCGTACGGCGCCGAGGTCGAGCTGGTCCCCGGCGACCGGGAGGCCACCGCGGCCGAAGCGCTGCGCCGCGCCGCCACCACCCCCTACGCCAGCCACAACTGGCACCCCTTCTTCCTCCAGGGCGTCAAGACCCTCGCGTACGAGATCTGG
Source organism: Streptomyces sp. NPDC048057 (assembly GCF_040653095.1). Classification (NCBI taxonomy): domain Bacteria; kingdom Bacillati; phylum Actinomycetota; class Actinomycetes; order Kitasatosporales; family Streptomycetaceae; genus Streptomyces; species Streptomyces sp. NPDC048057. Next base: position 64,517 of record NZ_JBEZNF010000033.1, read on the forward strand.
GAGGACCTCGGCTTCCGCGCCCCGGACGCCGTCGTCACCGTCGCCGGCGCGGGCAGCACCGTCCTCGGCTGCGACCTCGGCTTCGGCGAGCTGCTGGCCGCCGGCCAGATCGACCGACTGCCCCGGCTGCTGGTCGCCCAACCCGCCAACTGCGCGCCGATCCACGCGAGTCACCGTGCCGGGGTGGAGGCACCCGTGCCGTACGAAGCGACCCCCACCGTCGCCGAGGGCACCGCCATCCGGCACCCCGTACGCCTCCCCGAGGTGCTGCGTGCCGTCCGCCGCTCGGGCGGCGAGATGACCGCGGTCCCGGAGGCCGCGATCGAGGACGCGGTGCGCCGCCTCGCCGCGAAGGGGCTGTACGCGGAGCCCACCAGCGCCACCGCGGCGGCGGCCGTCGACGCCTTCGCCGCCCGCGGACTCATCGTGCCCGGCGAACGCACCGTCGTCGTCCTCACCGGCTCCGGCCTCAAGGCGGCGGGAGCGATGCAGCGCATCGTGAGCGGAGGGCGCGCGTCGTGAGCGACGAGGACGAACTCCTGCTGCGCGAGGCGGAGAAGATCGCCGGCGCGGTGGGGAAGATGTTCCCCGGCCTGTGCGAGGTGGTCCTCCACGACCTGCGGGACCCGGACCACGCCGTACGCGCCGTGGAGAACCCGCTCTCGGGCCGCCGCCCCGGCGACCCGGCGACCGAACTCGGCCTCGCCCGCCTGGCCGACCCCGACTTCCCCGACGTCGTCCAGAACTACCCGGGCCGCCTCCCCGACGGCCGCGCGGTGAAGAGCACGTCCATCGGCATCCGCAACGCCGACGGTGCGTACGTCGGCGCGCTCTGCCTCAACCTGGACGTGTCCCTCCTGACCGAACTCGCCGCCGTCGCCACCCGCCTGACCCGCACCGACGACCCCGGCCCCACCCCGCCGGAGACCCTGCGCCCCCCGGCGTCCGCCCTCCACGAGGCGGCCCGGGAGTACGCGGCACTCCGCGGCTGCACGCCCCGCGAACTCCCCACCCGCGACCGCACCGACCTGGTCCGTGCCCTGCGCGCACAGGGCCACCTGGACGTGAAGCACGCGACGCGCGTGCTGGCGGGCGTCCTCGGCGTCTCCCGCGCGACGATCTACAACGACCTGCGGACGCAGGACGCGCCATAGGCGAACCGGGGGACGCTTCGAGCAGCGTCCCCCGGCCGCGTACCTAAGGGGTCACCTCACGGGAGGTCGCCCCCCCCGGAGGTCAACAGGGCTTGGTGGAGCCGTTGTCCCGCAGATTGCCGTCCCAGATCCAGCCTTGGATGTCGGTGCCCTGGATCCGGGCGTGGGTCCAGGTGTTCCCCACCCCGTTCGTCATGTAGCAGTGGTAGGCGAGCAGCGAGGTGGTGTAGACCTGCGCGACGCTGCCACAAGCCTCGTGCGGGCCCTGTCGCAGCGGGGAGGTCTGCTTGACGCGCCCGGTGTCCCCGTCCTTGTTGGACCAGGAGTGGGAGCACGAGGCCGGACCCGCGTCGGCCGAGACCGCGGGCGTCGCCGCGGTCACCAGCCCTGCCATCGCGACCAGCGGCAGGACGGCGGCGAACAGGCGTTTGCGATTCTTCTGCATGGCTTCCTCCAGACATCGAACCGATTCCCAGCAGGACGGCCCGGCCTCATGCGAAAAGCCACGCAAGGCCCTTGAGCGCCTTCACCGCCCCGACTGGCGGGCCTACGTTAGGAGCTCCCGTGGACTGGAGGTTCAAGGCCATGCGCGAGGGTGTGACGCGGAACACGTCCCGGAGTGGACGGGGCGGGTGGAGCATCGGTGAACTGGCCGCACACGCCGGGCTGCCGGTGAAGACCGTGCGCTACTACTCCGACATCGCGCTGCTGCCCGCGACGCACCGGAGCGACGGGGGCCATCGACGCTACGAACCCGAAGCGCTCGACCACCTCCGGCTGATACGGCGATTACGGAGCCTCGGGGTCTCCCTCGCGGACATCTCGGAGGTCCTGCGCAACGGGACGTCGCTGGGCGAACTCGCGGCGTCCGAACAGGAGAAGGTCCGGGTGCGCCAGCGCGAACTGGCCTGGCGCGACGCCATCTGGCAGGCCCTCGGCGCCTCCCCGGGCCCCCAGCGCCCGCGCCTGCTGGACCGCCTCACCCGGGTGGAGTGCCCGCAGCGGGCGCACGCGGACCTGACGCGCGGCTGGCGGCAGTTGCTCCCCCCGACGCCACCGGGCTCCCCGATCGAGGCGATCGTCTCGTACGCCGCCCCCGCGCCTCCGGTGCACCCGTCCGTCCGACAGGTCCTCGCCTACGCCGAAATGCACGCGCTCGTCTCCGGCCTCGAACCGGGAAGGGCCCCGACCCGGCCGCCCGACGACCGACGCGGCGGACCCGCCGCGGTGTGGCCGAGCTGGGTCCGGGAGGTCTTCAGCAGGGCGCCGGACGTCGCGACCGCGACGAGGTGGTTGCTGCTGGGGCTCTCCCGTCACCACCTCCGCCAGCGGGAGGCGGCCGGCGGTGCGCCGGGCGAGTGGCACCCGGCGATCGAGCGCCAATTCGTCATCGGCCGCATCAGTCGGTACTCGCGGTGTGTCGCCGTCATGGCCGGTGGTCGCTGACCGTCGACCGCGCATGGGGAGCCCCGGTCAGGCTCCCGCGCGGCTCAGGCTCCCGCGCGGCTCAGGCTCCCGCACGGCCGGTGGCGTCCAGGGCCCCCTCGACGTTGTCGATCACCCTGCGCAGCACCTTCAGCGCCGCCACGTACTCGTCGTCCCCGATCCCCTCGTGCACCACGGCGCGCACCTCCGTCGCCAGCGCCCGCACCCGCAGCCGGGCGGCCTCGCCGGCGTCGGTGAGGCGGAGGCGCTGCTCGTCGTCGCCGCGGAGCCAGCCTCGGTGGAGCAGTTGGTCCACGGACCGTGCGATCTCGTGCGGACCGTCCGCCAGCGGCGTGAGCTGCGCGACCACCTCTTCGACGCTCGGCGCCACCGGTCCGCCGTCCACCCGGTTGAGGACCCAGTACTGCGGCTGCGTGACGTCGATCCGCGCCATGGCGTCGCGCAGCTGCCGGGTGACGACGGCGTGGGCGCGTCCGCTCCAGTAGCCGATGGGTTGGTTCGCCAACTCCTCATCGGTGGCGGCGGGGTTGGCGGGAGCCTGGTCGGTGGCGGAACTCGTCTGGTTCATGATCGCCAAGCTAATCGGGGGAGCGGGCGGATGGCCACGGGGCATCGCGTGATCGCCGACCGATCGCCGGGCAGACGCGTTTTTGCACCGCACTTGCCCGACCAGGTATCTTGCATCGCATGGAACCAGGTGATTCGACCAAGCAGGCCCGGGCAGCCGCCCAGCTGCGCAAGGGCGTGCTGGAGTACTGCGTACTCGCCCTGATGCGGGACCGCCCCCGCTACGGCGTGGAACTCCTCCACGCCCTGGAGGGCTCCGGTGCCCTGGCCACCAGCCAGGGCACGGTCTACCCGCTGCTCTCCCGGCTCCGCCGGGACGACCTGGTCACCACCACCTGGCAGGAGTCCACCGCCGGGCCGCCCCGTCGCTACTACGCGCTCACCGACAGCGGCCGGGCCGCGCTCGACGAGTTCACCCGCGTCTGGCCCGGCTTCCGCGACGCCGTCGACGCGTTCCTGACCACCCCCCACACCCGCACCGGAGACCTCGCATGAAGACCCCTGCCGCCGCCACCTCTGTCGACCTCGTACGCGACTACCTCTCCGCCGTCGAGCGCGAGACCTCCGCACTCCCCGCCGACCGTCGCCAGGAACTCCTCGCGGACCTCGCCGAACACATCGAGGTGACGCGCGCCGAGCGCCCCGACGCCGCGATAGGCGAGGTCCTGGCGGAGCTGGGGGACCCGCGCGCGATCGCGGCGACGGCGCTGGCCGAGGCGGGGAGCGGGAGCGGCGAGCCCGCTCCGGCCCCGGCCCGGCGCGGCAAGGTGCACCCCCTGGTCCCGCTCCTGATGCTCCCGCTCTCGCTGGCCTTCATCGTGGTCTTCCCCGACCAGCCCGGGCCGCTGTTCGGCGTCCTGTTCCGCATCGTCGGCGCGGTGCTCCTGTGCACCTCGGTCCACTGGACTGCCGTCCACAAGACCACCGGCGTCCTGCTCGCCGCGGTCCTGCCGACCGTCGTCATCGCCACCTGGAACCTCTCCAGCGGCGGCCCGACGGGCGACGGCCCGGCGCTCCTGGCCAACGTGACGATGCTCGCCCTGCTGGCCGCGGTGTCGGCGTGGCTCTGGCGGGTCCGCCGCGCCTGAGCCGCGGCCCAGCTCAGGCATACCGCGTTACCGCCTCGCCGGACCACGCGCGACGGAGCCCGCCTCGCTCACGTGAGGCTCCCGGCCGACGGCCAGGAGGGTGCCGGCGGGGTGGGGTGAGGCTTCGGCTGCGGGTGGCAGCTCGGTGTGGCTCCGGGTGAATCCGGCTGGTGCGAGGACCGCGCGTCATGGGCGAGTTCCCCGGGTATCCCGGGCCCGGACCCGTCGTCCTGGCGCAAGGTCCAGTGGAATCGGTTGGGCCCAGGCACCCCCATATCCTCGACACCGACGCACTCGCCACTCCGGAGGTATCCCGATGGCCAGCTCAGACATACCGGCCCGAGTCGAACCGCAGGCCGACCCGGCCGCAGCCTTGATGGAACGACTGACCGAGCAACTCGGCAGGGCCTCGGTGTCAGCCGTTTTCGGGGAACCCGTCACCAGCGACGGAGTCACCGTCATCCCGGTCGCCGAAGTCGGCTTCGGTTTCGCCGGGGGCACAGGTCCCGAGGCGGGAGCTGCCAACAACTGCGGGGGAGGAGCCGGCGCCCGCGCCCGCGGCTACATCGAGATCAGGGACGGCATCGCCACGTACAAACCCCTCCGGGCCCCCTGGGTGAACGTCGCCGTACCGCTCGCGGCCCTCCTGGCAGGTGCCGTCGCGCCCCTGCTCGTTCGCCGCCTCGCCAAACGCCGTGCTCGCTGACAGGCACGCCCTGGACGCGTTCTTGAACGAAGACCGAGCCCCGTACGACAGGTGGCGTACGGGGCCCGGGCGGTGCTTCGGGGGTTACAGCTGGGTGTCGCGGGCGAGGGTGATGAGGCCCGCGAAGGCGGTGGGGGAAAGCATCAGGACAGGGCCGTGGGGGCGCTTGCTGTCGCGGACGGGGACCGTGCCGGTGGCGGTCGCGTGGTCCGGTGCCCATTCGACGCACGTACCGCCGTTGTCGCTGTAGGAGGACTTGATCCAACGAGTGGCCGGGAGGGGGGCGCTGGTCACGGGGTGCCCTTTCGTAGCTGTTTGATCAAGGCGACGGATTCAGCCTGGGAGAGCGCGTCGGTCTGCACCTGATGGTAGTTCTTCACCAGGGGGAGGACAGAGGTCAGTTCGCGGTCCAAGTGGCCCGACGTCTGTGACTCGACGTAGGAGACGATGGAGCGGTCCGCCTGCGTCAGCAGGTTCACCGACCGATTGAACGGCCTCCGCGCTCCCATCGAGTAAGGAGCGATGTGCAGAGCAGTGTTGGACTGGTCCGCGAACTCGATCAGCCAGTCCAGCTGCTTGTTCATCACCGACGGACCCCCGATGGGGCGGCGGACGCAGCTCTCGTCCAGCACGGCGATGATCAGTGGCGATGGCGTCCGCACGAGCGCGGCTTGGCGCTCTATCAAGTACTCGACCCGCTCCGCCGCCTTCTCTGGCTTGATGTCGCCCCGCTCGACCGCGCCGTTGTTCAGCTCTGCCGCGTACTCCCGCGTCTGGAGCAGTCCCGGGATCACTCCGACTTCGAACAGCCGGACCTCCGCGGCGTTTCCCTCCAGCGCCAGATACTCCGGGAAACCCTCCAGCAAGCTGCCGTTCTTGATCTCCCGGTACGCCCGCTCGAACGACTGCCTCGTGTCGGCGAGTTCGAACACCTTGTCGGCGTTCACCGAGCTTCGAAGGGTTGGAGGCTTGCGGCCAGTTTCCATCGCTGAGATGTGCTGGCTGGAGTAGCCCATCTGTTCGCCCAGGTACTCCTGCGTCCAGCCGCGTTCCTCGCGTGACGTGCGTAAGCGCGCGCCGAACGCTTCAACGGGGCCTGCTTCAGGGTTCAACTGCTTTCGGTTCACCACAGCGCATCAGATCCTTCATTCGCTGTTGCCCAGTTGAATGGTTCTCCGACCCTAGGCCAACCTGATGGCACTTGGTAGTGGTTTCGCTACAGAGAGGAGCGCCTGTGTCCGGGTTGCCCCAGGATGCCCTGGCCAAAGGGGCTGTTGTTCATGACCGCGTCACCAAAAAGACAGGTGTCGTGATGGCCCACGACGGCGCCCGGTACTACCTCCGGCCCCGCAAGGGCGGCATCGAGTGGACCGCGCGGCGTGAGGACTTGAGCGCCACGCTCTCCGACGTGCTGCGGCCGGCCGTCGCCGCACTGAACGCCGACAGCCGAACGGGGGCGGCCCCGTGATCGGGCGCGAGCCGTACGCGAGGCAGCACCGTGGGGCGTACGTCGTGCAGCCGCAGAGCTGGAGCCCGCACCCCGTCCCCTCCGAGGGTGTGGACGTGACCGTCAGGTGTGTGTCCGGCCACCCGGAGTGCGGCGTGCGGATGCCCGACGCAGGCGGTCTCGCGGAGAACGACCACGAGTACGCCGGCGACTGGATGGCGTACCACCTCACGACGACGGGCCACGCGCTCTACTCCCGCACCGTCCACGACACGGTCCAACTGCGCCCAGACGGCGCCGCCGCCTAGCGCCGCCCCGGACCACCCCAACTCCCGCTGTCGCTACGGCAAGGGGAAAACGAAGCGACAGCGGGTCCAGCCCCTCCTGACCGGAACTGCCCCGTCCGGCCAAGAGGAAGAGGAGGCGCGCCCTGTTACCCGCCTCCTGGCCCCAGCCGTCACAACCTCCCGCACCCGGACGGCTGGGGCCGCCCCTGATTCACCAGCCGATCCCTGGAGACCCGGCCGACCGCCGTCCTGACCGCAACTCGTCCCGCATGGGTTCGATCGGGCCCGAGGAAGACGTTCATCACGGTCTCAGCTCAGGGGTTCAGCCAGCTCCGGGATGTACCGGACGTCCTTGAGGGGCGCGGTGGGCTGTGCACCGAACTTTTCCACGACGGTGCCGCTGGTGCCGGCGTGCACGACCTGGAGGGCGACACGGGTGTCCTGTTCGCGCAGGTCGATCCGCACGCGGGGGGAACCGCCTTCGGGCTTCATGTCCACGATCCGCTCGTCGGGGTATCCGGCGCGCTTGAGTGCGGTTCGCACCTCGGCGGTGTTCTCGCCCGTGCCCTTGAGGGCGGTGGTGATGTGCGCGGCGAACTTGTCCGCGTAGCAGATCTCGGGCTTGGTGAGTGGGACCGGCTTCAGGAGGTTCCCGTCGGGCATGGGCGGCACGGGGTCGTCGGTTGCGGGCGGATCGGCGGGGGCGGGGTCGGCGGGCAAGGGGACGCGGTCGCCGTGCTTGCCGGCGGGCTTGCTGGAGGGGCCATGGGGGACGGTGGGGACGTCGCTGGGGCCGAGGGCCTTGCCGGCCTTGGTGCCGTCCAGCGGCGGGCAGCCGTCGGTGAGCTTGAGGGACAGCTTCATGAAGTCAAGCTGCGGATTGTCGGCGTCCCGGCCCTCGGGTACGGAGGCGACATTGTTCATCTCGATGGTGGTGGCCGGGCGGGTGCTGGAGCAGGCGGTGAGGGTGAGCGCGCCCAGAGCGAGGGCGGCTGCGGTGTGTGCTATTCGGGGCATGACGTCAACTTACGGTCGCGCACCGGCATGGCCCTGAGTACGCGTACTCATCTCGAAGCGGACGAGTTGACTCGCGTCGCAAGGCGACCAACTCGCCACTGAACAAAAGGCGTTCAACAAGGTGATCCTTGGCACCCACGGTGTCTCCGAGCGTGCCAACGCCCTGCTCAAGGTCACCTTCAAGGCCCTGCGCCGGGTCTGCCTCGACCCCGGCAGCATCACCCGGATCACCCGGACCGCCCTCGTCCTCCAGTTGGAGCACGGCCGCACCGCCGCCCTCGGCACGGCCACGATGTGCGGCCGACATTGCGGCGGTGCAGCCGTTGACGGTCACGCGCACGAGCGCCGATGGCGGTGGTGCGCAGCAGCGAGACGGTCCCTGTTGCGGGTGATGGTGGAGTAGAGGTGGGTTCGGCGGCCGGCTTGCGGGGGCGTTGGCCGTTGGGGCCGACCGGTGGGCGGGTGGTGCCGTAGAGCCACGGCCGGAAGACGTCGTCCAAAGGACGCGAGTGGAGGCGCTCGGCGTACGCGGTGAAGGCGGCCGTGGTCGCTTCCGTATCCGGTTTCTGTGCCGTGACCCACCCGCGCAGGATGCGGAAGAAGGTGTCGTCGCCGACTTTGGTGCGGAGCGCCTGGAGGGTGAGTGCACCGCGGGTGTAGACGGGGAACGAGAGGAAGCCGTCCGGGTTCGGTATGGCCGGAGCCTCCTTCCAAACGGGGTCGTCCTGGGGATACTGGTCGTATTCCTGCTGAGCCAGTTCCGCTGCGGTGCCCAGCCCCGAGTGTTCCGACCACAGGAATTCCGCGTACGTCGCAAATCCCTCGGACAGCCACGCGGCGTCCTCGGCGGGCGCGACCGCGTTTCCGTACCAGTGGTGCGCGGTCTCGTGCGCGACCATGGAGGGGTTCGCGCCGTCTGCGAAGTAACTGCCGCCGTAGATCGGTCGGGTCGCGGTCGCGACCACGTTGTTGAATGCCTTGTCGACCACGCCGCCCACGGCTTCGTACGGATATGGGCCGAACCACCGTGACAGCGTCTGCGCGGCTTCGGCGGTGCGCTCCACCGAGGCACGGGCCGGGGCTTCCAGCGCGCCGAGGTCCTTGCCGTACGCGTTGAACACGGGTGTCCCATCCGGTCCGCGGGACTTCGTGAGGCTGTAGTCGCCGATGGCGAGCAGCGCCGTTTCCGTCGGCAGGGGCGTCTTGCTGTACCAGGACCACCGGTCGCCGTCGGACGTGACGGTGGGGCTGCCTCGGCGCAGCGTGCCGTTGGACACGGCCGTCAGGCCCCTGGGGACGAGCACGGACACGGACCGGGTCGCCCTGGCGGCCGGGGTGAGGGCCGCGGGATGCCACCAGGCGGCACTGACCACCGCCAGCGCGCCGGTCGGCGTGCGGATCCAGCCCCAGCCGCCGTCGCCCGCCGGATACGCGGCGGGAGTGTCCCGGTAGTGGACCGCCACGAGTAGTTCGTCACCGACGCCCGCGGGAGTTTTCGGGGTGATGGTGAGGGTGCCGTTGTCGGAAGTGAACGCCGCGGGCTTGCCATTCACATGGACCGATGAAACCCGCAGCCGGAATCGCAGGCGGAATGTCGACAACGTGCGGACCGCGACACCCCGTATGCGGGTCGAGCCGGTCAGAACGCCGGAATGCGGCTGGTAGGCGAGATTGATGTCGTAGTGCTTGACCGCGAGATCAAGGCTCGGCATTGCGTCGGATTCCTGCGCGGACGCGTTGGGAGCCGAAAGGGACAGCAAGGGAGTCGAGACCACGGCTAGTTGGGTGAAACGCCTCCGTGAAAGCACGATGATCTCCTGCTCAGTGGGCAAGGCGTCGGCATCTGCCGAGCCATTGGTAAGGGACTCGGAGTCCTCTGATCGATCACCCTAGAGAGGAAGTTCATCACGGAGCGGGCTTCAAGAACATGTTGATCAAAAACTCATCCGGCTCTCACTTGCCGAGTGATGCCGTGGATGGGCCGATCGGCGAACCGCCCGCGCGGAAGGGGGCAGGCCCGGAAGGGAAGCTCCGGAGAGCAGGCAGGCGGGCCCGGCACCGGGGCGGGCGAGTGACGCCGACCGCGTCAGGACGGTGCCGCGTAGCAGCGGACCTGCACCGTACGGTTCGGCCACTGTCGGTCGACCGTGGCGAGGAGTTCCCAACCCAGCCGCTCGTACAGGGCGGCGGAGGGGTGGGAGGCGATGACGTCGAGGACCGGGTGGAGGTCGTGGAGCCGGGCCTCCGTGACGACGTGGTCCATCAGGAGCGTGCCGATGCCGTGGCCGCGCGCCTCGGGGGCGACGAAGAGTCGGCTGACGACGGCGGTCGCGCTCTGCGGGCCGTGCCGCTCGGTCCAGAGCGCCGGGGCCGCGTCGGCGCCGTCGCCCCGCGACAGGTTGACGTGGCCGACGATGCGGCCGTCCAGCTCGGCGACCCAGGAGCCGATCAGGGGTCCGCTGGACAGCCAATCGCCCGGCTGGGCGGGCCAGTTCATGGGGTAGCCGTCGGTCCGATGTGTCTCGGCGAGGACGCGTACGCACTCCGCAACGTCGTCGTCAGTCCGCTGCCGGACCTTGCGGCTCGGCTTCCCGTCAAGCGCCCCGTACGCTTCGCTGTTCACTCCGGCATGGAAACACAGGCCACAGCAGCACATCCAGTCACTTTTGCACCGCTGCCGATCGGACTCAGTCGAGGCAGAACACGTTTCCCTCCTCGCGGTCGGTGTGCCAGCGCTCACGCGTTCGGGGGACCTGGGGCTCGTTGGTCTCCGCCTCCGTTCCGTGCCCGGTAGGACGGCCTGATGGGAATCGGAGACCGTCATCAGAAGAAGGACGTCGAGGCGGCGCTGAGACGGGCGGAGGACGCCGGGCTCAAAGTGACGCACAAGGGGAACGGGCACACCTGGGGCGTCGTCATCTGCTGTCCTTGTGCGCAGCACACCACGGTGTCCTGCACGCCCAGGAGTCCGGGCAACGAAGCGAAGAAGATCGACCAATTCACCGAGAGGCACCGGAACTGTGCGTAGCTGGTACTTCAACCTGGTCCTGGACGCTCCGCTCACCGAGGAGCAGAAGAACACCTTGGACCACCTCGACCGCTTCCACGAGGGCGGCATCGGGCTGGAAGAGGGGCCGGGCTACTGCGGTTTCCTCTGCGTCGTCGATGCCGAAACGCTCACGGAGGCCGTCGCGGACGCCCTGGACCGCTTCGCAGACTTCCCCGGGGTCCTGGTGCGCAGCGTGCTGCTGGACCACGTCGACCTCGCAGCGAACGGCATGGCGACTCCCGCCGTGGTTCCCGCGCCTTCGTCGGTCGACGGGTCCTGACCCTTCGGCCGACTCAGTCGAGGCAGAACTCGTTGCCCTCGACGTCCTGCATCACGATGCACGAGTCCGTCCCGTCGTACAGGAGCCGTTCGCGGACCGCGCCCAGGGGGAGCAGGCGGGCGCACTCGGCTTCGAGGGCGGCGAGGCGTTCTTCGCCGACGAGGCCGGTGCCGACGCGGACGTCGAGGTGGACCTTGTTCTTTGCGACCTTGCCTTCGGGGACGCGCTGGAAGAAGAGGCGCGGGCCCGCACCCGAAGGGTCGAGGCAGGCGAGCCAGGAACCCTCGTCCTCGGGGAAGTGGGAACGGTTGAAGTCGGCCCAGGTGTCGAAGCCCGACGGCGGCGGCGCCACGACGTAACCCAGCACCTCGCACCAGAAGTCGGCCACGCGCTCGGTGTCCGCGCAGTCGAAGGTCACCTGGAACTGCCTGATCGTTGACATCGGCGCACCCTAACAGCGCGCCCCGGGGGTGCTCATCCGACTTTTCGCGGGCCCTACGAGTAGGTGCACCGGGCGTCGGGGTTCCGCGTGACGTCGATGACGTCGTCGAGCCGGTCGCGCACGGCGAGCAGGTCGGTGATCCGCAGGTCGATGCGTGCGCGCTCGGACACCAGTTGGTCCAGGAGGTCCGGGGACGCTTCGCCCGTGTCCACGCAGGGCAGCACCTCGCGGACCACTCGGCTCGGGAGGCCCGCCGCGTAGAGCTGCTGGATCAGGCGGACCCGGCTGACGGCGGTGTCGGGGTAGTGGCGCTGGCCGCCGGGGGTGCGGGACGCCTGGAGCAGGCCGTGCTCCTCGTAGTAGCGCAACGCCCGCACGCTCACGCCCGCCTTCTCGGCGACCTCTCCGATCCGCACCGGTCCTCCTCCGCCCCGGGCGGCTCGCCCGCCCGACTTGCACCTGACGCCGACGTCAGGTTTTGGCGTAACGGTCGGCGTCGGCACTCGCCGAGCATCCACGAAAGGCAGGACGTCATGCGCGCAGCCCGGTACCACCAGTACGGCGGGGTGGAGACCCTCGTGGTCGAGGAGGTGACGGACCCGCGCCCCGGGCCCGGTGAGATCCGCATCGAGGTGGCGGCGGCCAGTGTCAACCCCGTCGACTGGAAGGTGCGCTCCGGCGCGGTGCGCGAGGTGCTTCCCGTGGACCTGCCCGCGATTCCCGGGCGGGACGCCGTCGGCGTCGTCGACGAGATCGGCGCGGGCGTGCAGGGGGTACGCATCGGGGACCGCGTCTTCGGACTGGGCGGCGTCACCGGGGCGACGGCGGAGCTGGCGGTGCTCTCCGCCTGGGCGCCCGCGCCCGCCGAGTGGAGCGACGAGCAGGCCGCCGGCGCCGGGCTCGCGGCCGTGACCGCGCTGGGCGGGCTGAAGGTGCTCGGGCTCCTCCAGGGGCGCACCCTGCTCGTCGAGGGCGCGGCCGGGGGCGTGGGCAGTGCCGCGGTCGAGTTCGCGGTGGCTCGGGGCGCCACGGTGATCGGAACGGCCAGCGAGCGCAACCACGCGTTCCTCACCTCCCTCGGCGCCGTACCCACGACGTACGGCGCCGGGCTCGCGGAGCGCGTCGCCGCCCTGGCTCCGGGCGGTGTCGACGTGGTGCTCGACGCGGCGGGCTCCGGGTCCCTGGTCGACCTCGTCGCGATCGCGGGCGACCCCGCTCGGGTGTCGACGATCGCCGACCACGCCAACGCGCAGCGCCTGGGCGTGCACCTGGTGAACGCGGCGAACGACTCCGCGCTCCTGGCCGAAGCGGGCGAACTCGGCCGGCAGGGCCGCTACACGCCGCGCGTCGAGCGGACGTACCCGCTCGATGCGATCGCGGAGGCGCACGCGTACTCCGCGCGCGGACGCACGCGGGGGAAGGTCGTGGTCAGCATCTGAACGCGAGGCTGGAAGCGCCCCGCGGCCGACGCCGCGGGGAGCCCGCGCGCAAGGCGTCGTACGGAAGTCCTCAGCCGGGGAGGACCGGGATCAGCGCTGCCACCCCCAGGCAGACGAGGCCCAGCACCGAGATCCGTAGGGAGTGGGCGACCAGGCGGTGCTTGCGCCAGGCGATGCGGGACATCGCGACCAGCTGTTCGCTCAGGGACTCCAGCGCGTCCGCGCCCCGCAGCGCCGCCGGTAACTCCCGTGCGTCCCAGAGACGGAGCGCACCGAAGTAGAGGAGCCCGCCGGGCTGCACCGGTTCCGGCAGACGGGGCACGACCGCCGACAGGGCGAACAGGGACGCCAGCATCAGCAGTACGGCACCGGCGTACAGCAACGCCTGGGACAGGACGGTCTCGTCGTGCGGCGGGCTGCCGAGGCGGGCGACGGCGACCGCCGCCAGCGCCAGTTCCGCGCTCAGCGCGATGGACGCCTTCGCGTCACCGCGGGCCGTGACCTCGACGATCGACGCGTGGACGTTCCAGGCCGTGGCGAGCACGGTGTCCGGGGCGGGGTCGGCTCCAGTGGCCCCGGCCCCGGCCCCGGCCCCGGCCGATGCCGAGGTCGAGGCCGAGGCCGAGGGTGAAGGAGTAGGGGCAGGGGTAGACGTGGACGTGGACCGCCGCTGATCGTTCGTGACCATCTGAATTCCCCTCGGGCGCATTCGGGCGCATTTCGATGCACGGCGCGACTGTCTTTCGTGTGCGTTCCTTTGTGCGCCCATGCGACGGGGTTTTGTAGGTCAACTGCCGCACAAACGCTGTGATCTCGCTCTACAGTGGGGACCTTTCAGGGGGAAGTCCATGTTCGACGGATTCACACCGGAACACCTCGCCCTGCTCCGCGGCGCCGGAGTCCCCGCGGCCTGGCCGCGCGGCGGGGTCCTGATGAGACAGGGCGAGCCCGCCGACCGCGCCGTACTGATCGAGACGGGCGTGGTGAAGATCGTCTCGGAGTCCGCCAACGGCTACGTCAGCCTGTTGGCGCTGCGCGGTGTGCACGACCTCATCGGCGAGTTCGGCTGTCTCGACGACACCGTGCGCTCCGCGTCGGTCGTCGCCATGCGGCCGGTGCACGGGTTCGTCATCGCCGCACCCCGCTTCTGCGCGCTGATGGAGGAGAACGGCGCCCTCGCCCTCTCCATCCTGCGCAGCGTCATCAGCAGGCTCAGGCACGCGGACGACCAGCGCGCGGCCCTCGGATCGAGCACCGCGGTGGTGCGGGTGGCGCAGGTGTTGTTGGAGTTGTCCGAGCGGCACGGGACGCCGGCACCGCGCTGGGCGCCGAGGGCCCGGCACCTCAAACTCACCCAGCAGGAGCTGGCCTCCGCCGCCGGCACGTCCCGCGAGTCCGTGGTGCGCACCCTGCGCGAGCTCCACCAGCACGAACTCGTCGAGACGGCGCGGGGCGCGATCGTCGTGCTGGATCCCGAGGGCCTCGAATGGTGGGAACCGGAAGGGGATTGAGCGTTTTTCTGCCGCATCTGAGGCAGAACGAGCCACCCCTTCACCGGTATTCATGAGGGCACGGCAGTCGTCGCCGGCAATTCGGGGGCGCCGCGACGACTGCCGCTCAGCGAGAAGGGAACAGGACGACGAACATGGGTGCCCGACCCCTCCACTATTCGATCATGGTGCTGGATCTGGAGCGATTCGGCAGCCGCACCAATCCCGAACAGGAACGGGCGCGCAGCGCCCTGTATTCCGTGGTCGAGGAGGCGCTGAAGGACGCGGACGTCATGCCGCAGCACGTCGCCGGCGTGGGCGACCGCGGCGACGGCGGTTTCTGGCTGTTCCCGTCCGGCGTCTCCAAGGTCGACCTCACCGGCGACGTCGTGGAGCGGCTCCAGACGCGGCTGCGGTCGTACGCCGCGGAGCCCGGCGCCGAGCCGCTGCGGCTGCGGGTCGCGCTGCACGCGGGCGAGGTGGCCCGGGACGAACGCGGCTGGGTCGGTGCGGACTTGAACACCGCCTGCCGGCTCGTGGACCTGGACGACCTGCGGCGCGCGCTGGCCGCGGCGGACCGCTCGGCGCTGGCCCTCGCGGTGTCCCAGGCGTGGCACGACGCGGTGGTGCGGCACGGGTATCCGGGGCTGGAGTCCTCGGCGTTCCGGCCGGTGGTCTTCCGGGAGAAGGAGGTCGACTCCCGAGCGTGGATCCGGGTGCCCGGGTACGGCGCACCGCCCGGGCTCGGGCCCGTGTCGGCGAACCCGACGGAGGCGGAGGAAGGGGCGGAAGGGGCGGACGAGCCCGCGTCCGCACAGCAGGCCGAGCCGGGCAGTCGGTTCGCGGGCGCGGTCTTCCACCACGTGGGGCGGTTGTACGGCGGGGACCACCACGAGGTCGTCAGGGGTGACGGGACCGGGAGGGCCGAGCGGTGATCGTGCGCCAGGTCCGGGAGCAGGGCGGGAACGACAACCCGAGGGGGCGGGCGGTCGGGCGGGAGCGGGACGGCAGGGCCCCCGCCGACCGGGGCGAGGCGGCCCCGCCCGAAGCGCCCGTCCGGCCGGCCGCCCCTGGCGGGGGCGGTGGCGGGGGGAGGGACGACAACCCCAGGGACAACCCCAGGGACAACCCCAGGGATCGGGATCGGGACAGAGACCGTGACCGTGACCGTGACCGTGACCGGGATCGCGATCGAGATAGAGGACGGGACCAGGACCGGGGACGGGACCGGGACCGTGATCGGGACCGTGATCGGGGCAGGGACAGGGACCGCGATCGGGACGGCGGCAGGGAACGCGATCGTGACCGGGACAGGGATCGGGATCGTGACCGCGAAAGGCCCTCCGACGGCACCCCCGAAGACGCCACCGACGACGGCACGTCGGAACCCGCCCCCGAAGCCCGCCCCGACCGCTCCGCCGAGCGCGACATGGCCGACTTCCGCCGCGGCCTCGCCGCCGTCGCCGCCTCCCCCGGCACCACCGAGGAACGCCTCGGCGCCGAACGCGAGGCCCGCGCCCTCCTCTCCCGCCTCTCGCGACAGACCCAAGGAGCCCGTACCGACGTCCGCGCCGACCGCGTCTACGGCGGCGACCACATCGAGGTCGTCATCGGCCAGGGCGAACGCGCGGTCCGCGCCCACCAGCTCACCGAGGAAGCGCTGGACCAGTGCCGGGCCACGTACGTGCCGTCGCGCCGGGCCACCGACGGCGGCCCGTTCGCCGGGCCCGACCCGTGGCGGCTCGTCCTGCTCGCCGGCCGGCAGGGCAGCGGCAAGTACGCCGCCGCCTGCCACCGGCTGCTGGACCTCGGCCACCGTCGGCTGCACCGCCTGGAGTCCGGCGCCGACCTCACCCGTCTCGACGTCTCCGCGCTCACCCGGGGCGACGGCTACCTGCTGCCCGACCTGCCGGAGGCCGTGGCCCAGCGCACCCTGTCCGCGTTCGAACTGCAACGCGTGGCACGGGCCCTGGCCGCGCACGACTGCCGTCTCGTCGTGACCCTGCGCGAGGAGGCCGTGCCCGCGGACCTCGACCTCGCCGCGTACGTCCAGTGGGCCGACGCGCCCCCGGACCCCTGGGACGTCTTCGCCTCCCATCTGCTCTGGCGGCTGGGGCCCGCCCGCGCCGGGCGCGGGCGGGAGCTGCTGGCCAGCGCGGAGGTGCGGGAGCTGGTCAACCACCAGGCCACCGCCGTGCCCGGCCGCAGCCTCAGCAGCGCCGCCGAAGCGGCCCGGGTGCTCGCCGCCACCGACGGGGAACCGGCCCGCGCCGCGGCCGACGCCGCCGCCCGGCTCGACCCGCGCCAGGGCTTCGAGGACTGGTTCACCGGCCTCGCCGACCTGCACACCCAGTGCCTCGCCGTGTCCGTCGCCGCCTTCGCGGGCGAGGCGTACGAGACCGCCGACGGGCTCGCCCGCGCCCTCAAGGAACTGCTGCAACAGCCCGAGACCCCGGACCACCCCGACCGGCCGCGCAACCACGTCGTCGGCGCCACCCGCGCGGTGCGGCTGCGCCGGCTCCACGCAACCCTCATCGACACCGAGGTCGAGGGCCGGTACGGCGAGACGCCCGCGAAGGCGGTCCACTACCTCGACCCCGACGTGCCGCCCCGGGTGCTCCAGACCGCCTGGGAGGAGTACGACGACATCCGCGCCGCACTGCCCGGCTGGCTCCAGACCTGCGCCGGCCACGAACTGCCCACGGTGCGCGCCCGCGCCGCCGTCGTCGCCGGCTTCCTCGCCGGGCTCTCCTTCGACACCCTGCGCTCCGGGACGCTGACCCCCTGGGCCGCCAGCACCTCGCCGCAACTGCGCGAAGCCGCCGCCACCGCGCTGCGCACCGCCGCCGAACACCCCGGCCTCGTCGGGCCGGTGCGCGACCTGGTGCGGGCGTGGGCGGCGGAGCCCGTCGGCACCCCGTACCGGGCCGCCGCGGCCCGCGGCTTCTTCGCACTGCTGCGGGAGGAGGACCGCGGCGGCGGCGAGGCCGTCGCGCTGCTGCACGAACTCGCGGGGGAGCCCACCGCGGCCGTGGCGGAAGCGATCTGCGTCAGCGTCGCCGAGTACCTGTCCCACGGCGGATCCCGTCACGAGCGCACCGCGCTGGCCCTGTTGCGGCACTGGGTCGCGCTGCGCGACCCGGAGCGGCGCACCGTGGGCGAGTTGGCGTTCCTCTTCGCCGCGGCCGACCTGCGGCAGGAGATGCCGGCGGGCCGCGGCCGGCCGCGGGGCCGCAAGTGGCCCCGGCTGCTGGCCCTCGCCGCGGCCGACCCGGTCCGCCAGCGGGACGTCGCCCGGCTGTGGGAGGCGGTGCTGTTGTCGCCCGAGCCGCAGGCGACCGCCGCCGCGGTGCTGCGGGAGTGGGCCCGCGCGGTGAACGACGACCCCCTCGGCCGGCGGTCGCTGGCGCGGCTGCTGCGGGCAGCGGCGTCCTCGCCGCGCGCCGGCCGCGTCATCCGCCACCACGTGCGCGCCTGGCAGTACGAGGACGACAAGGCCGCCCTCACCGCCGCGCAGGTGGAACACGTCCTGGACCAGGTCCCGTACGACCTCGGAAGCGAGGAAGCGCTGTGAGCAGCAACGAAGCCAAACCCCAGAGGGACCGCGCCAAGACGGCCAAGAATCTCGTCAACGGGCCGCTGGAGCCGCGCTCGGGCGGGCGGAACGCCGTACCGCGGCCCGGTCTCGCCCAGGTGTACTCGCTGGAGAACGGCGAGCCGGTCCTCCTGGACCGCCGGCCGTCCCTGTGGGACTCGGGGCGCTACCACTACCGCTACGAGGTCGACGTCACCGACCAGTCCACCCGGTGGCGCGAGCAACTGCCCAGCGGCACCGCCGGCTTCGACTTCACCGTCGACATCTCCGCCGCGTGGCGGGTGACCGCGCCGCTGGAGGTCGTACGGCGCGGCATCGTCAGCGTCGAGGACGGCGCCGGGCTGGTGCGCGGGGCGGTCACCGCGCTGGCGCGCGCCCGGGTCAAGCAGTTCGACCTGGAGGACTTCTCCGCCGCGGAGGAGGCCGCCGGCCACGTGCTGCGCACCCAGGCGCCGGTGCTCCGCAGCGGCATCACCGTCCTGGGGTGCCGGGTGCACGTCACGCCCGGCGAGCAGGAGACGGCGACCTTCCGCGGGCGCCGTGAGGACGTCTGGCGGCACGACCGGGACGTGCGGGAGGTCGGGCACGAGCGGCGGGTGACGGAGCTGCGCGCCGAGGCGCTGCGGGCGGCGGCCCGCGGCGACGGCGGGATGATGCTGCACCTGATCGCCCAGGACCCCTCCCAGCTGCGGGACATCCTCCGGGAGATGGCGGAGCGCGAGGACGTCTCGCTGGAGCACCGGGTGCGGACGATCCAGGCGTGCGTCGACAGCGGCGTGCTGCTGCCGGCGGAGGGGTCCGAGTTCCTGTCGCGGCTGTTCGAGCGGCAGATGTCGCCGGGGGCGGACGCGACGCTGACCGTACGGGACGGGCGGCTGCCGCTGCCGGGTGCGGTCGACGGGCGGACGATCCGCGGTGCGGGGGCACCGCCCCCGCCGCTGCCCCCGCCGCCCGCCGCGGCCCGGTCTGCTGCGGCCCCACCGGCCCCGCCCGCCCCGGCTCGGTCCGCTGCGGCCATGCCTTCCGTACCGCCCCAGCCGCGGCACCGCCCGACGGTCGGCGCCGCGGACGTGGACGACGCGGCGGCGGACGAGGCGCCGGGGGACGGGCCCGGAGCCGGGTCGGGGTCCGGGCCCGGTGACGGCGTCGTGGGCTGGCGGACGGTGGGCCGGCCGAACCGTTCCGGCCCCGGGGCGGACGCGGGGGACGACGAGGCCGTATGACACACGGATTCGGCGGACGAGGCGGCTTCGACGCGGACCGCGGACCGGCGCCGCGGGCGCAGCTCCCGCGCGGCGAAGGGCCACCGTCAGAGGGGCCACCGCGCGTGGGGCCGCCGGTCCGACACCCCGCACCGATGCACGCGGCCGGCCCCGACCGCATCAGGCGCGCCGAACGCCGCCGCCGCGCGTCGCGCTGGCTCGGCGTGGTGGTGCTCTGCCTGTGCCTGATCACCGTGGGCGCGGTGGTCTGGCGGGTGACCGGGCTGGTGGGCGGGGTCTTCGCGTCGATCGTCGTGCTGGCCGTGTACGTGGTGATCGACGAGTTCCAGCGCAAGGACGTTCCGCCCGGTGCGGACCGAGCACCGGGGAGGCCCGCGGAGATGTGGCCGGCGCACGTCGACCCGTACCCCCAACGTCCGGTGCACGGCCCGGCGTACCCGCAGCACCACCCCGCTCCCCGGGTGCCCGCGCCCGTACCGCCGCAGGCCTCGCCGCCCCCGGCCGCTCCGCCGCCGGTCCCGGAGCGTCCGCCGCAGGGCCCCGCCTGGCCGCTGCCCGGGGTGCGGCTGCCGGCGCCGCTGCCCCCGTCGCCGCCACCGCCGCGGCTGCACCGCACGTCGAAGACGTCCGCGCTGCCCTGGCGGCTGCCCGCCGCGCCCGCGCCGCCGGCGATGACCGCGGACGCCGCGACCGTCGGCGACCTGGAGGTGCGCGCCGCGTCCCTGATCGGGCCGGGCCACCGCAGCGACCCCACGCACGCGGGGCCGCGCCAGGACGCGTACCGCCTCGGGCGCGACGGGCGCTCCGCGCACCTGATCGTCGCCGTCGCGGACGGGATGTCCGACAGCGCGCACGCCGACGTGGCCGCGGCCGTCGCCGTGTCGACCCTGGTCAACACCCTGCGCCAGCGCCTCGACGAGGGCGACGGGCCCCGCACGCTGGACGCCGGGCAGGTCTTCCTGGAGGCGGCGCAGCAGGTGTACGCCGCCGCCGAGCAGCGCGGCTGGAGCGACGAGGACGTGCGGACGGTCGCCCTCGCCGCGGTCCTGCCCACCCGCCCCGACCCCGACGGCCGGCGGACGCTCTGGCTGGCCCGGGTCGGCGACCCCTCCGGCTGGTTCCGGGGCACCGACCGCTGGAAGCCGCTGTTCGCAGGGAAGGAAGGCGGCTTCGACCGCGGGAAGCTGCGGCACTTCCTGCCGCACACGCCCCAGCAGGCCGAGACCCGCCGCATCGACGTCGGGCGCGGCGGCCTGCTCGCCCTGACCACGGACGGCGTCGGCGACGCCCTGGCGCAACTCCCGGTCGCGGCCCGCTGGTTCCACCGTCAGTGGGCCCACCCGGTGACGGCGCACGACCTGCTGCTCCACATCGGCTACGAGGCACAGCAGCGCAACGACGACCGGACGGCGGTCCTGGTGTGGTGGCGGCCGTCGGGGGGACCGCGATGAGCCGCACACCCGACGCGAACGGCGCGAACGACGTCCATCACACGAACGAGATGAACGAGACGAACGACACGAACGGCGCGGGGCGCAGCAGGAGCAGCAAGAACGGCCAGCGCGGGACCGGTTGGTCGATGAGCCCGTTCGCGCCGGAGACCGCCCGCTCCGGGCTGCGGCTGGCGGACGCCAGCCTCGGCGAGGGCGGCGAGTCCACCGGCGTACGGGAAGTGGTCGGCCACCCCGGCTGGGTCGCCAAGCTGTACAAGGAGCCCCTGGCGCAGGACGAGGCGGAGACCCTGACCCGGCTGATCGATCTGCCGGCCAAGATGAGCTGGGATGAAATGCGCCTGGTGGACCGCCACTCCGCGTGGCCCGTCGCCCGCGTCACGGACCGCGGCGGCACCGTGGGCGTGATCATGCCGCGGATCCCGGACGCCTTCTACGTGCGGTTCGCGTACGGCGAGGGCGGCCGGACCGAGCCGAAGGAACTCCTCCTCGACCACCTCGTGCTCCAGGACGCCAAGTTCACCGCGCTCGGCCTCGACCCGCCGTCCGCGGCGCGCCGCCGCTCGACCGCGGCCCGCTTCCTGACCCTGGGCGCGCTGATGGAGCGGTACGACGTGGTGTACGGCGACTGGTCGTACCGCAACGCCCTGTGGAGCCAGCAGAACGGCGACGTCTTCCTGATCGACCTGGACTCCTGCGGCATCGAGAGCCGGAAGTGGATCAGGTCGCACCACTGGGAGGACCCGCTCTTCCCGCAGGGGACCCCGCTCACCACGTACACCGACCGCTACCGGATGGCCGTGCTCACGCTGCGGGTGCTCACCGGGACCCGCGGCGATCCGCGCCGGGCGCTGGAGGGCCTCGCGGAGCAGCGGGCGGACGACTCGGAACTCGTCCCGCTGCTGCGCCGGGCGGTCACCACGGGTCAGCCGAGCGAACGCCCCAGCGTGTTCACGCTGTTGTCGGCGATCCAGGTCCGGCCGCAGGGTGCGCCGCCGCCCGCCGCTCCGGGGACCACGGGCACCAGGACCGGCAGCGCGAACGTCAGCGGCTGGCGCGACGTGCTGCCGCCCGTCCCCAAGCCCGTGCGCCCCCCTGAGCCGGCACCCGTCGCCGGGGCGGCCGACCCGGACCCCGGCACCACGACCGGTACGGGAACGGGCGCGGCTCCGCCCGCCCCGCCGAAGCCGGCCCCGGGCTGCGCCATCGCCTTCTTCATCGTCCTCGGCGCCGTCCTCGTCCTCGTGCTCCTCGCCGTCCGCTGACCGCCACTCACCACCGCGTCACCAGAGGAACCCCACCATGAACACCCCTCTCAGCAACCCGCTCGACGAGACGCCGCAGTACACCGAGTCCGGACTCCCGGTGTACGTGGTGCTGGACACCTCGCTGTCCATGAAGGACTTCGAGCCGCTGCTCAACGACACCCTGGAGTCCATCCACCAGACGATCGTCACCTCCCCGCAGGTGCAGGAGTTCGTGCACCTGTCCGTGCTGTCCTTCAACAGCCGGGCGCACGTGGTCACGGCCATGACCGAGATCGACGACGTCCAGCGCCTGCCCGTGGTCACCTGCTCGGGACGCACCAACTTCGGCCCCATGATCCGTCTGGTGCGCAGCCGCATCGAGCACGACGTGCCCGCGCTCGGCAGCCGCGGCATCCAGGTGCTGCGTCCGCTGGTCTTCGTCCTCACCGACGGCGCCCCCACCGACGAGCAGGACCTGCCCGGCGAGAACTGGCACGACGACCTGGACGAACTCCTCGACCCCGGCTGGAAGCCGCACCCGAACGTGATCACGTACGGCTTCGGCCGGGCCAGGGAGTCCGTCCTGCGGCGGCTGTCGACGGTGGCCGCCTTCGTGGCCGTGGAGGGCGGGGACAACCGGGAGGCGCTGCGCGCCGCCATGACGAGCCTGCTCAACTCGATGGTGGCCTCCGCCGAGTCGCACGCGCTGGAGGTGCCCACCGAGGTGCGGGGCTACCGCTCGGTGCCCCTCGACGTCATCTTCGACTGACGCGGTCGCAGCGCGGCGCCGTCCGGTGGGTCACGGCCGGGGCGGGGCCGCGAGCACGTCGGCGTACCACCGGAACAGCCGCGGCGCGGGCTCCCCGCCGCCGGCCGCCAGCAGCACCGCCCAGCACCGGGCGGCGAGTTCCCGCGCCCGGGCGCCGGCCCAGGGGCGCGGCAGCAACTCCGGCGGCAGCAGCGGGTCCGGGGCCATGGCCCGGGTGAACTCCGCCGCCAGCTCCACCGCCAGGACGAGCCGGTGCGCCCCGTCAGCGTGCTCGGCGCGGGACAGGCACTGCTCGGCGAAGTCGGCCAGCCGCTCGTGCCGTTCGGCGATCCGGGCCAGCGGCCACAGCGCGGCGGCCAGCGCCACGGGGTCGCCCACCTCGCCCACCCGTAGGTCCTTGCTGGTGAGGAAGGTGACGGCGGACAGCACGCCGAGGTGGCGGGCGTGGGCCTCGACGAGTTCGTCGACGTCGTTGGCGCACGCGTACAGACCGCCGTGGACCGGCACCGCGCCCAGGTGGACGAGGGTGTCGCGCAGCGCGTCCCGGGCGGCGCGCCGGGACTCGGGGACGGCGAATCCGTAGAGGTGCCAGGTGCCGTCCCAGGGTGCGAGCCCGGCGTCCTGGAGATAGGCGTGGCGGACGTACGCGGCGTCCGGGACGAGCGCGCCGGTCGGGTCGGCGACGGCCCGCAGCACGGCCTTGCGCCCCCGCCCGTCCTGGGTGAACCGCCCTTCGTCGACCAGCCGCCGCACGCACAGGCGCACCTGCTGGTCGCTCATGCCCATCAGCGCCGCGACGGCGTACAGCTCGCCGGCGTCCACGGTGCCGTCCTCCCGTACGAGGGCGTCCACCAGCAGGCGCGTGGGGACCTCCGGCCGGTGGTCGGCTCGGGGTGCGTCGTCGCGGTCTTCCGCGGTGGTGCTGGTCATCGCGAGCAGCATAGCCGAGTTGCGCTATCGCATCCGATACGTTCATTCTCAGTACGAGCGTTTCTGATGCAAACGAAATGAACGAAGGGGGATGGGCGTGCTCGATTCCTGTGTGGTGGGGGCCCGCGGATGGTGCGGTGGGCGGGCCGGGGAGGTGGCGTCATGACGTCGACGGTGGACGCGTCGGTCGGCGCGGGCGGCAACCGAGCAGACAGGGGGGCTGCGGCGGGCGACGCGGCCGGCCGGCTGGCCGCGGTCGACGTGCTGCGCGGCTTCGCCCTCTTCGGCATCCTCGTGGTGAACATCGGCTTCCTGGCCTCCGCCTACCACGGCAGCGGAGCGGAGCAGCCGGGCGCCGGCGGCCCGCTGGACACCGCCGTCTCCGCGCTGACCTCGGTGTTCTTCGAAGCCAAGTTCTTCCTGCTGTTCTCCTTCCTCTTCGGCTACAGCTTCACGCTGCAACTGGCCTCCGCCGAGCGCCGCGGCGCCCGCTTCGCCCCGCGGTTCCTGCGCCGCCTCCTCGGCCTCTTCGTCCTGGGCGGTCTGCACGCGGTCCTGCTGTTCCCCGGCGACATCCTCACGACGTACGCGGTCCTCGGTCTGGTCCTGCTGGCGGTGCACCGCATCCGCCCGCGGGTCGCGGTGTGGATCGGCGTCACCCTGCTCGTGGTCACCTCGGTCGGGTACCTGCTGCTGGCCGCCGCGGCCGCGGCGGCGGGCACCGGGGGCGTCGACGAGACGGCGGCAGCCGCCGACGCGGCGCGGGCCACCGAAGCGCTGCGCGGCGACGCCGCCTCCGTCATCGGTGCACACCTGGACCAACTGCCGTCCGTCGCCTTCCTGCTGGTCTTCTTCCAGGCGCCCTCGGCGCTGGCCGCGTTCCTCCTCGGCCTGGCGGCGGGACGCCACGGGGTCATCGGCCGCCTCGCCGACCTCACGCCGCTGCTGCGCCGGCTCCAGTGGACCGGCTTCACCGTCGGCCTGGCGGGCGCGGTCGCCTATGCGTACGTCAGCACCACCAGTACGAAGGACGCCGGCCAACTGCTCGCGCTCGGCATCGACGTGATGACGGCGCCGCTGCTCTCCGCGGCGTACGCGGCGACCGTGCTGCGCGCGGCCACCGGCCGGCACGCCGAGCGGCTGGCCGCGGTCCTGGCGCCGGCCGGGCGGATGGCGCTGAGCGTGTACCTGTCCCAGTCGCTGTTCTGCGCCCTGCTGTTCACGGGGTACGGCGCGGCGCTCTCCGGTCGCGTCCCGCCGTCGGGCGTCGCCGCGATCGCACTCGCGCTGTTCGCCGCCCAGGTGATGGCGAGCCGCTGGTGGCTGCGGCGGCATCCGTACGGGCCCGTGGAGTGGATCCTGCGGGCCTGGACCAACCTCGCCCGCCCCCGCTGGAAGGGGCCGGCGACATAGGGCTCCCCCGCCAGGGCCTGTCTTACGGGGCGGCCGGACGCGTTTCCAGTTGCCGCATGGTCCGTTTCCCTGACGTAGCAGGGGTCTCTGCGCCATCCTTGAGCCCTGGCGCAACCGACGTTCCGCGCCGCGCCCCGGGGAAGGGCGCCCCAACCGGCCCGGCCCGCGGGAAACGCCCCGCATCAGCGCGCCGGCAAGGGTATTGCAAGGGTCCTGCAAGGAAAGTGCCCGGTGCGCCGGGCATCCCCTCGTCGAAGTTGGACGCAGCGACGAGCGATGGGGGATCGCGTGTCTGTCACAACGACGAAGTCCGCACTGATCGAACAGGGCCACTGGCTCACGGTGCGGGACTGCAAGAGGGTCCTCGTGGTCGTGCACACGGTGACCTTCGCGCAGCGGCTGCGGGAGGTCTTCGACCTGCTGGAGGCGGATCTGCGGGTCCAGTTGGTCTTCACGACCGCGCCGCACGCCTTCGGAGCCGGAGTCACCCAGTTCTTACAGGACCTGGGCATCGCCACGGTGCCCTGGGAGGAGGCCCTCCGGGCCGAGTTCGACCTGGCGCTGGTCGCCGGCTCCCGCGGAGTGCACGAGCTGCGCGCCCCCGTGGTGCGCATCTCGCACGGAGCCGGCCACAACAAACTGCTCACCGACGTCTCCAGGCTGGCACCGGGCGAGCGCCGTTCGCCCGGGATGCTGAGCCGTCAGCACCTGCTGCACGAGGGCAAGGTGCTGCACGCGGCGGTCGTCTACAGCCACACCCGGGCACTGGAGGAGCTGGCGGTCTCCTGCCCGGAGGCGCTGCCGGTGGCCCACGTCGTGGGCGACCCGTGCGTCGACCGGATCACGGCGGGCGCGCCCCGGCGCGCCGACTACCGCCGGGCCCTGGGCGTCGAGCCCGGACAGAGGCTCGTGGTCGTCTCCTCGACGTGGGGGCGGGCCTCGACCTTCGAACGGCTCGACTGCCTGCTGCCGCAGCTGCTCGGCCAACTGCCGGGCGACGGCTACCGGGTCGCGATCATGCTCCATCCGAACGTCTTCGCCGGCCACGGCACCTGGCAGGTGCGGGGCTGGCTGGCCGCCTGCCGCGGCCGGGGGGTCGCGGTCGTGCCCCCGGAAGCCGACTGGCAGCCGCTGCTGATCGCCGCGGACTGGATCATCGGTGACCACGGGTCACTGACCGCCTACGGAACGCTCACGGAGGCGACGATCCTGCTCACGGCCGGCCCGCGGCGCGAGGTGTCGGACCGCTCGCCGGCGGCGCTGCTGAGCGCGGTGGCGCCGGTGATCCTGCCGGGGCACCCGCTCGCCGAGCAGTTGGAGTACGCGGCACGGCTGCGCGGCCCGGGACGGTACGACGAGGTCGCGCAGACGCTGTCGTCGGTGCCGGGGGAGTTCCACCGGCGGATGCGGTCGGTGCTGTACCGGCTGCTGGACCTGGGCGAACCGGCGTTCCCGCCGCGGGTCGCCGCGCCGCCGCTGCCGCCGGCGCTCACGCAGTGGGAGGTCCGCGCGGGCGAGGGGGCGGCGCAGTGAGCCGTACGCGGCGGTACGCATCGGGTGTCTGTGGCGTCTTGGGCGCTTCCGGTGCTTCGGCCGTGGCCGCGGTCTCGACGGTCGGGGAGGCGGAACCGACCGCGGCGTGGGCCGCGGTGTGCTTCCATCCGGCCCGTTCTGGTGCGGCGTCCCGTCGGGGCGGTGGTCGACCGGCCTTCCTGATGTGGCGCTCGGACGTCGCGCGCGGGCTCGTCCTCGTGCGGTCCACCGCGGTGCCGGCGCCGGACCCGTGCCCGGACCCGGCCCCGTGCCCGTATCCGCGCGGCGGTCGGCCGCCGTGCGACGTGCACCTGCGGGCGGACCCGGTCGGCTCCCAGCTGGCGCTCCACGCCGACGTGCTCGTGGACCGCACGCCGCTGCCGCCCGCGGAGGCCCACCGTCGGGCGCGCGAGCTGCTGGTGGCCCACCCCGGCTGCCTCGTCGCCGCCGTGCCCGACGTCGCCGCGGGATGCGTCGTCGGGGTGCGGGACGGCGGGGGCGGCGTGTGGTGCGCACGGTCGCGGCCGGACGGCCACGGGGTCGCGGTCCCGACGCCGGTGTTCGCGTCCGTCGTGCACGCGTGGGTCGCGGCCGGCGGGGCACCCCGAGAGCTGCGTTCCGTCTCGCTCGTGAGCCGGTGACGCGGCACTGAGGACGGGCCCCGGACATGCCCCAGGGGCAGCCTGGTGGCGTCGTGGGTGCACCCACGACGCCACCAGTGCACCGGTCGCGGTGGTCACTGCGGCAGCCCTCACGCCTGCCGCAGCTCCCGCAGCCGGTCTTCCATCCGCTCCGCGTCCGCGGGGTGCAGCCGTTGGAAGAGGTCCCGCGCGTCCTCGTAGCAACGGGCCGCCTCCGCCGGGTCCCCGCGGGACTCGGCGGCTCGGCCGAGCCACTCCAGACAGCGCGCCTCCCAGTGCTCCGACCGGCTGTCGCCGGCCCGGAAGCGCGCCAGGGCCTCCAGCAGCAGCCGGGTGGCCACCTCGGCGTCGCCCGCGCGGTCCAGGACGTGCCCGAGGAGGGCCCGTACCCGGTTCGCCTCGTACGACTCGCCCAGCGCGGCCAACTCGGCTTCCGCCAGGCGCAGATGTACGGCAGCGGCCTCCAAGTCGCCGGCGGCGAGCGCGGTCTGGCCCAGACGCCGCCGGGAGAGCGCCACCCCGCGTCCGTAACCGATCGACTCGCGCAGCCGCAGCGCGTGCTCGAAGTGCTCGCGCGCCGCGTCGAGCCGGTCGGCCAGCAGCTCGACGTGCCCGAGCCCGTTCACCGCCTGCGCCTGCTGCCGTACGTTCCCGTCCTCGACGGCCAGCTCCAGCGCCTCCCGGTACCAGACCGCGGCCTCCTCGTACCGCGCGGCGTTGCGCAACCCGATCGCACCCGAGGTGAGCATCCGGCCGATGCCCGGCCGCGATCCGCTCCGACGGGCCGCTTCGAGGCCGAGTCGATGCGCCTCGATCCAGAGGTCCGACGGTCTGAAGCGGAGGAAAAGCGGCCACAACAGGTCAGTCAGCCGCCAACAGGACGTGTGCCAACCCGACTCGGCACAGTGGCGCACCGCACCCATCAGCCCGTTGCGGTGCGTGTCCAGCCAGGCCAGCGCCTCCGTCGCGTCGTCGAGCGGGGTCGGCGGCGCGTCGGGCTCAGGAACGTCGGGCAGGGGCAGGTGGTGGCTGGGGGTGAGAATGCCCTCCGCCACGACGGCGGTGGACAGGCACCAGTCGACGAAGTGCCGCAGCGCGCGCTCCCGCTGCTCACGATCCTCCAACTCTTCGCCGAGCCGTCGCGCATGCGGACGGACCAGGTCGTGGAAGCGGTACGTGCTCGGCCCCGTCTCCTCCAGGAGGTTGGCCTCCACGAGGGCGTGCACGGCGTGGTCGGCCTCGTCGTCGTCCTCCTCGCCGGCCGCGGCGCCGCTCCTCGGGTCGACGGCCGCGACGCAGGCGAGCATCGACAGGTCGTGCCGGTCGGTCGGCAGCAGCCCCATCCGCCGGTAGAGCGCGGCGCTCCGCCCCGGCAGCACGTCGTACGACATGTCCAGCGCCGTGCGCATCACGGCCTCCCCGTCGACCCGCAGCGCGTCGATCGCGCCCCGCCCGCGGGACAGCAGCTCGGCCAGCGCGGACACGGTGCGGTGGGGCCGTACGGCGAGCTGGGCGGAGGCCAGCGCGACGGCCAGCGGCAACCGCCCGCACAACCGGACCACCTCCCGCGCGGCGGCCGGCTCCCGGGCCACCCGGGTCCCGCCGCCGGCCGCGGCCAGCAGCGCGACGGCGGACTCCGCCGGCAGCCCCTCCAGCCGGCGGAAGGCCGCGCCGTCGACCTGGAGCCCGGTCAGATGGCTGCGGCTGGTCACCACGGTGAGCCCGGTCGGCGCGCTGAGCAGCAGCGGACGCACCTGCGCGGCGGTGAAGGCGTTGTCGAGGAGGACGGCGAGGCGCAGGTTCGACGTCATCGACCGCCACAGCGCGTTCCGCTGCGCGACCCCGGCCGGCACGGCGGGCGCGCCGAGCGCGATCAGGAAGGCTTCCAGGACGGTGGCGGGGGAGACGGGCCCGCTGGCCCCGTCGGCTCCGGGCGCGCCCAGGTCGGCGTAGAGCATGCCGTCGGGGAAGCCGCCTTCGTGCGCGGAGAGCCAGTGGGTGGCGAAGGTGGTCTTGCCGACGCCCGCGAGCCCGCTGATGACCAGTACCTGGGGCGCGTGGGCGGGCCGCTGGTCGCGGAGGGCGTCCAGGGCGGTGCGGTCGGCCTCGCGGTCGACGAAGCGGGGGGTGACGGGCGGGAGTTGGCGCGGCACCGGCATGGCGGGGGGCGGTGGCGGGGGCTGCGCGGGGGAGGGGTGGAAGTGGATGCCGCCGTGGACGTCGCGGGCTTGGATGCTGGGCCCGTGGAGGACGGCGTCGCCACTGATGGTGTTGCCGGTGGCGGGGTGGGGTGCGTACGGGACGGGGGCGTCCGGTTGGTCCGGGACGGGGTCGTCCGACTGGTCCGGGACGAGGTCGTCCGGTTGGTCCGGGACGAGGGCGGCGTCTGAGCCCGGGCCCGTGCTCACGCCCGCGCCGTAGCTCCGTAACCACTCCGCGAGGAGACTGCTCGTCGTCGGGTCCCGAAGCGCCGCCCCGCCCAGGGCCTGGGCGAGTTCTCGCCAGTACGACGCTTCGGGCGGCGGTCTCCTGCCGCCCTGCGGGGGCCACAGCCGCGCCACCGCCGGATCCGCCAGCGCGGCGGTGCCCACGACCCGTACCAGGCCGTGCCACGCAGGGGGTTCCGGGTCGGCGCCACAGGCGACCAGTGCCGACAGCAACGCATCCCGCTCGCCCGAGGAGGAGGCTCGCATGCGCACCACTCCTTTCGCTACCTCGACATTCACTCCCCTCCCGGGGCCCGATGTGAACAAGCACCGTCGCGCAATCAGCCAATTCGGGTTGGTGACGCCAGGCTGTGGACGTCCGCTCCGGGCCCGTGAAACCCTCGAATGCTCGAAATTGCTCGACATTTCAGCAGGCCCAACCGTCGGGGGTGGTCGCTGGTGGACTTCGAGATCCGACTCTCGGGCTCGGTCGAGGTCAGGGCGGCCGGCCGGCGCTGCGACCTGGGTTCGACCAAGACGCGCCTCACGCTGGCCGCGCTCGCGTGGGACGCGGGCCGCACGGTGAGCGTCGACACCCTGATGCACCGCATCTGGGACGAACACCCACCGGAGAAGGCGAGGAAGGCGCTGCACGCCCACATCTCCCGGATCCGCTCCTCCCTGCGGAGCGCCGGGGCGGACGGGCCCGAGGTCGTCAGCCGGACGAACTCGTACGTGCTGCACGTCGATCCGGACCTGGTCGACCTGCGCTGCTACACCAGCTGCGTCGAACAGGCCCGGGCGCTGCGGGACAGCGACGACCGGGACGGGGCGCTGGCCCTGCTGGAGCGGGCGGACGCGCTGTGGCGCGGCGAACCGCTGGCGGGCATCGCCGGCTCCTGGGCCGACCACCTGCGCGCCTCCGTCGACGAGACCCACCTCGTCGCCGCCATGACCCGGGCCGACATCCACCTCGGCGACGGCAAGTTCGCCGACGCCGTCCCCGTACTCCTGCCCCTGATCGAGGCGCACCCCGTGGACGAGGCGCTCGCCGAACGCCTGGCCATCGCCCTGTACGGCGGCAACCGCACCGCGGAGGCGACGCGGCTGCTCCAGCGCACGCGCCAGCGCGTGGTCCGCGACATCGGCCTGGACGCCGGCCGCGGACTGCACCGCGTCCACCAGGGCATTCTGTCGGGCACCCCGGCACCGGCCCTGTTCCGTCAGGCCGGTGGCGAAAGGGTCCCCGCCCGCCCGGCCCGCCGCGCCCCGGACAACCTGCCGCGCGACGTCCCGTGGGTCGGCCGCCACGACGAACTCCGCCGGCTCGGCGCGGCGCTCTGCGAGGGCGGCGGCACGTCGAACGTGGTCACCGTCGAGGCCGTCGACGGCCTGGGCGGCGTGGGCAAGACCGCGCTCGCCGTGCACCTCGGCCATCGATTACGGGAGCGCTTCCCCGACGGCAGCGTCTTCCTCCACCTCGGCGGAGGCGCCCCCGACCGCACCGCCCCCACCCCGACACGGGCCCTGACCGAACTCCTCCGGCTGATCGGCCTGGACGCCAAGGAACTCCCGCACGACATCGCCGAACTGACAGCCCTGTGGCGCTCCGTGGCCCGCGACCGCCGCATGCTGGTCATCCTCGACGACGCGGCCGACTCCGACCAGGTCCGCCCCCTGCTCCCGGGCGCCTCCCCGACGGCGATCGTCGTCACCAGCCGCCGAAGGCTCCCCGGCCTGCCCGGGGTGCGCCCCTTCTTCCTCGACCTGCTGCCGCCGGAGGACGCGGCGAACCTCTTCGCCCAGCGCCTGGGCCCGGGGCGCCGCGGCGACCCGGCGGAGGTCGCGGAAATCATCCGTGATTGCGGCTACTTGCCCTTGGCGATCGAGATCGCCGCGAGCCGCCTCCTCGCCCGCCCTTCCTGGACCACGGCGGACCTGCTGCGCCAGCTGCGCGCGGGAAGAGGCCGGCTGTCCCAACTGCGGGACGGCGAACGCGATCTCTCGCACGTCTTCGCGCTGTCCTACTACGCCCTGAACCACGAGCAGCAGTTGGTCTTCCGCCGCATGGGCCTGCACGTCGGCGTCGAGTTCGGCCCGTCGGCGGTGGCGGCGCTCACGGGTCTCTCCGTGGACACGGCGGGCCGGATCCTGGAGG
This sequence comes from Streptomyces sp. NPDC048057, assembly GCF_040653095.1. Taxonomy (NCBI): domain Bacteria; kingdom Bacillati; phylum Actinomycetota; class Actinomycetes; order Kitasatosporales; family Streptomycetaceae; genus Streptomyces; species Streptomyces sp. NPDC048057. The sequence goes on from NZ_JBEZNF010000033.1 coordinate 96,315, forward strand.
AACTCCTCACCCATCACCTGGTGTTCGAGCCGACCCCGCATCGATTCAGACTTCATGACCTGTTGGGCGACTACGCACGCTCCCTGGTCGACTCGGGCGAGTTCGAGTCCCCGGAGGAGTCCCGCCGCGCGGTCCACGCCCTGGTGAACCACTACGTCCACACCGCGGACCGCGCGGACCGCCTGGCGTATCCGTTCCGCTCGCGTACGGACCTGGACGCCGAGGGTCGCGTGACGCCGATCCAGGAGATGGCGAACGCGCACGAGGCGGAGCAGTGGCTCCTGGCCGAGGCGGCGAACCTCCGCGACACCCTGGACTGGCTCTCCCACCACGGCACGGACCACCAACTCTCCCTCTCGGTGCACGTCCTGGCCGGCTTCCTCGACATGGAAGGCCCCCTGACCACGGCCGAGCCCCTGCTGCGACGGGCGGTCGCCCACTGGACGGCAGCGGACGACGGCCCGTCGCGCGCCCGGGCCCTGCTGGACCTGGGTGCCGTGCAGACCCATGCGTCGCGCTTCACCGAGGCGATCGCGACCCTGCGGCAGGCACTGGACGCGGCTCGTGCGCTGGGAGACCGCGATCTGGAGAGCGAGTCCGTCCACCAGCTCTCCATCCTGCTGTGGCAGACCGGTGAATACGCCACCGCGCGAACGCTCCAGAAGAAGGCGCTCGGCTTTCTGACGGCGAATGGAGACGCCCTCCGCATTGCCCGCACGCAGAACCTGCTGGGGATCGTCCATCTCCACCTGGCCGAGAATCGAGAAGCACTGAATTGCTTCACGTCGGCACTGTCCGCCTTCACGGAAATCGGGGACCAAAGGGGACGCTACAGCACGCTCAATAATTTGGGCAAACTCCATCAGCGCACGGGCCACCCCGACGCGGCGGAAACGGCGTACAGGGAAGCAATGGAAGCCGCACAGGGCCTCGGGAACAAACGGGACAGGGCGATGCTCCGGGTGAACTTCGCCAGCGCGCTCGAAACCCTGGGGAAGGCCGAGGAGGCCCTGGGGCTCTACGAGTCCGTGCTACCCGTCTTCCGCGCCGCTGACGACCGTCGCGGCGAGGCCATCGCCCTCAACGGCCTCGGCAGGGCGTGCCGCGCCGTCGGCCGAGGTGAGGAGGCGCTCGGCCGCCACGTCGCGGCCCTCGCGGTGACCCGCAGGATCCACGCCGTCGGCGATGAGTGCGACGTCCTGTACGACTTGGCGCTCACGGAGCGCGAAACGGGCCGGGCCACCCAGGCCGTGAGTCATCTGGAGGAGTCCCTCGCCGTCAGTAAGCGGCTCGGAGCCCCGGTGGAGGAACTGCGCGCGGAGCGGGCGCTGAGCGAGTTGCGGGCGACGCTGGGCGGCCACGCCTTTTAAATGCGCAATGCATTCATCGGGCGATGAAATTGCACTCGCCCGGGAATTGGTGTGGACCAATCGTCGGCGTGAATGGGTCGAGGTTCCCGCAGGTCCTTCCTTGGTGTTACGCGTCAACTGGAACCCTGTACGATCACTCGCATGGGTGGCGACGTTGCCACTCCGCGGGATACCGCGCGCCCTTTTCCGATGAGTTCAAGACAGGACTGCAAGGACCGATGAACGGAGCAAAGTACGCGATGAGGTTGGCCATATTCTCCTGTATCGCGTATTGGGTAGCGAATGGCGGGGCGACGAACTTCCCCGTGTGAGAAGTCGGGCCCGCCTCGCCGCAGGTCAGGAACTCTCCCGCCCAGCACCGGCGGAAGGGGTCCTGACCTGCGGCTCTTCTGTGGGTCGCTAGACGACCTCGATGCCGTACTCCTGGATCAGTTGCTCCAGACCGCCCTCGTATCCGTTCCCACCCGCCACGAAGTCCCAATCCCCGTTCGCCCGCCGCCGGAAGGACCCCAGCACCAGCGCGGTCTCGCCGGCGCGGCCGTCGGAGACCTGGAGCTGGTCGAGCGGCGTTCCCTCCGCGTCCAGCAGCCGGATGCCCGCGTTCGTGAAGCCCGCCAGGTCCGCCGTGGGGTTCGCCTCGGGGTCGACCGCGGCCACGATGACGAGACGGTCGGCCCGTGCCGGCAGCGCATCGAAGGCGACCTGGATCGCCGCCCTGTCCGGCGCGACGGGTATCAGCGCCCGTACCGAACCGTCCGGCGTCCGCGGGTTGTTGAAGAAGACGAAGTGCTCGTCGTCCAGCACCCGGTTCCCCCGGCACACGAGCGCGCACACGTCCAGGGCCACGCTCCCCGACCAGAACATGCCCAGCACGTTGTGGTCGTCCGAACGGGTCTCCTCCTCCGGCGCGGTCCGTTGCGCCGGCACCGACCCCCCGCTGCCACCACGGCCGCTGCCGCCGCCCAACCGCCCGCGCAGCCCGTGCCGGTGCAGCAGGTCGACGAGTTCGGCGCCCGCCACCAACTCCAACGGCTTGCCGTTGGCGAACGCGTGCGAGCCGGGCCCGAACCCCGACGTCGTCACCAGCACACCCTTGTTCGCGCCGGCGTCCTGCACCGTCCCGTACAGGTCCCGCACGGCCGTCGGCGGCACGGTGTTGCGGTAGCGCTTCACCTGCACCACGATCTTCCCGCCGCGGATCGGCGTCGGATCGAGCGCGTCCACGTCCACCCCGCCGTCGTTCGAGCGCTGGGTGGTCACGGCCTGCATCCCCATCGCCCGGAACAGCTCGGCGACCAGCGACTCGAAGGCGAGCGGATCCATCTCGTACAGATCCGGCTCCTCGTCGCCCCCGTGCGTGACGACACCGCTGCCGACGTCCTCGGGCACCCGACCGGGCCGTACGGCCACGTACTGGTCGGGCCGCGCCGACAGCTGCCCCCGCAACCCGTCCACCAGGCAGTTGACGGCGTTCACCTGCTCCAGGTGCAGCTCGGTGAAGGTCGCGCGGGGCGCCATGACCGTGCCCAGGAAGATGGACGCGCGCCGCCCCGTGGTCGGGTCGTGGTCATCGACAAAACCATTCAAAGCGACCGATTCCAGCGCCCCGAACTCGTCCGCCGCGAACAGATCGCGCAGTACCAGCAGCAGACATTGAGCCAGCACGTCCCGGTAGAGCGCGCGCCGCTGCGTCACCGGCCGCGGCGCCTCCTTCTCCTGGTCCGCGTTGATCATGTAGCGGACGGCCTTCGCCTCCGGCACGACGTCGTACCGGGGAAGCTCCCAGTTCATGACCAACTGCCGCGCGCCCGGATCGTACGCGGCGGACACCTGCCGGGGCAGTTCCTCCGGCCAGCCGGTCGACGCGTACAGGGCCGCGGAGAAGTACGCCACCGTGGCCTCCGGATCCCCGTTCCGCAGCCCCGTCGTCATCTCCACGATGCCCGCGTTGTGCTGACGCACCTCGCTCAACTGGCCGTCCACCCACTGCTGGTACTGCCGCTGGTACGCGGCCAACTGCTGCTGCCGCTGCGCCTCCGCCGCCTGTGCCGCCTGCCAGTCCCGCTCGAACTGCGCCCGCGCCTCGGCCTGCGCCTGCGCCCGCCGGGAAGCGGTCCAACCACCCCGCGGCTGGTACTGGTTCGGATCCGGCATCCGTACGGGCTGCGCCAACTGCCCCGGTGCGAACGGCTCCACCTGCTCCACCCGCGCCAGAGCCCCCGCCCGAAACGCCGGCGCCCGACACCCCGCGGCCAACAGCCCCTGCAAGGACTCGACCCGCGCCTCGATCTCCTCGGTCCGCCGCCGCGCCTCCGCCTCCCGCATCTCCCGGTAAGCCGCCCGCTGCTCCCGCTGCCGCCGCGCCGTCTCCCGCTGGTAGGCCCGCTGCTGCCGCTCCAGATCCCGCTGGTACCGGGCTTGCGCCTCCTGTTGACGTTGCTGCTGCCGCTGCGCTTCAGCCCAGATCCCGACCAACCCATTGGAGCGACGGCTCATGCTCGACAGGCCCTCCCCACCAGGACCTCGACGCACGCACACCGAGCCCCGGCCCCATAACCACCAGTGATGACACGACTTTAATGCGCAAAGCCCCGCGGGCCCATGCACTTCCACCAGATCGGACGCCCTGCCTTGCCTGCGCCGCGCGGGCCGAGGCGCCATCCACGGACGCATCTGCGTCGCCGTGATCGGTGCAGGCCGCTAGGGCCTGTCTTACGGATCTTGCTGGGCTCGCGTGCCCTGGCACCATTCCCCCTGGGCCTTCGGCCCGGGAGGTGCCCCCACTCCGCCCTGTCGT
>NZ_JBEZNF010000034.1:0-89624 GCF_040653095.1 Streptomyces sp. NPDC048057
CCCACGCGTAGCCGTGGGGGAGTACCCCCATCCTCCGCCTTGCGATCCACGGCACCAGACCCCTCCCCCTACGCCCAGAGGGCGTGGGGGGACCCCCATTCACCCAGCCTGATCCATAAGACACGCCCCAGGCGTGGGGGCCCAGGCCGGCGGTCGTCGGTAGGTCTACGTGGCCCGTGTGCGCGGCGGGTGCGAACACCGCGCCGGCCAGTGGGTCCTCCGTCACCAGCAGCGGTCCCACCAGGTCCGCCGGCACCGTCGCATGCGGCAGTGCCGCCGCGAGGTGGGCCGCCGCCAGTGTCGCCACTCCCAGCTCCGGCATCGTGCCGAGCTTCACCACCAGCCCCGCGGCCTCCGCCAGCGCGGCGATCTGGCGGGCTCGGTGCAGACCCCCCCACCTTGAGGATCTTGATGTTGAGGACGTCCGCCGCCTCCCGGCGCACGATCTCCATCGCGTCGTGCAGTGACTGCATGCTCTCGTCGGCCATCACCCGCGCCGTGCCCGCGCGCCGCAGGGCGGCCATGCCCGCCAGGTCCCAGCGCGGGAGCGGTTGTTCGACGAGGTCGAGACCGGCGTCGGCGAGCCGGGCGACCGTGCGCGCGGGGCAGTTCCCGGGGCGTGGCCCTCATTGGCGTCGAGGCAGAGTTCGACCGCTGCCGGTACCGACTCGCGGACCAGCCGCACCAACCGGACGTCGAGTTCGGGGTCCTCTCCGCCCTTGACCTTGATGTGGGTGAAACCGCGGGCCGCGTACTCGGCGGCCTCCGCGGCCATCTCCTCCAGCGTGCCGAGGCCGACGACCCAGGCGGTCGGCACGCTGGTGCGGACTCCTCCGCCGAGCAGCAGATGCAGCGGCCATCCCGCGGCCCGCGCGACCAGGTCGTGCAGGGCGATGTCGAGCGCGGCCTTCGCGAGGTGCTGGCCGCGTATCGCGGTGTCCATCGCGGTGTGTGCTCCGGCCAGATCGCGTGGATCGCGGCCGACGAGGGCGGGCGCGGCGTGCTGGGCGAGGGCGGTCTCCAGGCCGGCGAGGGTCTCACCGGTGTACGCGGTCATCGGGGACGCCTCCCCGAAGCCGGTGACGCCCTCCGCGCTCCGTACCGCTTCTTCCTGCCCGGGTCAGCAGACCCGATAGGTGTAGAAACTCTCGTTGCGCGACATGTACATGTTGCCGTCGGGGCCCTTCGCCAGGTTCGAGACCGGCCGGGCGATCAGCGTCAACTGCATCGTCACCGGGTCGATCCGGTACGCCTTGCTCTGCGTCTTGCCCCACAGATATTCCGACGTGGAACACGAGGTTGGTGTCGTGCCACACCTGCGTCTGGGTCTCCCAGAGGTACGGCTGGTGCTTGACCGTGCGCAGGGTCTGGCCGGTCGCCGGGTCCATCTCGAACAGCGTATCCGGGGTCAGCCCCCAGAGCTTGCCGCTGCCGTCGAACTCGTAGACCCGGCCGCCGGGGTGGACGCCGAGGTACAGCTTCCCCTGGTGGGAGGCCATGCCCTCGCTCTGGCCGACGTTCGGCCAGAACTGCGTGGCGCCGCTGCCCGGTTGGTACGCCGCCAGGCCGCCGGTGAGGAACCCGCCCGCGTACAGGCGCCCGTCTGGGCCCTCGGCCATGGAACGGATGGTCACGGGCCGGCCCGTGAGGGTGTGGCCGAGGAGCCGGCCCACACCGGTCCTGGTGTCGTAGTGCCACATGCCGCCGGTGGACGAGGTGCCGACGAGGGTGGTGCCACGCCAGCCGAGGGTACGGATGCCGCCCTCGCCGAACTCGGTCATCGCGAGCTTCGTGGTCCGGCCGGTCCTCAGGTCGAGCCGGCTCAGCGCGCCCTTCTGGACGAGGTGGACGGACCGGCCGCGGGCTGCGCCGCCGCGCGGGGCGGGGGGAAGCGACGTCAGGGCCTCGTGGTAGCCGGGGCGGTGCAGGTGGCGCTCGCCGAGCACCACCCAGTCGAAGCCCGCCCGCTCGGCGAGCCGGCCTGCTCGACGGCGTCCGCGAGTGCGGGGCGGTCGTCCTTGCCGGAGAACAGGTTGACGTAGAGGCCGAGGCGCATGGCCGGACTCCTCTCCTTTGTCCCTTTACGGTCTGGGCCGTAAAGATTAACGTATGGTCCGTGGTTACCAAAGGGTTCACGGAACAAGTGGTGGGCACATCGGGCGAGTTGCTCCGGCGGCTGCGGGGGACGGGTGCTCCCGGCGGTACTGACACCGATGGACGAGCGAGGGACCGTCGACCTGGGCGTCCTGCGTGCCTACGCGGTGCAGCTCGACGCCGCCCCGGTCGGCGGCTTCGTGGTGTGGGCGCACACCGGCCGCGGCCTGTACCTCTCGGCGGCCGACCGCGCGCGGGTGCTGCGCACCTGGCGCGCGGCGACCGACAAGCCGCTGGTCGCCGTCGCGGGCGTCCCCCGCGACCTCTCACCGGCAACGGTGGCCGAGGCGGAGGCCGCGGTCGAGGCGATGGCGGTGACGGCTGCCGAACTGGGTGCGGACGCGGTAATGGTGTACCCGCTGCACGCCCTGACCGCCCTCCCCGACGGCCACGACCGTGCTGTCCGGCTGCACGAGCGGGTGGCGGCGGCGAGCGGGCTGCCGGTGCTGGGGTTCTTCCTGCACGGTGAGGCGGGCGGATACGCGTACCGCCGGCACTGGTCCGCGACCTGCTGGCCCTGCCGGGGGCGCTGGGTCTCAAACTGGCCACCCTGGACCGCGCGATGGCCTGCCAGGACGCGATCCGTGCGGCCCGGGCCACGGACCGACTGGTCGTCACCGGCGAGGACCGTATGTTCGGCCCCAGCCTGATGTGGGGCGCGGACACGGCCCTCGTCGGCATCGCGGCGGCCCGCGCGGAACTGACGACGGCGGTCCTCGACGCCTGGTGCGCCGCGGACCACACGGCTTTCGTCGATGCGTCGACTCGCCTGGACCGCTTCGCGGAAGCCACCTTCCTCTCCCCGATCGAGGGCTATGCGCAGCGGATGCACTGGGCGGCGGTGTGGGAGGGCCTGTTGCCGGAAGCAGCAGCCCACGACCCGTTCGGCCCGCCACTGCCGCCGGTGGAGCGGGAACGCGTGGTGCAGTGCCTGGAAGGGCTGGCGGAGGACGGGGCGGAGTAGCGGGCGCTCCGGAGCCGTGGCCGTGCAGGGGCACCCGGAGGACGGGGTCGCAGCGCACCGCCACGGCCCGGCGCACGCGCTCGGCAGGGCAGGGGACACCCGGTCGTACGTCAAGCGGATACCGCCGGGACCACCCGCGCGACGTCGTCGTATCCTTTTATGGGCTGGGCCGAAAGATGAAGGACGCTTTTGCCTGGACTTGCCGGCGAGACGTTCGGGACCCGGCCACAACAGGCCGGATGGATGAAGGAGACGGGGCGCATGGCGTTCACCATCGGTGTGATCGGCCCCGAGGACCTGGTGCAGAAGGTGCGGGCGGTCGGTGCTCCCGACGCAGCGCGGCTGCTCGGCCTGCCCTACCGGCACGAGGACGAGACCCTCGACGTCGTCCGCGAGGCGGGGGCGTCCGGCGTCGACGCCCTGCTGTTCACCGGGGTCGTGCCGTACGCCCTCGCGGCGGAAGCCGGACTGCTGGACCGGTCGGCGATGTACGTGCCGTACAACGGGGCGACGCTGCTGCGCGCGCTCGTCGAGCTGCTGCGCCTCGGCCACGACGTGTCCCGGATCTCCATCGACACGCTCCAGCGCGCCGAGGTCGTGGAGACCATGACCGAGGCCAAGCTGCCGACCGAGCACGTGCACGTGCTGCCGTACCGCCCCGGGCTGACCGGCGACGACCTCGTCTCCTTCCATCTCGGCGCCCGCGACAAGAAGCAGACCCGGGTGGCACTCACCTGCCTCGGCTCCACCTTCCACACCCTCGACAACGAGATGCACGCCGTACGCCTCGCGCCCTCCCGGCACTCCATCCGCGCCACCGTGCAGTCGTTGGTGCTCGCCGCCTCCGCCGCACAGAGCGGCGACACACAGGTGGCGATGGGCATCGTCGACATCCCGCCCGGCTCCGACGACTCCGAACTGGCCGCAGACCTCGCCGTGCTCGGCGGCAGTCTGGCCCATCTGCCGGACGGGCGACGGCTGGTGGTGACCACGCGCGGTGCCCTGGAGAAGGCCAGCGACCACTTCACCCGGCTCCCGCTGCTCGACGCGCTCGCCTCGCGGCACACCTCGGTGCACGTGGGTTTCGGTCTGGGGCGTACGGCGGCGGAGGCCGAGTCGCTGGCGCGGCGGGCCGTCAACCGGGCCGGCGCGGTGGGGTCCGTGGCCGGGGTCGTGTCCATGCGGGACGACGTGGACATGGTGATCGACGCCGACTCCGCGCGGGCGACCGCGCCGGCCGGGCCGGAGAACAGCGTGCTGCTCGCCAGGCGCGTGGGGCTCAACCCGCAGACGCTCGACAAGCTGCGCGAGCTGGTCACCGCGGCCGACGGCGAGGGCCTGACCGCGTACGCCGTGGCGGAACACCTCGACGTCCAGCAGCGCACCGCGAGGCGCGTGTTGAAGCGGCTGGAGCGGGCGGGAGTGGCGGTGCCGATCGGCAGCCAGCAGCACGGACAGACGGGCCGGCCGCCGATCGTGTACCGGGTACGACTCTGAGGCGGCAGGCAGGTGCCGTGGGTTCCGGTCGCGGCATCCGTGCGATCGGCGCACGCTGGGAGGGGACGGCAATGCTCAGGCTGCTGGTCACGGGCCGAGTCGACGCTCAATGAGTCCGATGAACGGCCCTCATCGCTGGCAAGCGCTGTCCATCCTGTTCCCACGCGCGACGCCGGTGCTCTGCGCCCGAAATCAGCCCGTCGTGCACCGTGAAAGCGCAGCGCGATGTGACGGGAGTCTGAGGAGGGTCATCATGAGTGCGTTTAGCCTCGATATGTCAAACCCGTTCTCAACTGGGGCGAGCGGGACGTTTTTCGGTGGGCCGGGCGACGGTGGGCACGTCGGAAGTTCATGGTACGAGGCGTTCGGCATGGACTTCGGCGCGCCGGCAGGCACGCAGGTCCTCGCGGTCTTCGACGGGAAGGTCACCGACTTCAAGCAACCGACGCCCAGTCCGACCGTGTTCGGAGACCAAATCTGGGTGCGCGCCGCGAACGGCTCCCTGAATCCGGATGATCCGGGCGGCGTGGGCATCTTCTACACGCACCTGCAGGCGGATCCCAGCATCTTCATCGGCGCAACGATCGCCCGAGGAAGCGTCATCGGCACCATCTCCGCGGGGAATCCCTCGCACCTCCACTTCGCCCTGGCGGAGCGTCGCGGCGGCACGAACTTCGGTGTCAATCTCTACAGTGCCTTCCAAGGGCGCATCAACACCACCGCCATCATGACCGTGGAATTCCCTCAGAACGGGAGTCCGCCCACGATCGTGTGAAGGACCGGTGCGTGCACCACGGGAACGGACCTGGTCCGCCTCGTGGTCGGGAGCCCGAGCAGGTCCTCGTCCTCGACAACGTCATCACCCTGGGCGGGCAGGCCCCTGGTGCCTGACCCGACGAAGACGGACGCCGAAGGCCCGCAGCGAATGCGGCCGGTGCTCCGCCACCTCGGCGCTACCGCGCACCGGTGGCGGACCGGCGGGTGTAGACGCCGGTGCGGACCTGACCCACCGTCCGCTCCTCCGCCAGGGTGAACGTCTCCCGTAGGACGGCCCGCTTGGTCTGCTCCAGCGGTTCCGTGTCGAGCGGCTGGCCTCGGTGGTCCTGGACGGCGACGATCCGGGGCGCGGCGCGCATGCGGGCGCGCACCTGTGCCGGGGACGCCTCCGTGCCGCAGGGGGCGGCGGAGGTGCAGGGGGAGTCGGCGAGGGAGACGTCGTGGAGGTGGGCGTAGGGGGAGGGGCGGGCCAGGGTGTGGCTGTGGCGGCGGGTCGGGGCGAACAGCAGGCCGTCGCCCGGGCGGGAGACCTCGGCGACCGCCGACGCGACCGCGCCCACGTCGTTCTTGCGGCTGTCCGGCGTACGGAGGAAGGGGCCGTGCGCCACCAGCACCGCCAGCGCCCCGGCGACCGCGGACCACGCGAGCGCGCGCGACCAGGAGTGGTCCAGCGCCGCGCCGAGCAGCAGCGCGAGGCCGACGACGTACGGCAGGACGTAGCGGTCGACACCGTCGACGCCAGCAGCAACAGCCCCATGGGCAGCACCAGCACCAGCAGCGGCAGGGCCAGGGACCGTACGCGGGTACCGACCGGGTTGCGGTTGCAGGCCCACCCGAGGGCTGTCAGCAGAGCCAGCACCGCGAAGGCAACGGTGTCGGGCGGGCCGATCCACTGGAGGCGCGGGCCGATGCGGAATCGATCACCGGTCGAGTCCATCGCCCCCGTCATCGATGTGCAGGCCCCACGCCGCACGCGTCCATGGACGACCCTCCCAGGTCACCACCCGGCTGCTGGAGGTGGCGCAACCGGTCGGCCGCCGTGCGGCGGCCGACCGGCATGGCCTGGAGCGGAGGCTGCGGTGTGCTTCAGTCGAGCGCGTGGCTCGGCTCGTGCTCCGCTGCGCCGGCGGACCGGGCCGTCGGCCGGGCGAGCTTCTCGCCTTCGATGTCGACCTCCGGCAGCGCGCGGTCCAGCCAACGGGGCAGGGACCAGGCGCGGTCGCCGAGCAGGGCGAGCGCGGCGGGCACGATCGTCATCCGGACGACGAAGGCGTCGAAGACGACGGCGACCGCCAGGCCGAAGCCCAAGGACTTGATCATGGAGTCGTCGGAGCCGACGAAGCCGGCGAAGACGGAGATCATGATCAGGGCGGCGACGGTGACCACGGTGGCGCTGTGCCGGAATCCGCTGTCGATCGCGGTCCTGGCGTCGGCGCCGTGGACGTAGGACTCCCGCATCCGCGTGACCAGGAACACCTGGTAGTCCATGGCCAGCCCGAAGACGATGCCGACCATCAGGATGGGCATCAGGCTCATCACGGGACCTGTCTGCTCCAAGCCGAACAGGTCCTTGAGCCAGCCCCATTGGAAGACCGCGACGAGCGCGCCGAGGGAGGCCAGCACCGACAGCAGGAAGCCGAGGGCCGCCTTGAGGGGGACGAGGACGGAGCGGAACACCAGGATCAGCAGCAGGACCGCCAGCCCGACGACGAGTGACAGATAGGGCAGGATCGCGGCGCTGAACTTCGCGGAGATGTCGATGTTGAGCGCGGTCGTGCCCGTCACCAGGGCGCGGGCGCCGCTGTCGGATTCCCTGGCGTCGGCCAGGCCGCGGATCTCGTCGACGAGTTCTTCCGTGGCCTCGCTGTCCGGTGCGCTCCGGGGGACGACGGTGAGGATGGCGGTGTCACCCGCCGGGTTGAACACGGCCGGGGTCACCGCGGCCACGCCGGGTCGAGCCGTGAGGGTCTCGCCCAGCTCCGCGGCGGTGGCGCGGGTGACGGCGGGGTCGCGGTCGTCGACGGTCACGGTCAGCGGGCCGTTGACGCCCGGGCCGAACGACTGCGCCAGCATGTCGTACGCCTTGCGCTGGGTGGAGGAGGCGGCCTTGGAACCGTCGTCCGGTAGCCCGAGTTCGAGCTTGGTGGCGGGCAGGGCGACGACTCCCAGTGCCAGCACGGCCAGCACCAGCGTCCGCACGGGCTTGCGCAGGACGAGGGCGATCCACCGCTGGCTCAGCGGCGTCCGGCGCGGATCTGCGGCCCTGATGGCGGGCCGCTTGCGGGCCTTGCCGTGGACGCGATCCCCGGCGAAGCCCAGCAGGGCGGGGACCAGGGTGGTGGCGACGAGAACCGCGACGACGACGGCTCCGGCGGCGGCCAGGCCCATCTCGGTGAGGATGGGCAGGTTCACCACGGCGAGCCCCGCGAGGGCGATGACCACGGTCAGCCCGGCGAAGACGACCGCCGATCCGGCCGTGCCGTTGGCTCGGGCAGCGGCCTCCTGCGCGTCGTGGCCGTCTGCGCGCTCCGAGCGGTAGCGGGAGACGATGAACAGGGCGTAGTCGATGCCGACCGCGATGCCCAGCATGGAGGCGAGGGCGGGTGCGTTGCTGTTGAGGCCGAGGGGCTCGTTGAGGGCGGTGATGGCGGCCAGGGTGATGCCGACGCCCACCACCGCGGTGAGCAGGGGCAGGCCGGCGGCGACCAGGGAACCGAAGGTGATCACCAGGATGACGGCGGCCAGGGCGAAGCCGACGGCCTCGGCCGTGTGACTCATCGCGGGGGGCGCCAGGGCGTTGCCGGACGCCTCGACCGTCAGCCCGCGGTCCCGGCCCGAGTCCAGGGCCTTCTCCAGGCCGTTGTGGTCGCGGTCGGTCAGGTCCGTGTCCTTGGCGGTGTAGGTGACCTGGGCGTAGGCGGTGGTGCCGTCGGCGCTCACCGCGCCGGCCGCGAAGGGGTCGGTGACCTGGCCGACGTGGTCGGAGGACTTCTCCGCGTCCGTCAGGGTCGCTTCGAGCGCGGCCCGGTGTTCGGCGGCGCCGATCTTCTCCCCGTCGGGGGCCCGAACGACGACGCGGGCGGTGGCCCCGTCGGCGTTGGCGGCCGGGAACTTCTCCGCCAGCAGGTCCATGGCCCGCTGGGCCTCGGTGCCCGGCAGCGTGATGGCGGTACTGGCGGACCCCGAACTGCTCGCGGCGCCGACCCCCACGGCACCCAGGACGAGCGTCCACGGAAGAACGACCAGCCAGCGCCGCCGGAAGGCGGAGCTGCCGATCCTGTGCAGGAACGTGGCCATGCGGGTGATACTCCGAATCGAGGGGTGCGGACGGGCGTGTGGTGCCACAGGCGCGCGGAAGCACAGCGGATTCCGGGCAGAGAGGGATCTGCGGGCCGGTGGGCGGACGTGCCGGGGGAGAGGCACGGCCTTGAGGCCGCGTCTCGGCACGGTGAAGTCGCCGGCCGCGCGCCGTGGCGCGCAATCGACTGCGAGCGGTGCTGTCGGGGGAGCCGGTCACGGCTCCGGGGCGTTCAGTTCACCCGGTCGTCACTCGACGGCGGGCACAGCCGCGAGCGCCGGCAGCAGAACCGTGTCGATGACGTCCATGAGCTGCTTCTCGGTGGCCGGGGAGCCGTAGAGGACGTCGATCGCGAACCAGGGGCCGAACACGAGCCGGTCGGCGAGGGCGATCACGGGATGGCCCGCGACGATCTCCCCCCGGGCCGCGGCCCGCTCCAGCAGTCCGGTCAAGCCGTCGACGACGGGGTGCAGCAACACCTTCCGGACCAGCTCCATCAGGTCCTGGTCCTGCATGATGGCCGGCGGCAGCGACGCGAAGGTCTCCCGGTCCGGGTCACCGGTCACCAGCAGATGCACATAGGCCGCCAGGTCGCCGCGGAGGTCGCCGGTGTCGATCTCCGCGAAGGCCGCCAACTGCTCCTGGCCGTGTGCCTTCCAGGCGGCGACGACCAGTCGCGGCTTGCTCTCCCACTGCCGGTAGAGCGTGGCCGTACTGCACTTCGCCCGTCGGGCCACCTCCGCCATGGTGACGTGGTCGTACCCGACCTCGCCGACCAGTTCCGCCGTCACCCGCAGCAGCTCCTGCTCCCGCTCCGGGGTGAGCTTGCGCCGGCGCGACGCCTCGGGTGCCTCGGCCATGACGCTCCTGATCCGGTCGTTCGTTGCTGACCCCCGAACCGTACCCGTTCCGCTTATCGAAAATCAAATTTTCGAAAACGGCGTTTTCGGTGCTTCTCCGGCCTCGTCGGACGGCTCGGGAAAGCCCCGGGAGGCCACGAACAGCAGCACCAGCAGCGCCGCGGCGGCAGCTGCCGCCGCGCCGAGGAAGACGTACTCGACCGCGGCGTCCACCGCGCGGCGCAGCCGGTCCGCGGCGTCGGGCGGGAGGGCGGACGGGTCGTTCACGGCCCGGCCGACGGAGTCGGCGTCGCCGGCCCCGAGGCGGGACGCGAGCACGGCGTTGGCCAGCGCGCCGAAGAGGGCCGCGCCCACGGTCTGGCCGATCTGCCGGCAGAAGAAGACCGAGGCGGTCGCCGTGCCGCGTTCGGAGTGGAGCACCGAGGACTGCACGCCGATGAGCAGCGGGAGTTGGAACAGCCCGAGCGCCCCGCCCAGCAGCAGCATGATCAGGGCGGGGTGCCACGGCTCGCCCGGATGGGGGAGGAAGAAGAAGGAGCCCAGGACCAGGCTCGTCAGCGCGGCCCCGATCGCCGCGGTCAGCCGGAAGCCGATGCGCTGGTAGACCTTGCCCGAGAGGGCCGCGCTGACGGGCCAGCTCAGGAGCATCACGGTGAGGACGAATCCGGCCCGGGTGGGGTCGAGGCCGAGCACGGACTGACCGTACGTCGGGATGAAGACGTTCGGCGCGATCATCAGCACGCCCAGCGCACCGAACGACAGGTTCACCGCCGCGATGGTGCGCCGCCGCCACACCCAACCGGGAATGATCGGGTCGGTGGCGCGTCGCTCGACGACCACGGTCACGGCGACCATGGCGGCGCCACCGGCGAACAGCGCCAGCGACGGCGTCGACAGCCACGGCCAGGCGACCCCGCCCTGAACGAGCGCGGTGATCAGCAGCGCGCCGGAGCCGAAGAGGGCGAGGGCGCCCGGCCAGTCCACCGTGGCGGGGACCTTCTCCCGCCGGGGCTCGTGCAGATGACGGACGATCAACCAGAGGGCCACGGCGCCGACGGGGAGGTTGAGCAGGAAGATCCAGCGCCAGTCGGCGTACTCGGCGACGGCGCCGCCGATCGCGGGACCGGTCACCGCCGAGCCGGCCCACACCGACGACAGCCTCGCCTGGATCTTGGGGCGCTGCTCCGCCGGGTAGAGGTCGGCGGCGATGGTCTGCACGGTCCCCTGGAGCGCGCCGCCGCCCAGGCCCTGGATGATCCTGAAGGCGATCAGGGACGTCATGTTCCAGGCGGTCGCGCACAGCAGGGAGCCGACCAGGAAGACGCCGATCCCGATGACCAGGACCGGTTTGCGGCCGATGGTGTCGGCGAGCTTCCCGTACACCGGCAGGGTGACGGTGACGGCGAGCAGATAGCCGGAGAAGACCCAGGAGAAGGCGGAGAACCCGCCGAGGTCGCCGACGATCTGCGGTACCGCGGTGGAGACGACGGTCACGTCGAGCGCGGCGAGCGCCATCCCCAGCATCAGGGCGGCGACGACCGTGCGGCGTCCTCGTGGGGCACCGCCCGGCGCTGCCTTCCCGACCTTCTCGACAGGGTCGGCCGCCCCGCGCTCTCCCGCCACCTCGAACTCCTCTCGCCGGACGCAGGCCCCGCCCTTCGGACGGACCGCGCTCCTTTCCGGACAGCCCTAGAGACCGAGGTCCTTGGCGATGATCGACTTCATGACCTCGCTGGTCCCGGCGTAGATCCTGCTGACCCGGGTGTCGGCGTAGAGCCGGGCGATCGGGTACTCCAACACGTAGCCGTAGCCGCCGTGGAGTTGGAGGCACCTGTCGATGACGCGCCCCGCCGTCTCCGTGCAGAACAGCTTGGCCTTCGCCGCGTCGGCGGCGGTCAACTGCCCCTGACCGTGCAGTTCCACCGCCCGGTCGGCCATGCATTGCGCGGCTGTCACCTCCGTGGCGCACTCGGCGAGGACGAACTTGGTGTTCTGGAAGGAGGCCACCGGCTTGCCGAAGACCTCCCGCTCCCGCACGTAGTCCGTGGCGAAGGCGACCGCGGCCGCGGCCGACGCGCAACTGCCGACCGCCGCGCCCAGCCGCTCCACCACCAGGTTGTGCGCGAGGTAGGAGAAGCCGCGGCCCTCCTCGCCGAGGAGGTCGCCCACCGGGACCCGTACGTCGTCGAAGGAGAGTTCGGCGGTGTCCTGCGCCCGTAGGCCGATCTTCTCCAGCTTGCGGCCGACCCGGAAGCCCTCGCTGGCCGTGTCGACGCACAGGATCGACAGGCCCGCCCGGCGGTTCGCGGGGTCGTACGGCGCGGTGCGGCAGACCACGAGGATCCGATGGGCCTGTGCCCCGCCGGTGATGAAGGTCTTGGCGCCGTTGAGGACGTAGTGCGAGCCGTCCGCCGAGAGCTCCGCCCTCGTGCGGATCCCCGCGAGGTCGGACCCGGTCCCGGGTTCGGTCATCGCGATCGCGGTCATCATCTCGCCGGAGAGGAAGCCCGGCAGCCAGCGCTGCTTCTGCTCCTCGCTGCCGAACTCCAGCAGGTACGGAAGCACGAGCGCGGTGTGGACGACGTCGGCGCCGAAGCTGACCCCGGCCCGAGCGCACTCCTCCCGGATCACCATGGAGTGGCGGAGGTCGACGACGCCCGCACCGCCGTACTCGACGGGCACCTGGATGCCGAAGACGCCCAGGGCACCCAACTTGCGGTAGAGCTCCAGCGGTACGTGGCCCTGGCGCTCCCAGTCGGCGTAGTGGGGGACCACCTCCTCGGCGATGAACTTCCGGATGACCGTCCGGAAGTCGTGGTGGTCCTCGGTGAAGATGGTCCGGCGCATGCTGGCGGTCCTTGTCCGTCGTCCAGTGGGTTCAACGGCCGTGCACTCCCGTGCGAAGAGAGCGGAAGAGGCGGCATGGGGGTCTCCGACGGCGCACCAAGTGAACGGCCGTTGGAAAAATCCCTCCCGAACCTCCTGTCACACCTCTTGGGTCCACCGCTGAAGTCTCGCCTCATACCTCGGTAGAACCGGGACTTCCTTCGCCATGGGATGGCCCGTCGGAAGAGTTAAGTTAATACAAGCTAACGACGTGGTCCAGAGAATGGCGATTCGCTGTGGCAGGGCTCTTGGTGGTGTGCCCGCGGGATCTCCCGGCCGTGCCCGCCCGTGGCCGGTCATGACAGCAGCGAGCGCAGTGAGGTCGTCCTCACTGCGCTCGCTGCCGGTGGTCGCGCCGCTTCGACCCGCTTCGGGGTCGGGGCGCTTCAGGCCGTGTGGTGGATGACGACGGAGATCACGCGGACCTCCTGATCGGTCATGTTGCGGTACTGGTGGGGGGTCGCCGAGTCGAAGGCGAGGGAGTCGCCCGCCTCCAGGACGTACGTCTCGAAGCCGATGTCGGCGTGGAGCGTGCCGTGCAGGACGAGTTGGTACTCGCGGCCGTCGTGGCGGATGGAGGCATGGGTGTCGGTGGAGCGGCCGAAGGGCTGGTAGACGACCTCCAGGAAGTCCACCCGGGCGTCCTGCTGCGGGGTGAGCCGCTCCCAGCGGACGCCGCTCGCCAGGTCGATGGTGCGGCGGCGGTTGCGGCGCTGGACGACGGGTTCGTCGGGCAGGACCGAAGGGCCCTCGGTGGGCTCCGTGCCGGAGGTGGCGGCCGGTGGCGCGGACGGGCGGCCCGCCTCGGCGGGCGCGGTGCCGAGGGCGGCGGCCAGGGCGAACCGCGGCAGCGCATCGGCTTCCGTCCCGAGCTGTTCCCCCTGGCGGCGCGCGGGGACCGTGCCGTCCTCACCGACTCCGAAGAGGTAGTCGAGGGAGATGTCGAGCGCGTTCGCGATTCCGTAGATCACGCCCGCGGACGGGGCCGTCTGCCCCCGCTCCACCTGGGAGATGAGGCTGGCGGAACAGCCCGCGAGCTTGCCCAGCTCGCGCAGGGACAGCCCGCGTTGGGTGCGGACCCTCCTCAGACGCGCCCCGAGTCCGGGGCTTCCCCCCGCTGGCTTCATGGCGACTCCTGCTTCCGTGGGGGCGATCGGTCCGGCCGCCCCGATCCATCGTGCGCACGCCGACTGTGGAGGAGCGTACACCTGTGTACAGCATGGTCGACATCCTGCACGCCGGCTACCCGTTCGACACAAGAGAACGCGGGAGAACGGCGAGAGAAAAGGGACTTCGCGCATCTTTGGTTTAACCCTTGACAAGTGAGCTGCACGCGACGTGCACTATAGCGCACAAGTCCTGCTGTGGACGGGCCACAGACCTGTGTGGAGGTTCTCGCTGTGAACGACAACGGACAGTCCACTTCCCGAGGGCGGGTGCATCGCACCCCACCAAGAGCCAAGGGCGCCCGCCTGGGCGGCGCCCTGTTGACCACCGCCCTCGCCGTCACCCTCACCGCCTGCTCCGGCCAGGGCGGTGCCACCGGCGCCGGCGTCGCCAAGAAGCCCGGCGAGGGGCCCGGCGGCACCCTGCGCATCGGCACCAACCAGCAGTTCGACGACTGGGACACGGTCAACAAGCAGAACAGCACCTTCAGCTCGCTCGTCTACGAGCCGCTGATCAGCGTCGCCGCCGACGGCTTCACCCTCCGGCCCCAACTCGCCACCGAGTGGGAGGAGTCCGCCCGCGCTGTCGACTTCACCCTGCGCCCGGGCGTCGTCTTCCACGACGGCACCCCCTTCGACGCCCAGGCCGTGGTCAAGAACCTGGAACGGATCAAGAACACTCCGAGCCAGTACCGCAGCCAGCTCGAAGCCGTCGCGAAGGTCACCGCCGTGGACGCCACCCACGTACGGATCGACCTCAAGGAACCCGCCCCCAACCTCCTCAACAACCTCGCCCGCCTCGGGATGTTCATGGTGTCGCCCAAGGCGCTCGCCGACGGCACCTGGAAGACCAAGGCCGCCGGCACCGGCCCCTGGGTCTTCGACCCCAAGGCGTCCACGAAGGGGCTGCGCACCGTCGTCACCTCCTTCGACAAGTACTACGACAAGAAGTCCGTCGGCCCGGCCCGCGTCGAGGTCACCCAGATCAACGACCCCGACAGCCTCTACAACGCACTGCGCGCGGGCCAGCTCGACGTCGTGTGGACCACGCCGCCGCTCGCGGCCCGGGCGGACAAGGAAGGGCTGAAGTCCACCTGGTTCCCGTCCGTGCTCTGGCACCTCCAGATGTACGACACCCAGGGCGTCTTCAAGGACAAGAAGTTCCGCCAGGCGGTCTGTCACGCCATGAACCCGCAGGACTACGTGGACGCCGCGCTCGGCGGCAAGGGCAAGACACCCCTCCAGCGGTTCCCCGAGGGCCAGCCGGGGCACGACCCCGCGCTCAAGGGGTACCCCTTCGACCTGGCCAAGGCCAGGCAGCTGATGTCCGAACTCGGTGGACAGAAGCGCTCGTTCACCCTGATCAGCTATGACACGCAGCGCACCATCGCCGAACTCTTCCGCAGCCAGATGTCCGAGATCGGCGTGGACGTCAAGCTGGAACTCCCCAACTTCCCGCAGTTCCTGAGCACCTACCAGAACGGCAAGTACCCGGCCGCGATCCTCTCCGACGGCTCCCGCTCGGGTGCGTACGACTACTACAACCGCAAGTTCTCCCCGGACGCGCCCGGCAACCCGCTGAAGGTCGACCACCCCGAGCTGACCGCCGCCGTCCAGGAAGGGCTGGACGCCACGACTCCCGAGGCCCGTGAAGCTGCCTGGAAGAGGATGTCCAGGATCGTGAACGACGAGGCGCTGGACTGCGGCTACTTCGACTACTCGGGCTTCTGGGCGTACAACCCGAAGAAGGTCGACAACATCGTCTCCACGACGAACGACGTCGCGGTGTTCCGCTACAAGGAAGCCCAGGTCGTGGGCTGACGCCGCACCAGCCCCACCCTGCACCCACTCCTCGTCCCACCTCGAACCACCGGCCTCGGCACCGAACTCCGGTAGCCCGCCGCAGCCGACGCTCCGGCCCGTGTGCAGTCCGTCGAACGACGGACGCGCCCGCCACCGCGCCACCCACCCTCCCGCGCCCGCCGCCGCACCGAGCCCTTGTGGGCCGTGCCCCGCCGGCCGGAGCCCTCTCCCACACCGCCGCCCGAGGCGCCGTGGCCGTGCCCCGCGCCCGCCGCGCTCCCGCTGACGCGGAGCCGCGCCCCACCCTCCGTACACCCGGATGGAGAACCCACCCATGAGCAGCACACCGACTTCCACGGCCCATCCCGACCTGGTGCTCGTGAACGGACGGGTGACCACCCTGTCCGCGGACGCCCGCAGCGCCGAAGTGGAAGCCGTCGCCGTCACCGGCGAGCGGATCTCGGCGATCGGCACCACCGTGGAGATCAGCGATCTCGCCGGGCCCGCGACCACCGTCGTGGACCTCGCGGGGCGACGCGTCGTCCCCGGGCTGATCGACTCGCACGTCCACGTCGTCCGGGCCGGCCGCACCTGGCGCGACGAGGTCCGCTGGGAGGACGAGCCCTCCCTCGCCAGCGGCCTCGCGGCCGTCGCCGCCCGGGTGGGGGAGCGCCCCGAGGGGAGCTGGATCCGGGTCATCGGCGGCTGGCACCCCGCCCAGTTCCCCGAGAACCGGGGCCCCAGCCGCGCCGAACTCGACCGCGCGGCCCCCGACAACCCCGTGTACGTCCAGTTCCTCTACGACTGGGCCGTCCTCAACACCGCGGCGATGCGCGTCCTGGGCGTGGACCGCGCACTGGTGCGGTCCCTCGAAGAGGAGGGCTTCGACCCGTCCGCGTTCGAGACCGACGCCGACGGAGAACTCACCGGCAAGGTCGACGGAACCCCGCTGATGGAGTGGTTCTACCGGCGGATGCCCAGCCCCTCCTTCGAGGAGCAGGTGGCCTCCACCGCCGAGATGTCCCGCGAGCTGAACCGCCTCGGCATCACCGGCGCCATCGACGGCGGAGGCTTCAACAGCGGCCCCGACGCCTACCCCGCCATCCGGGAGACCTGGCGCCGCGGACTGCTGACCGTCCGCAGCCGGCTCGCCGTGCACGCCTCCCGCGCCGGCACCGAGCTGGACGAACTCGCCGGCTACCTCCGCTTCACCCCCCTCGACGTGGGCGACGGCATGCTCCGGGTGATCGGCTCGGGCGAGGTCGCGCTGTACCGCACCGTCGACAAGATCGCCCACCCCGTCGTCATCGACGACGACGTGCGCCGCCAACTGCGCCAGATCTTCACCGACCTGGCCCGCAACCGGTGGACGGTGCACACCCACGCCCACCACCACGAGACCATCGACGCCGTCCTCAGCGCCTGGGAGGAGGTGCACGCCGAGCACGACATCAGCGACCTGCGCTGGGCCCTCGTCCACGCCGAACCCCTGCGCCCCGCCGACGTCGACCGGATCGCCGCGCTCGGCGCCGGGGTCCTCGCCCAGGGGCTGTTCCGCTTCCAGGGCGACGAGGCCATCGCCGTCTGGGGCGCCGACACCGTCGCCGAAGCGCCGCCGCTGCGCACCCTCATCGAGCGCGGCATCCCGCTCGGCCTCGGGTCCGACGCGATGCGGGTCGCCTCGTACAACCCGTTCGCCACCCTCGCCTGGTTCCTCAACGGCCGTACGGTCACCGGGAACGCCACGCTCGACCCCCGGCACCTGCTCACCCGGGAGGAGGCGCTGCGCGGCTACACCGCGTCCGGCGCCTGGTTCAGCTTCGAGGAGCACGAGCGGGGCCGGCTGGAACCCGGGCTCCTCGCCGACCTCGCCGTCCTCAGCGACGACTACTTCGCCGTCGACGAGGACGTCATCCCGCGCATCGAATCCCAGCTCACCCTGGTCGGCGGCCGGATCGTGCACTGTGCCGGCGACTTCGCCGCCCTCCCCGTCGCCGCCCCCGTCCCGCAGGGAGTCAGCCGTGCCTGAGAAGACCCCTACCGCCCCCGGCCCGAGCCTGCTGATCAAGGGCGCCACGGTCCTGACGATGGACCCCGAACTCGGCGACCTGCTGCCCGGCGACATCCTCGTCACCGGGGACCGCATCACCGCCGTCGGACCCGACCTCGGCGACCGAGCCTCGGCCGACACCGAGGTCATCGACGCCCGCGGCACGATCGCGATCCCCGGGCTCATCGACACCCACATGCACGCCTGGCAGGTCCCCCTGAAGGGCCTGCACGCCCAGGGCTGGACCGGCGAGGACTACCAGTCGGAGGTCTTCCACCTCCGCGAGCGCTTCACCCCCGACGACATCCACGACGCCACCTTCTCCGGCGCGGTCCAGATGCTCGACGCCGGCATCACCGGCGTCATCGACTTCTGCCACAACGTGATGTCGCCCGAGGCCGCCGAAGCCGGGCTGCGCGCCCACCGCGCCACGGGCCAGCGCGCCCTGTTCGCGTACGGGATGCTGGGCGGCTTCGACGCCCCGCCCGAGGACCACGACTGGCGCCTGGAGCACGTCCGCCGCCTCGACGAGGAGGTCAACAAGGGCGGTGACGGCCTCCTGCGGGTGGGCCTGGCGCTCGGCTCCATCGAGTACGGCTCCATGGAGCGCGTCCGGCGCGAGATCGCCCTCGCCCGGGAACTCGGCCTGCGGATGACCGTGCACCAGAACCCGCCCGGCCAGCTCCGCGCCCTGCACGAGGCCGGGCTCCTGGACTCCGACATCGTCCCCGCACACGCCAACGCCGCCGACGACGGGGAACTGGCCCTGCTCGCGGCCTGCGGCGGCGGCATCTCCTTCACCCCCGAGGGGGAGTTCGGCGGCGGCCGGTCCATGACCGTGCTCAACCGCGCCCACCGCGCGGGCGCGAGCCCCAGCCTCGGCATCGACACCCACGCCCGCGTCGCCATCGACCTGTTCGCCGCCATGCGGCTGACCTTCCTGCTGATGCGGAACGTCGACGCCGCCACCGAGCGGGAGGCCGGCCGGTGGCCGCTGGCCCACCATCCGGGCGTCCCGCTGGTCCGCCCCCGCCACATGCTGGAGTACGCCACCGTCAACGCAGCCCGAGCGCTCGGCCTCGGCGCCGACCTCGGCCGGCTCACCCCCGGCCGGCTCGCCGACGTCGTCCTGATCGACACCGAGCCGTACGGAGTCGCGCTCGGCGACCCCGCCGCGCACGTCGTCCTCCAGACCACCCCGCGCGACGTCGACACCGTCGTCGTCGGCGGCCGGGTCCGCAAGCGCGGCGGGCGCCTGACGGACCTCGACCCGGCCGAGGCGGGCGCCGCGACCCGCCGGGTGCGCGCCAGGGTCCTCGGCTCGGCGGTCCCGGACCCGGGACCTGCGCGGTGACCACCTTCGTCCTGCGGCGGCTGCTCTCCGCGCTGCCCACGCTGCTGCTGGTGTCCGCGTTCGTCTTCACCCTGGTCCATCTGACGCCCACCGACCCGGTGGCGCAGATCCTCGGCGAAGGCGCCCCGGCCGCCGACAAGGCCGCCATGACCGCGCAACTCGGTCTGGACCGGCCCCTGTTCGAGCAGTACGCGCAGTGGCTCGGCGGCGCCCTCGGCGGCGACCTCGGCACCTCGCTGTACACCAGCGTCCCGGTCAGCGAGTCGATCGGCACCGGCATCGGCATCACGCTGTCGCTCGCCCTCGCCGGCATGGCCGTCGCCCTCGCCGTCGGCGTCCCGCTGGGGGTGCTCGGCGCCCTGCGACCCGGCACCGTCGCCGACCGGCTGCTCACCACCCTGGTCGCCCTCGGCCTCGCCGTGCCCAGCTTCTGGCTCGCGATGCTGCTGGTCCTGGTGTTCGCCGTGAACCTCGGCTGGCTGCCCGTCGTCGGCTACGTACCCCTCGCCGACGACCCCGTGGCCTGGTTGCAGGGCATGGTCCTGCCCGCCCTCGCGCTCGGCTCCCACACCGCGGCCGTCATCGCCCGCCAGACCCGCAGCGCCATGATCGACTCCCTGGATTCGCCGTACGTGCAGACCCTGCTCGCCCGCGGCATCCGGCGCCGCACCATCGTCCTGCGGTACGCCACCAAGAACGCCATGGTCCCGGTCCTCGCGGTGATCGCCATCCAGATGTCCGTGCTGGTCGCCGCCAGCTTCGTCATCGAGCGCATCTTCGCGGTCCCGGGCCTCGGCACGCTGCTCATCGACAGCGTCGTACGCGCCGACTACCCCGTGCTCCAGGGCTCCATCGTCCTGGTCGCGGTCATCGTCCTCCTGGTCAACCTGGGCGCGGACGTGCTGTACGGCGTGATCAACCCGAAGGTGAGGCCCCAATGAGCACCCCCCGGGCACGGGCCGGCACCTTCCGCCGCCTGCTGCGCCAGCCGATCACCGTGATCTGCCTGGCCGTCCTCGGCCTCCAGGTCGTCGTCGCCCTCGCCGCGCCGCTGATCGCGCCGTACGGCCCCAGCGAACCGAACGTCGCCGACAAGCTCCAGGGCCCCGGCGCCAACCACCTCCTCGGCACCGACGACCTCGGCCGCGACACCCTGTCCCGGCTGATCTACGGCACCCGCACCGCGCTCCTCGCCTCCGGCGAGTCCGTCGCCATCGGACTCGTCCTCGGCGTCGGCCTCGGCCTCCTCGTGGGCTACCGGGGCGGCTGGTGGGACCGGATCGGCATGCGGGTGGCGGACGTCATGCAGTCCATCCCGGCGCTGCTGCTCGCCCTCGCACTGGTCGCCGTCCTCGGCAACGGCCTCGGCAACGCGATGCTCGCCGTCGGCCTCATCTTCGCCGTCAGCTTCATGCGCATCACCCGGGCCGTCGTCCTCGCGGAACGGGAGAAGCTGTACGTCGACGCCGCGCGCGTCCTCGGCCTGCGCCCGGTCTCGGTGATGTTCCGCCAGGTGCTGCCGAACGTGTCGCCCCCGCTGATCGTGCAGGCGTCCATCGCCCTGGGCACCGCCCTGCTCATCGAGGCCACGCTCAGCTTCCTCGGCGTCGGCGTCGACGCCTCCCAGGTCAGCTGGGGCGCCATGCTCGACGCCTCCCGCCAGCACGTCGCCGAGCACCCGCTGCTGGCGATCCTGCCCGGGGCGGCGATCACGCTGAGCGTCCTGGTTTTCAACCTGCTGGGAGACGGGCTGCGGGACGCCGGGTCGCCCCGGTCCGCGGGTGCGACCCGGCCGCGCAAGGCCACGGCCACCGCCGACGGGCCCGGCCCCGGCGCGCTCCCCGCGGCGCCGGCCCCCGAAGCGCCGTCCGACGCGCTCCTGCGGGTCGACGGGCTCACCGTCACCGACCCCGGCGGCGCGCAACTCGTCTCCGACGTCACGTTCCACATCAACCGGGGCGAGACCTTCGGCCTGGTCGGCGAGTCCGGCTGCGGCAAGTCCATCACCGCCGCCGCGATCCTCGGACTGCTCCCCAAGGGCGTCACCGTCGCCGCCGGCTCGATGCGGCTCGGCGACACCGAACTGACCGGACTCGGCGGCGAGAAGCTGCGCCGCATCCGCGGCGGACGCGTCGGCATGGTCTTCCAGGACCCCGGCTCCGCGCTCTCGCCCGTACACACCGTGGGCCGCCAACTCACCGACGCCATCCGGGCCCACAGCGACCTCAACCGCGCCCAGGCCACCGAACGGGCCGCGGAACTCCTCCGCCTGGTCGGCGTCCCGGCGCCCCGACAGCGGCTCAAGGACTACCCGCACCAGTTCTCCGGCGGCATGGCCCAACGCGTCGTCATCGCCGGCGCCCTCGCCTGCGACCCGGAACTCCTCATCGCGGACGAGCCCACCACCGCACTCGACGTCACCATCCAGGCCCAAGTGCTGGACCTGCTCGCCTCGCTGCGGGAGAGCCTGTCCATGTCCCTGCTGCTGATCACCCACGACCTCGGCGTCGTCGCCGACTCCTGCGACCGCATCGCCGTGATGTACGCCGGACAGATCGCGGAGCAGCGCACCGTGCACGACGCGTTCGCCCGCCCCCGCCACCCGTACACCGAGGCCCTGCTCGCCGCCGTGCCGCACCACGGGCCGGGGGACGAGCCGCTCGCCACCATCCCGGGACGGGTGCCGCCGGCCTGGGACTGGCCGCAGGGCTGCCGGTTCCACCCGCGTTGCCCGTACGCCACCGACGGCTGCCGCACCACCCCCGTACCGATCGACGCCGACGGCGTGCGCTGTCTGCGGGCCGTCGAACTCGACCTGGCAGGTGCCCGATGAACGACCCGACGAGCAAGCCCGCCCCGTGCGCCGAAGCCCCGCCGCTGCTCAGCGTGGAGAACCTGACCGTGCGCTACCCGCTCGGCCGGGGGCTCACCGGACGGCCCCGGATGCTGACCGCCGTCCGGGACGTCAGCTTCACCATCGGCGCGGGCCGGACCCTCGGCCTGGTGGGGGAGTCCGGCTCGGGCAAGAGCAGCATCGGACGGGCCGTGCTGCGCCTCGCCCCGATCTCCGAGGGCCGGGTCGTCTTCGACGGACAGGACGTCGCCCGCTTCGGCCGGCGCACCCCGCCCTCCTTCCACCGGGACGTCCAGGTCGTCTTCCAGGACCCGCTGTCCTCCCTCAACCCCCGGCAGACCGTGGCCACCACCCTCGGCCAGGCCATGACCCGACACCGCCGCCTCAGCCCCGTCGAACGGCGCCGGGAGACCGAGGAGTGGCTGGACCGGGTGGGGCTCTCGGCCCACCACGCCGACCGCTACCCGCACGAACTCTCCGGCGGCCAACGCCAACGCGTCGCCATCGCCCGCGCCCTGGCCACCCGCCCCCGGCTGATCGTCTGCGACGAACCCGTCAGCGCCCTGGACGTCTCCACCCAGAGCCAGGTCATCAACCTGCTCAAGGAACTCCAGCGCGACCTCCAGGTCAGTTACCTCTTCATCGCCCACGACCTGGAGGTCGTCCGGCACATGAGCGACGACATCGGGGTGCTCTACCTCGGCGGGCTCGCCGAGTCGGGCCCCGCCGACCGCGTCCACCGCACCCCCGCCCACCCCTACACCCGGACCCTGCTGGCCTCCACGCTGCTCGCCGACCCGGCGCGGCAGAAGAGCCGGTCGGCCCGGCGGCGCGCGCTCGCCACGGACGCCGAACTCCCGAGCCCCCTCGCGCCGCCGCCCGGCTGCGCCTTCCACCCGCGCTGCCCGCGCGCCGACGACCGGTGCCGCGTCGAGCAGCCCCGGTTGCTGCCGCTGGCCGACACGGGCGTCAGCGCGGCCTGCCACCACAGCGAGCCGGCCCGGTCGGCGGCCGGCTGACCGCCGTACGCCCACCGGCCCACCCCACCCTTGGAGACCCCATGAGCTTCGCCGTACCCCCGACCCCGGCCCTCCCCGTCGCCCCGGCCCACGGCCACTCGCTCGTCGACTTCGAAGAGCGGATCAACTTCGAGCGGCTGCGCTCCTACCGGCTCTCCCGCATCCAGCAGGCCCTGGACGCCAGCGAACTGGGCGCCGTGCTCGTCTTCGACAACAACAACATCCGCTACCTCACCGGCATCTCCATCGGCGAGTGGACCCGGGAGAAGCTCTCCCGGTACGCCGTCTACACCCGCACCGGCGAACTCATCCTCTGGGACTTCGGCTCGGCGGCCGTCCACAACCGGATGTACGCACCCTGGATGAAGCCGGAGAACTGCCTGTCGTCGTGGACGACCATGCGCGGCGCCGTACCGCCGGACGCCGATCTGATGGTCCGCGCCGTCGCCGAGATCAAGGACCGGCTCGCCGCCGCCGGCGTCGGCGGCCTGCCCGTCGGCGTCGACCTGCTCGACCTGCCCCTGCACACCGAACTCATCCGACAGGGCATCGAGATCCGCGACGGTCAGCAGACCATGCTGGACGCCCGGCAGATCAAGAACCGGGACGAGATCACCCTGCTGTCGATGGCCGCCGCCATGGTCGACGGCGTCTACCACGACATCACCGAGGCGCTGAAGCCCGGAGTGCGGGAGAACGAGATCGTCGCCCTCGCCAACAAGCGGCTGTACGAGATGGGCTCCGACGACGTGGAGTCCATCAACGCGGTCTCCGGCGAGCGCTGCAACCCGCACCCGCACAACTTCTCCGACCGCATCATCCGCCCGGGCGACCAGGCGTTCTTCGACATCATGCACTCCTACAACGGCTACCGGACCTGCTACTACCGCACCTTCAACGTGGGCCGCGCCACCACCGTCCAGCGCGACGCCTACACCAAGGCGCGTGAGTGGATGGACACCGCCATCGACGCCATCAAACCCGGCGTCTCCACGGCGGACGTGGCCCGGCTGTGGCCGACGGCCCAGGAGATCGGCGTCGAGGACGAGAAGACCGCGTTCGGACTGCTCTTCGGACACGGCCTCGGCCTCGCCCTCCACGAGCGGCCCATCATCAGCCGGCTCACCTCGCTGGAGAGCCCGATGCTGATCGAGGAGGGCATGGTCTTCGCCCTGGAGACCTACTGCCCCGCCGCCGACGGGGTCTCCGCCGCCCGGATCGAGGAAGAGGTCGTCGTCACCGCGAACGGCGTCGAGATCCTCACCCGCTTCCCCGCCGACGAACTCTTCATCGCCAACCAGTACTGAGCCGCCCGGCGCCGGGGCCGCGACGAGCGGCCCCGGCCCCTTCGAGAAAGGTGCGGACCCATGTCCGTCGACGCCCGTACCGCGCACCCGCCGCTCACGGGACCCGTGACCGGCGAGGTCCCCGAGGACACCGCGCTCGCGCTGTACCGGATCATGTCCACCGCGCGGAAGTTCGAGAAGCGCGCCTACGACCTCTTCCTCCAGAACCTGGTGAAGGGCACCACCCACCTGGGCATCGGCCAGGAGGCCGTGGCCGCCGGGGTCGCCACCGCGATGCGCCCCGACGACTACTCGTTCATCACCTACCGGGGCCACAACCACCTCGTCGCCCGCGGCACGCCCCTCGCCCCGCTGATGGCCGAACTCCTCGGCCGGGACAACGGGCTGATGCACGGCAAGGGCGGCTCGATGCACCTGATCGACGCCGAACGCGGCATCCTCGGCTCGTACGCTATCATCGGCGCCCAACTCGTCATCGCCAACGGCGCCGCCTGGTCGGCGCAGTACCGGGGCACCGGCCAGGTCACCGTCTGCTTCTTCGGGGACGGCGCCACCAACATCGGCGCGTTCCACGAGGCGCTGAACTTCGCCGTCATCTGGAACCTGCCCGTCGTCTTCGTGTGCGAGAACAACCTGTACATGGAGTACACGCGGATCGACAGCGTCACCGCCGTCGACAACCCCGCGGCCGACCGGGCACCCGCCTACGGCCTCGCGCCCGTCGTCATCGACGGCAACGACGCCGACGAGGTCCACCTCACCGCGCGCGCCGCGATCGCACGCGCCCGCGCCGGCGGCGGGCCCTCGCTGATCGAGGCCGTCACCTACCGGCACGGCGGCCACTCCCGGGCGGACCCCGCCAAGTACCGCGACCCCGGCGAGGTCCGCGCCTGGATGGAGAAGGACCCGCTCGTCACCTACCGGGACCGGCTGACCGCCCGCGGCACGCCCGCGGACGTCCTCGACGCCGTCGACGCCGAGGCCCTGTCCCTCGTGGACGCGGCCACCGCAGAGGCCAAGGCGGGCGCCTGGCCGGAGCTGTCCCGGCTCTACACCAACGTCTGGAGCGACGGCGGCCACGCGTGGCGCACCGCTCCGCCCGCCGAGCAAGCAGAGGGGCTCGTCCCGTGACCGTACTGACCTACCGCAAGGCCGTCGCCCACGGCATCGCCCAGGAGATGCGCCGCGACGACCGCGTGGTCTTCCTCGGCGAGGACGTCGCCGCCGCCGGCGGCGTCTTCAAGACGACCGCCGGACTCCTGGAGGAGTTCGGACCGCTGCGGGTGCGCGACACCCCGATCAGCGAACAGGCGATCCTCGGCGCCGCGATGGGCGCCGCGATGACCGGGCTGCGCCCCATCGCCGAGATCATGTACAGCGACTTCCTCACCGTCTGCTGGGACCTCGTCGCCAACGAGATCTCCAAGTCCCGCTACATGTCCGACGGGCAGGTCTCCTTTCCGCTGGTCATCCAGTGCGGCAACGGCGCCGGGCTGCGCTTCGGCGCCCAGCACTCCCAGTCCGTGGAGAACTGGGCCATGGCGATCCCCGGCCTGAAGGTGGTCGCCCCCGCCACGGCGCGCGACGTCATCGGCCTGATGGCCGCCGCCGTCCGCGACGACGACCCGGTCGTCTTCTTCAACCACAAGGCCCTGTACTCCGCCAAGGAGGAGGTCCCCGACCTCGACGGCGAGATCGTCGAGGAACTCGGCCGGGCCGTCGTCCGCCGCGAGGGCGCGGACGCCACGATCGTCGCGCTGGCCGCGATGGTCCCGAAGGCGCTCGCCGCGGCCGAGCGGCTGCACGCCGAGCGCGGCCTGGACTGCGCCGTCATCGACGTGCGCAGCCTCGTCCCCCTCGACACCCCGACGATCCTCGGACACGTCCGGCGCACCGGGCGGCTGTTCACCGTCGAGGAGAACCCCCGGCTGTGCGGCTGGGGCGCCGAGATCGTCTCGCTGGCGACCGAGGAGTGCTTCGACGCGCTCACCGGCGCCCCGGTGCGGATCACCACCCCGCACATCCCGCTCCCGTCCGCGGACGCCCTGGAGGACCTGGCGATTCCCTCGGTGGAGCGGATCGTCACCACCGTCGGCGCCGCGATGGGTGCCTAGGCCGTGGTCCCCACAGCGCCCCTGAATGCCTCCGCCCTCAGTCCGCAAGCGAATGACGGGGGCAGCGAACCAGGGGCGCGGGGAACTGCGCGACTAGCCGCAGACGGGCCGCAGACGCCGTCACCGCATTCCTCTTACGGCGCCACCGCGCCGGCCAGGGCAACGGCACTGCCGGAAGGCCCACGCGGGACCATGCGGACAGTCCCGACGCGGTAGACCCCGGCGGTACCGGGGACATCCGGGCCGGCACGCTCCGGCTCCCGGAAACCTCACCCTCAGCGATCCGAAAGGCGACAACAACGATGAGCGCACCCCGTAACGACCGGCTCGGCTGGCTCGGCACCGGCCGGATGGGCACCGTGATGTCCGAGAACCTCCTCGCGGGCGGAGCCGACCTCACCGTGTGGAACCGCACCGCGGTCAAGACCGCGCCCCTGGTGGCGCGGGGCGCCAAGGCGGTCGGCACGATCCGCGAACTCGCCGACGCCGACGTGGTGTTCGTGATGGTCTCCGCCAGCCAGGACCTCCTCGACGTCGTCACCGGCGAGGGCGGGCTGCTGGGCGGCGCCCACGCGCCGTCCGTCGTCGTGGACTGCTCGACCGTCTCCACGGAGGCGTCCGCCGAGGCCCGCGCCGCCTGCGAGGCCGCGGGCGTCGCCTTCCTCGCCGCCCCGATCAGCGGCAACCCGCACATGGTCGCCGACCGGATGGGCGCCATCGTCGCCTCCGGGCCGCGCGACACGTACGACAGGGTCCTGCCGTACCTGGAGCTGATCGCCCCCACGGTCGTGCACGCCGGGCCCGCCGAGCAGAGCCGGCTGGTGAAGATCTGCCACAACCTGATGCTGGGGATGATCACCCAGGCGCTGGTCGAGGTGACCACCCTCGCCGAGAAGGGCGGGGTGCCGCGGGACGCCTTCGTCGACTTCCTCAACGGCTCCGTGCTCGGCTCCACCTTCATCCGGCACAAGGGCCGGGCGCTGGTGGCGGAGGACTACACGCCCACCTTCAACAACAAGATGCTCCGCAAGGACTTCGACCTCGGCCTCGGCGCGGCGCGCGAACTGGAGGTGCCGATGCCGGTCAGCAGCATGGTGCACCAGCTCGTCCAGACCGCGATCGGGCACGGCTTCGCCGAGGACGACTACGCGGCGCTGTTCGAGGTCGAGGCCAGGGCGGCGGGGCTGCGCCCCACCAGCTGACGCCTTCCCAGGGCCACCTCCGCGCGAGGACCCGCAGACCCCGCCGTGCGCGGGCCGATGCCCCCTGTCCAGCAACGGTCCGCGCACGGCGGCCTTTCCGTGCCCGCTCTGCGCGCCACCACGGGCCGGGGCCCGTCGCAATCCCCTCGACGAGGGGTCGCGACGGGCCCCGGCCCGCTGGCGGCAGGTCACCAGTCGGTGGCGATGTACTTCGCCTCCGTGTACTCAAGGATCCCCTCATGTCCCCCTTCCCGGCCGAGCCCGCTCTGCTTCACGCCCCCGAAGGGAGCGGCGGGATCGGACACCAGCCCCCGGTTGAGCCCCACCATCCCGCTCTCCAGCGCCCCCGAGACGGCGAGCCCGCGCTGCAAGTTGCGCGTGTAGACGTACGAGACGAGCCCGTACTCGGTGGCGTTCGCCAGCCGTACGGCCTCGTCCTCGTCCTCGAACCGGACGATCGGGGCGACCGGGCCGAAGATCTCCTCCGTCAGCAGCGCGGAGCCCGGAGCCACCTCGTCCAGCACCGTGGGCTCGTAGAAGTAACCGGTGCGCTCCGGTGCCCTGCCGCCCGTACGGACCCGGGCGCCGCGCGCCACCGCGTCCTCGACCAGTTCGGCGACCTTGTCCCGGGTGTCGGCGTTCACCAGCGGACCGACCTCGGTGCCGTCCGCCAGCCCCGGGCCGACCTTCAGGGCGGCCATGGCGCCGGCGAGCTGCGACGTGAACTCCTCGGCCACGGACGCGTGCACGTAGAACCGGTTCGCGGCCGTGCACGCCTCCCCGCCGTTGCGCATCTTCGCCAGCATCGCGCCCCGGACCGCCGCGTCCACGTCGGCGTCCGCGAGCACCAGGAAGGGAGCGTTGCCGCCCAGCTCCATGGAGGTGCTCAGCACCCGGTCCGCCGCACCGTGCAGCAGTCGGCGCCCCACCTCGGTCGAGCCGGTGAAGGAGAGCTTGCGCACCGCGGGGTGGGCGAGCATCGCCCCCACCACGGCCCCGGACCGGTCGGCGGGCACCACGTTCACCACGCCCGCGGGGGCGCCCGCCTCGGCCATCAGCGCACCGACGGCTAGGGCGGTCAGCGGGGTGTCACTGGCGGGCTTGAGGACGACCGAGCAGCCCGCCGCCAGGGCGGGCCCTATCTTGCGGGTAGCCATGGCGGCCGGGTAGTTCCACGGCGTGACCAGCACCGCCACCCCGATCGGCGCGCGGTCCACCAGGATCCGGTAGCCGCCCGCCGGCGCGTGCTGCACGGTGCCGGCGAGCCGTACGGCCTCCTCGGCGTACCAGCGGAAGAACTCCGCCGCGTAGGCGACTTCGGCCCGTGCGTCCACGAGGGCCTTGCCGTTCTCGGCGCTGATGAGCGTGGCGAAGCACTCGGCGCGTTCGGTCATCAGCTCGTAGGCGCGGCGCAGCACCGCGGACCGTTCGCGGGGCGGGGTGGCCGCCCACCGGGGCAGGGCGCGCTCAGCCGCCTCGACGGCGGCCCGTGCGTCGGCCTCCTGAGCGGAGGCGACGGAGGCGAGCACCTCGGTGGTGGCCGGGTCGTGCACGTCGATCCGGCGGCCGTCGGCGGCGGGGCGCCAGCCGCCGTCCACCAGCAGCTCGGTCGGGCAGCGGTCGAGGGCTTCGGTGATCTGCATGAGGACTCCGAGGAAAGGCGAGGGAGGAGGCTTCGAAAGGCCCGGCCAAATGGGCGAGCCAATTTCCTCAATATAGAGTCGAGTCCCGAAACGGTCGAGAGGTGAAGCGGGCGGAGCGGGAAAAGGAGGGAGAATTTCTGATAATAGCGAGGCGCCGCACCTGCGGCTGTTTCGTCATGGCGATTTACTTCCGTCGATGGTGCCCCCGCCCGCTTCCAGGCGGGGACCGACGGGTGCGGATCAGGCTTTCTTGACCACGCTGGACTTGAGCTGCATGGCCCCGAAACCGTCGACCTTGCAGTCGATGTCGTGTCCGTCGACACCGTCCACCAGCCGAATGTTGCGCACCTTGGTGCCGGCCTTGATGCCCGCCGGGCTCCCCTTGACCTTCAGCGCCTTGACCACGACCACGGAATCGCCGTCCTGGAGGACATTGCCGACCGCGTCCTTGACGACCTTTTCCGCGGCGGCGCCGGCGCCCTGCGCGCTGTTCTCCCCGGGAACCCATTCGTGGCCGCACTCCGGGCACACCACGAGGGCGTTCATTTCATAGGTGTACTCACAGGAGCACTTCGGGCAGGGAGGGAGGTTCTCGTTCATCCCTTCAGAATATCCGTCTCGACGGCCCCCATCGAACGGGAGTGCGCGTCAGCGCAGCACGAAGACCTCGCCGGGGTAGATGAGATCGGGATTGGCGATCCTGTTGCGCAGCGCGATGTGCTGCCAGTTGACGTGGAAGCGGGCGCCGATGCGGCTGAGCGTGTCGCCCGGCTGGACGGTGTACGTGTGGACGGCGGTGACGCCCGGCGCCGGAGCGCTCCGGGATGGGGCCGCCCCACCGTGCCCTGCCGCGTAGTGCTGCACGACGGAGTGCATCCGATGGTGCCCGACGACCCGCTTGGAGCCTTCCACGTGGCCGTGGACCAGGTGCCTGCGGGCGAGGCCGTGCAGGGCGTCCTCCGCGGTCGTCAGCGGCACCGCTGCGGCGGCGCGGACGGCTTCGGCGTCGAGGACGGGAAGGTCGGAGCGCGCCATGGCCCGTAGCACGTCGGCTTCCACCGCCGGTAACTCCGCCGCGACGACGTCCCACACGGCCCGAAGCGGCTCCCGCTCGGCCGGTGCCGCCTCCGCCCGCGGCGTCTGAAGGCGCTGGGCGAGGGCGTCGAGCGGCATGTCGGGGTCGGAGGTGAGGACGCCCGCGAGGAGGGCGACGGCCAGCGGCAGTCGGCCGGCGAGGGCCACCAGCCGGGCGGCCGTCCCGGGGTCGTCGGCCACCCGGACGTCGCCCAGGCAGCCGCGTTCGATCACCGTCTCCAGCAGTTCGACGCACTCGGCGACCGGGAGGGGAGTGAGGTCCATGCTCGGCAACGGGGCCCCGTCGGCGAAGGGCCCGTGGCCGCCCACCAGCACCTTGTGCTCCCCGCCGGCTTCCTGGAAGCGCACGACCTCCTCCCGCACGCCGACGTGACGCAGCACGACGAGCACGGCTTCGTGGTCCGCCAGCTGGGAGCGGTACGCCGCCACCAGGGCCGACAGCTCCCGCGGCGCGTCGGGGCCAGGGGCGCCCAGCGCCACCAGCGCGGCGCGCAGGGCCGCCGCCGCGGTCGCGTCCCGCGCGGACGCCGCACGCAACCGGGGATGGCCGTGGAACTCGACCTCCAGCATCCCAACGGGGAACCGGCCCGCCCGGCACAGCTCCCGCGCGGCCGTGGACACGAGCGAATCGACACCGCCCCCGACCGGACCGGCCACCACCAGGCCCCGGCGCGACCGGTCGACCAGGGAGACGATCCGCCGCAGCTCCTCCTCGCGGCCGACGACGGCGCCGCCCGGCAACTCGGCCCGCAGCATCGCGTTGTGGAAGTGGAGGTCCCCGATGGTGCGCGCCTGTACGACGGGCCCGTCGACCCGCCCGCTCACCTCGTTGTTGTTGTCGCCCACGATCCCCCCTCTACGAGCGAGGGGCACCGGCGCCGGACCTTGGTGCCCTTCGACACCGGCCCCGCCCGTGTCCCCGCGCCGATCGCGTACGTCCCGCAGGCTATCGCGCACCCGCCGTCCCACCACCCCGCGCGTCACGCCGAGCACCGCCGCGCCGGGCACACACCGCACCCCCCATGCGGAAATGGGTTTCGGCTCGGCAGCAGGGCGCCCTACCGTGACCCGGTGCCCACTCAAGTGATCGTGGTGAACGGCGGTTCCAGCTCGGGCAAGTCCGGGATCGTCCGGTGCCTCCAGGCCGTCCTGCCCGAGCCGTGGCTCGCCGCCGCCGTCGACGCGCTGGTCGACGCGCTGCCCGCGGCCATGCGGACCTCGGACGGCGGCATCGAGTTCGCCGCGGACGGCGCGGTGCACGTCGGAGCGGAGTTCCGGAGGCTGGAGGCGGCCTGGATGGCGGGGGTGGCGGCCATGGCCCGCGCCGGCGCACGGGTCGTCGTCGACGACGTCTTCCTCAGCGGGTCGGCGTCGCAGGAGCGGTGGCGCACGGCACTCGACGGACTGGACGTGCTGTGGGTCGGCGTCCGCTGCGACGGCGCGGTCGCCGAGGGGCGCGGGATCGCCCGCGGCGACCGGCCCCGGGGCATGGCCGCGGCCCAGGCGGAGTCGGTGCACGAGGGCGTCACCTACGACGTGGAGGTGGACACCACGCACACCGAGTCCCTGGGCTGCGCACGGGCGATCGCCGCCCGCGTCACCTGACGCCGCCGCCCGCTCCTCAACTACAGCAGTCCGCCGTGGGCGTGCGCCGCGCCCCAGATCGCGTCACCCGCGAAGTCCACGTCGTACCCCAGCAGCCCGGTGAGGAGCTGGTCGCAGGTAGCACGCCCCGCGCCGTCCGTGGTCAAGGTGCACCGCACGCGCCCGCCCGCGCTGAAGACCAGGGTGCGGCCCGGGATCGGACGGCCGGTGGCGGTGTCCGTCAAGGTCGCGGTGGCCGACCCCAGGGACAGCGGACCCGCCTTCAGCGTCGTCGCGTACGGGCTCGCGGGGCTCATCCGTACGGTCGCGGCCACCGTGGCGTCGCCCGGCGCGGCGTCCACGGTCCACAGCAGCAACAGCCCGGAGTCGGTGCGTCCGGCCGAGTTGCGGCAGTCGGAGCCGGGACCGGCGATGTCGCGCGCCGGATCGGTGACGTACGCGCCGACCGGGGCGAACACCGCGTCCGACAGACAGACGTACTGCACGCTGTCGGGCACGGCCTGCGGATTGCCGGCGGCGGAGACCGCGACCGCGAAGGTCGGGGCGCCGGGATTCGCGTACCGGTCGACGACGGCCAGGTCGCCCGTGCTGCGCGCAAAGGTCTGCTCCGTCGAGCTGACCGGGTCGAAGGGGCGGAACGAGGCGCCCGCTGCCCCGAGTTGCACCACCGGGGCGTCGTCCCCGGCGACCGTGGCGTCCCAGACGTACTCGATCCGGAAGCGGTGCCGCTCGGTGCGGAAGTCGGAGACCTTGGTGGTGACGGTGATCCGGGTGTCCGCCGCGGTCGTCCCGCCGATCGCGACCCGCTGCTCCAGGACGAAGGCGTCCGGCACCAACCACCTCGTGACGGATGCGGCGCCGGACACCTGCACCGAGGTCACCAACGGGTCCAGCGACACCTCCTTGGCATGGGTGACCAACTGGCCCTGCACGTAGGCGATCCCGGTGCCCAGGTCCAGCACCCTCAGATAGCTGGTGCCCGGCGTGCCCCGGCCGTACAGCACGTCCAGACCCGGACCTGCCGGGTTCAGCTCACCGGTCAGCACGGTGAACTCACCGGCACCCGGGCGCTCCTCTCCGTTGACGTACGCCTGGAAGATGCCGTTGCCGAAGCCGCCGGGCGGCAGTGCGACGGCGGCGGTCGTCCCGCTGATGGTGGTCATGGTCTGTCCCTCGGGTGGTACGGCATGGGGCTCGGAACTCGGGTCGGCACGGCGACGAGGTCCTTGGACTTGCGGGGGCGGACTGCGGACTGCGGACTGCTGGCCCTCGGACGTGGACCTCAGACCTCGACGGCGTCGGTGTACACCAGGCGCGTCCCGGCGGTCGTCAGGACCTCCCGCTCCTCGACCAGCAGTCGCATCGGCCGGCTGCCGGGCGCGGCGGGCAGGGTCACGGCGGCGCTCCACTGGCCGCCGCCCCCCGGCACCGGCGGCAGCGGGGTCTCGGACACGGTCCGCCAGCCCAACGGGTCCGCCGGCCCCGGGTCGACGGTCTGCACCAGCACCGTCAGCCGGGCGCCGCGCGCCGGGTCGCCGGCGTACGTCGGACCGGACACGCTCACCGTCGCCCGCGTCGGGTCCTGCGTCCCGAGCACCACCGACAGCGTGCGGTCCGGGGTGAGCTGGGCGAACTGCGCGAGCACGACGGGGGAGAGCTCCAGCCCGGACAGCGAGTTCCGCTGGTAGCGGGCGAAGGCGAACCGCAGGAACGGGCGGTACGCGCGCTCCGGCGGCATCGTCAGATCGCAGTACCACAGCTGCCGGCGCTCGTCGTACCCCACTGGGTGCGCCGCCACCGCGACCCGCGGCAACTGTGGCGTGCTCTCGGACTCGGCGAGCACCAGTCGGGTCGCGACCCGTACGGCGAGCGGGAACTCGCCCGTGCCGGGCGCGGCCGTCGTCGGCGCGGAGGCGAAGACCGGGTCCTGGCCGCGGAGCGTGACCAGGGGGCGCAGGACCGGCGGCGGCGCACCGTCCTCGGCGAGGACGACGCCGAGGAGTTCGTCCTCGCCGGAGGAGTACCAGGGGCGGCGCAGGTACACCCGGATGCCGTTGCCGTGCC
Organism: Streptomyces sp. NPDC048057; assembly: GCF_040653095.1. Taxonomy (NCBI): domain Bacteria; kingdom Bacillati; phylum Actinomycetota; class Actinomycetes; order Kitasatosporales; family Streptomycetaceae; genus Streptomyces; species Streptomyces sp. NPDC048057. The sequence goes on from NZ_JBEZNF010000034.1 coordinate 33,713, forward strand.
GGGTGTTGGTTACTTCGGTCTCCGTACGGGCCCGCTCCCAGCCGAAGGTGGGCACGAGGTACGCCACGTCGGGCGCGGCCGGTCGCGCCGAGGACCGCACGTTCACCACGACCGCCGGCTGCACCTCGGAGTTCACCCGGGTCACCGGACCGTCGACGAAGCCGACTTCGACGGTCGCGCCGTCGGGGATCGCCGAGTCGGCACCGGAGCGGCGGACCGTGCCGGCGGCGAGGTCCGCGACGTAGTCGACGTCCTCGGTGAAGGTCCGCCCCGCGGCCGGGTCGACGACGGTCAGCGTGCCGGAGGCGATGCCGCGGGGCGCGACGCGGACGGGCTCCGTGCCGGTCAGCACGATCCGCAGGGTCCGGTTGAAGAACTCCGTGTAGCGGGAGGACGCCACCGCCGTGTAGGTGACCGTGCGGTGCCGGGTGTCGTGGAACTCCTGCCGGGCGTCGAGGCGCAGCACGCCGCCGTCGGTGTCGTCCGGGGCGGTGGCCAGGGTCGTGACGTGGGCCGTGCCGGGGCGGGAGACGGGCGCCGGGTCGGCGGGCGCGTCGTTCGGCTCCGTCCACTCGGCCCGTACGTCGACCTTCGCCGTGCTCGCCCGATCGAGCGTGAGCACGTCCACGATGCGGGCCGTGGTGTCGCCGGGCGCCCGCGCGGCGACGGGCTTGCGGAACGCGGCCGGGGTCAGGGGCTGTTGGATCGCGTGGGTGAGCTTCAGCGGGCGGCTGGGGGTGAGCTGCCACAGCTGCCCGAGCGCGGCGAGCCGGCGCAGGTCGTCGACCGTGGTGCCCGGAGACGGGGTGAGTCCGCTGTCGAGGAACCACCGCCAGATGCCGAGCACGCCCAGGTCGTCCTCGTCGATCCGGGACGAGCAGGCCACGTCCACGCTGCGGCCGGGCGGCAGCTGCACCGTCAGCACCCGCCGCACCTCGTCGTACTCGGGTGCTCCGGTGCCGTTCTCCAGCCGCAGCCGGAAGGGGGAGCGGCGGGGCCAGGAGAGCCGGTCGTCGAAGGCGACGGTGAAGACCTCGCCCGGCGCGAGCCCGGGCAGCCCCCTGAAGGCGGCGCCGCGCGCCAGGACCTCGGGCAGGTACGGCACGTCCATTTGCAGCCCTTCGAAGTACGGCGTGTCGCCCCAGCCCCCGGGGTCCTCGGCGCCGCCGGTGAAGTCGGCCTGGTCGCGCCGGGCGATGTCGGAGTAGGCGAAGCGGTCCATGCCGCCGGGGTTCACCGGGCTGGGGTCCACGTCGTACATCCCGTGCCGCTCGGCGGTCTGCGGACTGGTCCGCCGCGGCACCACGTGCCGCTCGCACGTCCCGGTGGCCGGCGCGTCGTAGTTGCCGCGGACCACCAGCAGCGCGATGGACTCGGCCGGGGTGCGGGGCGCCGTGGGCAGCAGGACGGGCGATCCGACGGGCTCGAAGCGCAGATGCCGGACGAGGGGGGTGGCGGCGCCGAAGTCGTCCGGGGCGGGGTCGTCGGGCCCCAGGCTGTTCCCGGCGACGTCGACGACCCGGGCGCGGAAGCGGTAGCCGCGCCCGTAGCGCAACTTCGGCAGGCCCAGGGCGCGGAAGGAGGTGCGCAGCGCCACCGGCCCGGTGGGGTCGCTGTCCGGTCCGGTGGTCACCGGCTGCCCGTCCACGGTGCGGGTGAGGGAGCCGGGGCGGCTCGCGGCGAGGCTGTAGCCGTCCCAGGCGAAGACGGACTCGTGCAGGTAGATCGTGGGGTCGCCGTCCGGGGCGGTGCTGTGCGCGAGGTGGATCGCGCCCTCGTCCTGGGCCTCGAACCGCAGCTCGCCGCAGTCGTACCGGCCGGCGCGGCGGCACACCGAGTGCCAGCGCCCGGAGACGTCGTCCCAGACGTCGACGCGTACGCCGTACTCCAACTCCTCGGCGCTGAGCGGCTCTTCGGCAAGCAGCGCCGCCGGTGCGGCGGTCCGGGCCGTCGCCTGGGTGAGCCTGGAGTGCAGGTCCTTCGCCCGCCCGTGGAGGAGGACGCCGAGGCCGTCGCCGCGGTGACTGGGCAGCGGGGCCGGCTCCGAGCCGGGGGCGACGGCGATCGGGAGCGCGGCGTCCGGGGGCACCGCGGGGGCGCCGGAGAAGCCGTCGCTGATGTCGAGCAGCTTCTGTCCGAAGCCGGCGAGCGCGTCCGCCGTGGCGTCCGCGTCGACCTCCATGACCTCGTACCGGTCCGAGTCCAGCCGGGCCAGCCCGCCCTGGACGAGCGTCCCGGCCGGCTTGGCCGCGAAGGCGGACGCGGTGAGGGTGGCGTTCACGGCCGGCAGCACGGGCTCGTACGGCCCGCCCGGGGCGAGCGGCCCCCACTCGACCTGGAGGGACACGGCCACCGGGTCGCCGGCGGTCGGCACCCCGGGCGCGTCGGCGTCCACCGCGAGGTCCACGACCAGCCCGAGGGCCCGTTGGAGCGCCGGGTACTGGGCGAGGGCGCCGAGCGCGGCGTGGAAGTCGACGCTGTCGCCGTCGACGAGGGCGGTGACGTGCGCGGCGAGCGAGGAGCCCCCGGACGGGGGGTTGTCCGTCGCCTTGCGGTCGTGGAACTGCTGGGCGAGCAGGAAGTCCACCTGGGCGGCGCTGAACGACTCGAAGGGGGAGTCGGGGTCCTCCAAGGGCCCGCCCAGGAAGTAGCCGTCCCTGGCCAGCGCGTCGGCGATCAGCTCCCGGGCGCGGGCCAGGCGCTGCGGGGCAAGGGGGACGTCCGTGACGAGGTCCGGCGGGGGCTGCCCGTTGCGCGCCCCCGGTACGAGGCCGGGCCCGCGGGACGTCATCGCGTTGACGCTCAGCGGCGCGGTGGCGTGGAAGGCGGTGGCGGCGGTGTGTTCGGTACGGGCCAGGTTCCGGGCGCTCGCCGGCGGCCAGGAGCGGATCGGCGGCACCGTGGCCGCCAGCAGGGCGGCCGGCTTGGGGACGACGGGGGTGGCGGCGGGGAACAGCTGCTGCCACAGGTCGAGCCGGGGCGCGGGGCCGACGGCCTCCGCCACCACGGCCGGGCCCGATCCGAAGACGAGCCGGTACCGGGGGCGTTGGGAGGGCCAGGCGAGCCACTCGGGATGGCCGGCGAGCGTCGCCGCGGACCCTGCGAGCCGCGGCGAGACGAGGACGGACAGCTTGAGCCGGCCGTCCTCGCGCCCGGCCGGGACCGGGGTCCAGACGATACGTGAGGCTGCCATGGGGGTTCGTCTCCTCGGGCGGAAGGGGCGGGCACGGGGACGGGGGCGGGGACGGAACGCGCACCGCCCAAGGCGTCAGGGCGCGAACGAGGCGCAGTACTGCTCCCAGTCCGCTCGGGACATCAGGTCGGAGAAGCCCGTGGGCTGTTCGTCGGCGGCGAGCGCCGCCCGGCGGCGGGCGCCCCGCAGCCCGCGCACCGACTCGTCGTCGATGCTGCCGTCGAGGTTGTAGAAGAACTCCAGGGCGACGCTCTCGTGGAAGAAGAGGATGTCGATGGAGATGGTGAGCCGGGCGTGCGCGGTCACTGCGGACTGGTTGCCCAGCTTGCGGTACTGGAGGTCCGCGTAGAACTCGGCCGTGACGCTGATCAGTCCGAGGACGCTGACCCGCCCGGTCGCCCGGACGTAGCCGCGCAGCACCACCTCGTCCTTGGCGTCCTTGTCGTCCGGGTCGGCGCGCTCCAGCTTGAAGTAGATTCCGATCGCGATCCGCGCCAGGCCGGAGGCGATCGGGGCGAAGTCGAAGGCCAGGGTGTACGTGGCCTCGATCGCGCCTTCGATCTTCTCCACGCGGCGCTCGCTGACCTCGACGGCGAAGAAGCCGCCGCCGCCGAAGCCGTACACCGTGACGTTGAACTTCTCGTCCTCGCGCGCGAACCCGAAGGTCGCCCGGGCCGGCTTGCGCTGGAAGGGGACGATGACCCCGGCGGTCACGAAGCAGTTGGTGACCCGCAGCACCGGGCCCATCTTGATGTCGGGCAGCCCGAAGGTGACGCCGACGCGGACGTTCTCGACCGTGATCTCCTGGTACGTCTTCAGTTCGAGGCCGAAGATGCTGACGCCGTCGAAGGCGCCTGAGATGTAGTCCTCCAGGGCGCTGACGAAGGACAGCGGCCCGTAGAACCTGACCGCGCTGACCCCCGGCTTGAAGGAGGGGCCGCCGTCGTGGTCGAAGCTGAACTCGAAGTCCTTGAAGACCACGCCGACGAACTCGAACGCCGGGTCCACCAGCCTGAGTTCAAAGAGCGTGATCTTGCCGGTGACCTTGTTGGTGTTGGTGCCCTCGACGTAGCTGACCTTGTTGAGGACCTTCAGGGTCAGCTTGGCCCGGTTGTTGTCGACGACCGCGCGGAACGGCCCGAAGTCCACGAGCGGCGTTGCGAAGTCGATCGTCATCGTGTGGCCGTTCGGCAGCTTGCTGACGTCCGGGATCCCCGTCTTGGGGTTCACCGGATAGTCGGTCTCCTTCTTGGTCCGCAGGGATTCGTCGGGCCCCGCTTCGTTGTCCGGCAGCACGTTGGCGAGGAAGGTGGCGCCGAAGAGCACGGCCCGGTTGAGCTGGCTCTTGAGGTCGAAGTACTCCTTGGGGACGATCGTCCCCTCTTCCTGGAGCCGGTCGACCGACTCCTTGTTGCCGCCCGCTGCGCCCAGCACCCGGGACAGGCCGCCGACCTCGATGTTGGGCATGGCGATGCCGCCGACGGTGACGCTGTTCAGGACGACCCGCTCCACCGGCCGGTCCTCGCCCGAGGCCAGCGCCTCCAGCGAGTCGCGGACCCGTACGTACACCTCGCCCGGGTTGCCCCGGAACTCGCTGAGCAGGTACTTCTCGTCGTAGCCGAGGAGGACGGGGCTGCCGGGCCCGTAAAAGGCGTCCATGGTGGCCAGCCGTGCCTCGGCGCCCAGCATCCCGGGGAAGAACAGCGGGCTGTCGGTCCGCGGATCGAGCCGCTCAAGCGGCCCTCTCAGTCCCCAGAACAGCCGCTGGGTGGGGTGGCTCGCGGTGCCCGGCACGGTCTCGGTGGCGTACGGGAGTTCCTGTCCACCCAGGTCCAGCGCCCGCCGGGGGTCCGGCGCGGGGCCGAGGAGCCGGTCGAACCCGCCGTACGCGTCGATCACCTCCCGCAGCACGGTCCCCGCCTCGGGCGACTGGATCGCCACGTCGTGCGGGACGAAGGCCAAGGAGGCGGTGAAACGGACCTCGCGGCCCGTCGCGGCGGTGCCCCGCAGCACGAACACGACGTCCGTGCCGGTCGCGATGGACTGGATCCAGATGCCGGCGTCCGGCCGGCCGGAGAGCAGCGGCTCCGGATGCTGCGGCAGGTCGGGCGGGACCGGGTTCTCCACGGCGATCTCGGTGAAGGGGAAGGAGCGGCCTCCGTACGGCAGGCCGTACGCCCCCGGGTACGCCTTCACCGGCTCGGTGATCCTGATGAACCGCCGCTGTTCCAGGTGGGCGACCCCGGTCGTCCCGTCGAACGTCCGCTTGGTCTCGGTGAACAGCAGCGCCCGGTGGCCGTAGGGCACGAGGAATCCGTACTGCTCCAGCACGACCTTGTTGTCCCGGCCGAGCCAGGCGTGGTGCTCCCAGTGCTTGAGGTTGAGCCCGGACGACGTGCTCGGCTCCCAGCGCCCGTCCAGGTCGAGGGTGGCGCCGGCGGCGCTCAGCGCCAGCAGTCCGACGTCCACGGGCGCCGCCACGGGCTCCGGCGGATTGGTCAGGGCGATGAGCTGGCGGAAGTCGAAGCCCTCCGGGTTCAGCGCGCCGAAGAGCTTCGCCTCCTGCTCGTCGGCGGGCTCGTCGGCGGCGACCACGCGGACGGTGGGCTGCGACTGCGGAACGGGCCGCCCGGTGGGGCCGCGCAACGCGAGCCGGGTGTGCCACAGCTCGGTGCGGCCGTCGTGCTCGACCGGCGTCTCGGCGTGGTCCCACGTCGCGAACTGCTCCGGCGTCAGGTGCAACCAGTCCACGACCAGCAGATCGGTCTCCAGCCCGCCGGGCCGCCCGGCCGCCGGCACCACCCGCATGACCCACTGCCACCACCGCAGCAGCCCGGCCTCGCTGTACGGGAGCGTCTTGACCGTCTCCGGCACGACGAAGGCGATCCGGCTCGGCCCCACCGCGCGGGCCGCCGTGTCACCCGGAGCGGGCCGGTTCGGCTCGCCCTCGTACACCGTCTGCTCGGTGACGTGCTGCGACTCGAACCGGGCGACCACGTAGGCGCGCTGCGCGGGGTCGACCCGACGCACCTGCGGGGGGTCGGCGGCGAGGTCCGGCCGCAGGTTGTAGAAGTCGAAGTCGATGACCAACATGTCCTGCGGTCGTACGAGCCGAACGCTCGCCACCGGAGCCGGAGCACTCATGCCGGACCCTCCGCACTGTCGAGAGGGCACTACGTATAGCGGGCCGCAAGTCGCCCGGAGAATCCCCCGAACGGGTTACTGCGGAGCGCGCCGGGCGGCCGGATCGGCCGGGATCGGCGCGGAACCCGCCGGTCCGGTCGTGATGGGCTGTCGGGCGGACGACTCCGTCGCCTACAGTGCGGGCGGACCGCGCCCGGTCCGCAGACGCACCAGCCGCCGAACAGGAGCACCCCCGTGGCCACCCGTGTCCCTCCCGGCAGCCCGCCGCCCGAGCCGCTCCCGACCGGCCGACCGGTCCCCGAACTCGCCCCCGAAGCCGTCGCGCAGTGGCGGGAGCGGGGCGGTGACCTCGTCGACCTGCTCACCGAGGCCCAACGGCAGCTCGGCGGCGTGGCCGCGGTCCGGCTCGGACCGCGCCCCACCGTCCTGGTGACCGCGCCCCCGGCGGTGCAGCACGTGCTCGCGCTCCACCCCGACCGCTACGTCAAGCGCTCGCACCGCGCCCGGATGCTGATCGGGGACGGCGTGCTGTCGGCGACGGGCGAGGCGTGGCAGCGCCAACGGCGCCTGCTCCAGTCCCAGTTCACCGGCCGGGGCATGCGGCGTTACGAGGAGCGGATCGCCGAGGCCGCCCGGATCACCGCCGAGCGCTGGGCGGGCCACGCCCGCAGCGGGGAGGTCTTCGACGTCGGCGAGGAGATGCGCCGCTTCGCCCTGGACACCATCTGGCGGTCCCTGACCGGACACCCCGTCGACGCGGAGACGGAGCGGACCCTGGGCGAGATGCCCGCGGTGGTGGCCGCGCTGCCGAGCCTGCCGGCCGACGAGGTCTCCGCGAAGGAGGCCGTCGCCGCGGAGCTGGCCAGGATCGACGCCTTGGCGAGCCGGGCCATCGCCGCCGCCCGCGACGGCGACGAAGGACCCGACGGCCCGGGCCTCCTGCACGTCCTGATCGAAGCATCCGCAACCCGCCCCGAGTACACGGACCGGCTGATTCGCGACGAGCTGGTCACCCTGCTCCTCGCCGGCCACGAGACCACGGCCACCACCCTGACCTGGCTCCACCTCCTGTTGGACGAGAACCCGCAGGCCCGGGAGCGGGCGCTGGCCGCGGGCGAAGCGGGCACCCCCGAGCGGCGGCAGGCCGTGCAGGCCCTCGTCCACGAAACGCTGCGGTTCTACCCGTCCGCGTGGATCCTGCCGCGTTGGACGGCGCAGGACGACGTCCTCGCCGGACACGCGATCGAGGCCGGCACCGACGTCCTGGTCTGCCCGTACCTGACGCACCGCGACCCCGACGTGTGGGAAGCGCCCGGGGCGTTCGACCCCGAGCGCTTCACCACCCCCGGGCGGCGCCCCGACCAGTCGGGCAGCTACCTCCCCTTCGGGCTCGGGCCGCGGGCCTGCCTCGGCCTCCAGTTCGCGCTCCGGGAGTCCACCGTCCTCCTGGAACAGCTACTGCCCCTGTACGTCCCGCGCTTCGACGCCGTCCCGAAGGGGGCCGCGTACGGCATCACCGTGCGCCCCGACGGGCCGACGCCCGCCACGCTCGAAGCGTCCTAGCCCAGCTCCGCGCGGACGGTGCGCGCCGCGGCGACGAGGTGTTCCAGGCAGGCCCGGGTCTCGGCCCAACCCCGGGTCTTCAGACCGCAGTCGGGGTTGACCCACAGCCGTCCGGCGGGGATGGCCTCCAGCCCGGTGCGCAGCAGCGCCGCGGCCTCCTCGACGCTCGGCACCCGGGGCGAGTGGATGTCCCAGACGCCGGGGCCGGCCTCCCGCGGATAGCCGTGGGAGGCGAGTTCGCGGGCCACCTGCATGTGGGAGCGGGCGGCTTCCAGGCTGATGACGTCGGCGTCGAGGTCGTCGATGGCCTGGACGACGTCGCCGAACTCGGCGTAGCACATGTGGGTGTGGATCTGGGTGCCGGCGGCGACGCCGCCGGTGGTGAGCCGGAACGCTTCGGTGGCCCAGGCGAGGTAGTCGGGCCGGTCGTCGGCGCGCAGCGGCAGGGTCTCGCGCAGCGCTGGCTCGTCGACCTGGATCACCGACGTCCCCGCCGCCTCCAGGTCCCCGACCTCGTCGCGCAGGGCGAGGGCGACCTGCCGGGCGGTGTCGCCGAGGGGCTGGTCGTCGCGGACGAACGACCAGGCGAGCATGGTGACCGGGCCGGTGAGCATGCCTTTGACGGGGCGGTCGGTGAGCGACTGGGCGTAGGTGGTCCAGCGCACGGTCATCGGCTCGGGGCGGGAGACGTCGCCGGCGAGGATCGGCGGGCGGACGTAGCGGGTGCCGTACGACTGGACCCAGCCGTGCCGGGTGGCGAGGTAGCCGGTGAGCTGCTCGGCGAAGTACTGGACCATGTCGTTGCGTTCGGGTTCGCCGTGCACCAGGACGTCGAGTCCGGTCTTCTCCTGGAAGGCCAGCACCTCGGCGATCTCGGCCCGGATGCGCTGCTCGTAGCCGGCGGTGTCGATCCGGCCGGCCCGCAGGTCCGCGCGGGCCACCCGCAACTCGTCGGTCTGCGGGAACGAGCCGATGGTGGTGGTCGGCAGCAGCGGCAGCCCGAGGCGTTCGCGCTGGGCCGCGGTGCGCTGCGCGTACGGCTGGGAGCGGCGGGCGTCGGCGTCTGTCACCGCGCGGGCGCGGGCGCGTACGGCCGGGTCCCGGGTGACGGGGGAGGCGGCACGGGAGGCGAGGGCGGCCCGGTTGGCGGTGAGTTCCGCGGTGATGGCGTCGGTGCCGCGGGCCAGGCCCTCGGCGAGGGCGACGACCTCGGCGACCTTCTGCCGGGCGAAGGAGAGCCAGCGCAGGATCTGCGGATCGACGTCCCGCTCCAGGGCAGCGTCCAGGGGGACGTGCAGCAGGGAGCAGGAGGCGGCCACGTCGACGCGGTCGGCGAGACCGAGGAGGGTGCCGAGGGCGGCGAGGGACTTCTCCAGGTCGTTCGCCCAGACGTTGCGCCCGTTGACGACGCCGGCGACCAGGCGCTTGCCCGTCAGGCCCCCGACGGCGGCCAGCGCGTCGAGGTTGGCGGCGGCGGACTCGGTGAAGTCCAGGGCGAGCCCGTCGACCGGCGCCGCGGCGAGGACGGGCAGCGCCGCTCCGAGCCGGCCGAAGTAGGAGGCCACCAGCAGCTTCGGACGGTCCGTCAGGGTGCCGAGGAGCCGGTAGGCGCGGCGCGCGGCATTAAGCTCGGCCGGGGTGCGGTCCTGGACGAGCGCGGGCTCGTCGAGCTGGACCCAGGCGGCGCCGGCCGCACGCAGATCGGCGAGGACCTCCGCGTACACCGGCAGGAGCCGGTCCAGCAGGGTCAGCGGATCGAAGTCCGCGGCCACTCCCGGAGCGGGCTTGGCGAGCAGCAGGTAGGTGACGGGCCCGACGAGCACGGGCCGCGGGGTCAGCCCCAGCGCCAGTGCCTCCGTCAGCTCGGCGACCTGCTTGCCCGAGTCGGCGGTGAACACCGTGTCCGGCCCCAGCTCCGGCACCAGGTAGTGGTAATTCGTGTCGAACCACTTGGTCATCTCCAGCGGGGCGACGGCCTGGGTGCCGCGGGCCATCGCGAAGTACCCGTCGAGGGCGTCCGCGGCGACGGCCGTCCGATGGCGCTCGGGTACGGCGCCCACCATGACGGTGGTGTCCAGGACGTGGTCGTAGTACGAGAAGTCACCGGTCGGGACCTCGTCGACGCCGGCCGCCGCCAGCTCCCGCCATGTGTCGCGGCGCAGCTCGGCCGCGGTGGCGTGCAGGGCTCCGGCGGTGACGCGGCCCTTCCAGTAGCCCTCGATCGCCTTCTTCAACTGCCGGCCCCGACCCTGACGGGGGTAGCCGTACACGGTGGCCCGTGCTGCCGCGGCTGCGGACTCGGTGGTCACGGAGATCTCCTTCGCGAGATGAATCCCTGAGGTCCCGGTGACGGGACGGGGGCGCGAAGGGGTGACGGTGCGAAGGGCGCGCGCCGGGGCGCGGTCGTCCTTCGCCGTACACGCCGACCCGCCCACGAGGTCACCGGGAAGACCGCGCGCGGATCGTCCGCGTGCGGGCAACGGGCAGGTCTTCGGACTCGCGGGCACGCCTGCCGGTCTCCCGGCGGGCACCTACTGGCCGTCGCTTCCCAGGTCCTTCGCGGACCCAGTGCGTATGACGGCGGTCGTTCCCGCTCACCGCTGCGGGGCAGTCCCGGATTCCCACCGGGTTCCCTCTTACGACGCGTTCCGTCTGGCGGACGGGGCGAACCAGCTGCACCGGTCACCCTAGCGGGCGGTCGGCCAGCGGCGGCAGGGCGCGTCCGGCATCCGGATGGTGAGGTGGACCACGCCGACCGGGTCGCCCGCGCGCCGGGGGCGGGGCGCCGTCGCGGCCCCGCCCCCTTCCGACCACCGTCCGGTGGAGGTCAGCCGCCGTTGACGTACGTCCGCAGATGGTGCGCGGTCAGGGTGTCGCCCTCGCTGACGAGTTGCCGCGGGGTGCCGGTGAAGACGACCTCCCCGCCGTCGTGGCCGCCGCCCGGTCCGATGTCGACGATCCAGTCGGCGTGGGCCATCACCGCGAGGTGGTGTTCGATCACGATGACCGAGTTGCCGCCGTCCACCAGCCGGTCGAGCAGGGCCAGCAGCTTGTCGACGTCGGCGAGGTGCAGACCGGTGGTCGGTTCGTCGAGGACGTACGTCGACGCCTTCTCCGCCATGTGGATGGCGAGCTTCAGCCGCTGGCGCTCGCCGCCGGAGAGGGTGTTCAGGGGCTGGCCGAGCCGCAGGTAGCCGAGGCCCACGTCGGCGAGCCGGCCGAGGACGGCGTGCGCCTGGCCCGAGGGGAAGAAGTCGTACGCCTCCTTCACCGGCATGTCCAGGACCTCGCTGATGTTCTTGCCGCGCAGCTTGTAGGTGAGGACCTCGGGGGTGTAGCGCTTGCCCTCGCACTTCTCGCAGACGGTGGTGACGCCGGCCATCATCGCCAGGTCGGTGTAGATGAGCCCGGCGCCGTTGCAGGCGGGGCAGGCGCCTTCGGAGTTGGCGCTGAACAGGGCCGCCTTGACGCCGTTGGCCTTGGCGAAGGCGGTGCGGACGGAGTTGAGCAGGCCGGTGTACGTCGCCGGGTTGGAGCGGCGCGAACCGCGGATGGGGGACTGGTCGGCCACCACCACCCCCTCGCGGCCGGAGAGGTACCCGTGGACGAGGGAGCTCTTCCCGGAGCCGGCGACGCCGGTGACCACGGTCAGCACCCCGAGGGGCACGTCCACCGAGACGTTCTTCAGGTTGTGCAGCGTGGCGTTCTCGATCGGGACGTGCCCGGTGGGGCGGCGCACCGCGTCCCGCAGCGCGGCCCGGTGGCCGAGGTGGCGGCCGGTGAGGGTGGGGGAGGAGCGCAGTCCGGTGACGTCCCCCGCGTAGCCGATCACGCCGCCCTCGGTGCCGGCGCCGGGCCCGAGGTCGACGACGTGGTCGGCGATCGAGATGACCTCGGGCTTGTGCTCGACCACCAGGACCGTGTTGCCCTTGTCGCGCAGCCGCAGCAGCAGCCCGTTCATCCGCTGGATGTCGTGCGGGTGCAGTCCGGTGGTCGGCTCGTCGAAGACGTAGGTGACGTCCGCGAGCGGGGAGCCGAGGTGCCGGACCATCTTGACCCGCTGGGACTCGCCGCCGGAGAGGGTGGAGGAGGTGCGGTCCAGGCTGAGGTAGCCGAGGCCGATCTCCACCAGGGAGTCCAGCAGTTGGCCCAGGTTGCTCAGGAGCGGCGCCACGGAGGGCGCGTCCAGCTTGTGGACGAAGGCGGCCAGGTCGTTGATCTGGAGGGCGGCGCACTCGGCGATGTTCAACCCGCCGATGCGACAGTCCAGCGCTGCGCGGTTGAGGCGGGCGCCCGCGCACTCCGGGCACTCGCCGAAGACGACGGCCCGGTCCACGAAGGCGCGGATGTGGGCCTGCATCGCCTCCCGGTCCTTGGACAGGAAGCTGCGGTGGATGCGGGGGACGAGCCCCTCGTAGGTGAGGTTGCTGGAGCCGACCTTGATCTTGGTCGTCGGCTTGTGCAGCAGGTCGGCGAGTTCCGCTTCGGTGAAGTCGGCGACCTTCTTGTCCGGGTCGTAGAAGCCGGAGTCGGCCATGACCTGCCACTGCCAGGAGTCCACCGCGAAGCCGGGGACGGTGATCGCGCCCTCGCGCAGCGACTTGGACCGGTCGACGACCTGGTCCACGTCGATGTCGGATATCCGGCCGATGCCCTCGCACCGCGGGCACATGCCCTCGGCGTTGTTGAAGCCGAAGTGGTGCGAGGGGCCCACGTACGGCTCGCCGAGCCGGCTGAAGACGATCCGCAGCATGGTGTACGCATCGGTGGCGGTGCCCACCGTGGAGCGGGAGTTGGCGCCCATGCGCTCCTGGTCGACCACGATCGCGGCGCTGAGGTTGCGCAGCGCGTCCACGTCGGGACGGCCGACCGAGGGCATGAACGACTGGACGAAGCTGGTGTACGTCTCGTTGAACAGCCGCTGCGACTCGGCGGCGATCGTGCCGAAGACGAGGGACGACTTGCCGGAGCCCGAGACGCCGGTGAAGACGGTGAGCCGACGCTTGGGGATGTCGACGGAGACGTCGCAGAGGTTGTTCTCCCGGGCTCCGCGCACCTCGATGAGGTCGTGGCTGTCGGCGAGGCGGGTGACGGCGTCCGGTGCGCTGGGGACCGGTGCGCCGGTGGCGTGGTCGTAGGGGCCTTCGGGGCCTGCGGCGGGCATGGCTGATCTCTCTCCTCTGGCGCTTTGGGGAGAAACGCGGGAATCCGCTGGATGCGCGCCGCCCACTGTACACAGTTACTGGATACACCGTACGCAGATATGGCGCCGATGTGCGCGTGGGGGGCGTTTGAATGCTCAAAGGAGCGTGTGGTTAACATGTGAGCGCCGCATGTGAGCGCCACCTAGCTCGAAAGATAGGCCTGTGACTCTCAACGAGGACTCGTTCACCAACTGGAAGAACCGCGAGGAGATCGCGGAGGCGATGATCCCGATCATCGGGAAGCTGCAGCGCGAGCGGGACGTCACCGTCCTGCTGCACAGCCGCTCCCTGGTGAACAAGTCGGTGATCAGCATCCTCAAGGCCCACCGCTTCGCCCGGCAGATCGCCGGCGAGGAGCTGTCGGTCACCGAGACGATGCCGTTCCTCAAGGCCCTCACCGGGCTGGACCTCGGCCCGTCCCAGATCGACCTCGGCATGCTCGCCGCGCTGTACCGCACCGACGGGCGCGGCCTGTCGGTCGAGGAGTTCACCGCGGACGCCGTCGCCGGCGCCACCGGCGCGAACAAGATCGAGTGCCGTGAGCCGCGCGACGTCGTCCTCTACGGCTTCGGCCGCATCGGCCGCCTCGTCGCCCGCCTCCTGATCGAGAAGTCCGGCTCCGGCAACGGACTGCGGCTGCGCGCGATCGTGGTGCGCCGCGGCTCCGGCGAGCCCGGCGCGGACCTCGTCAAGCGCGCCTCGCTGCTGCGTCGCGACTCCATCCACGGCCAGTTCCAGGGCACCATCACCGTGGACGAGGCGAGCAGCACCATCACCGCCAACGGCAACGAGATCAAGGTGATCTACGCCGGCGACCCGACCGAGGTCGACTACACGGCGTACGGCATCAAGAACGCCATCCTGATCGACAACACCGGCAAGTGGCGCGACCGCGCCGGGCTGTCGAAGCACCTGCGCCCCGGCATCGACAAGGTCGTGCTGACCGCCCCGGGCAAGGGTGACGTCCCGAACATCGTGCACGGCGTCAACCACGACACGATCAAGCCGGACGAGCAGATCCTGTCCTGCGCCTCCTGCACCACCAACGCGATCGTGCCGCCGCTGAAGGCGATGGCGGACGAGTTCGGCGTGCTGCGCGGCCACGTGGAGACCGTCCACTCGTTCACCAACGACCAGAACCTGCTGGACAACTTCCACAAGTCCGAGCGCCGCGGTCGCTCCGCGCCGCTCAACATGGTCATCACCGAGACCGGCGCCGCCTCCGCCGTCGCCAAGGCGCTGCCCGACCTGAACGCGCGGATCACCGGCAGCTCCATCCGCGTCCCGGTCCCGGACGTGTCCATCGCGATCCTCAGCCTGCGGCTCGGCCGCGAGACCACCCGCGAAGAGGTGCTGGAGCACCTGCGCAACGTCTCGCTGACCTCCCCGCTGAAGCGGCAGATCGACTACACCAGCGCGCCGGACGCGGTGTCGAGCGACTTCATCGGCTCCCGGCACGCCTCGATCGTCGACGCCGGCGCCACCAAGGTCGAGGGCGACGACGCGATCCTCTACCTCTGGTACGACAACGAGTTCGGCTACTCGTGCCAGGTCATCCGGGTCGTCCAGCACGTCTCCGGGGTGGAGTACCCGACGTACCCGGCGCCCGTCGTCTGATCGACCGGAGCCCGGTGGGGGCGCGGCAGGCCGAGCGGCCCGCCGCGCCCCTTCGTCATGCGCCCGGCGCGGGCGTCAGCACAGTCGGCACGCTGCGGTGGCCGTTGGAGAGGAACGACGGCATCGGGCGGAGTTCGTCCGCCGCAACGGCGAGCGCGAGGTGCGGAAAGCGGTCGAGGACCGCCCGTAGGGCGATGACGCCCTCCAGCCGTGCCAGGGCGGCGCCGAGGCAGACGTGGACCCCGTGCCCGAACGTCAGATGGGAGCGGTCGGAGCGGGCGGGGTCGAAGCGGTCCGCGTCCGGCCCGTACACGTCAGGGTGGGTGTTCGCCGCGCTGTACGCGGCGAGAACGGCCTCGCCCGCCCGGATCGTGACGCCCTCGGGCAGCTCGATGTCCACCGTGGCGAACCGCATCGGCAGGAAGGGGACCGGGGCCTGCCAGCGCAGGGTCTCCTCCACCACGTCGTCGTAGGACACCGCGCCCGTGAGGAGCGCGGAGCGCTGCTCGGGGTGGGTGAGCAGGGCGACGAGCGCGTGGTCGATCAGATTGATCGTGGTCTCGTAGCCGGCGCTGACCATCAGCATGAGGCTGTCCACCAGCTCGTCGTCGCTCAGCCCCGTGCCGTCGCCCTCGGTGTCCCGGGCGTCGATCAGACGGGTGGTGAGGTCGTCGCCGGGGCTCTCGCGCTTCTCGTCGATCAGCTCCGCCAGCGTCGCCCGGAAGGCCCGCGCGTTGGCCTCGGCCTCCGCTCCGGTGATGGTGCTGTCGAAGACGCCGTCGACCCTGCTGCGGAAGCCGGTGGCCCGGTCCTCGGGCAGGCCGAGGAGGTGGCTGATCACCCGGATCGGCAGCGGGGCGGCGAAGCGCTCGCGCAGATCCACGACCGACCCGGCGGGCACGGCGGCGAGGCCGTCGAGGAGGTCGGCGGCGATCGCCTCGATGCGGGGCGCGAGAGCGGCGATCCGGCGGCCCGCGAAGGCCGGGGAGATCAGCCGGCGCAGACGCCGGTGGTCGTCGCCGTACGCGGTGAACATGTTCCGCACCCCGACCCACAGGTTCAGCGGCCAGTCCTGCGTCTCGTGCGGATAGCGCGGCCAGTGCCGCACGGCGTCCTTGGAGATGCGGCCGTCCATCAGCAGCCGCTTCAACAGCGCGCGGTCGCTGACCGCCCACACCTTCTCCCCGAGGACGTCGACGCGCGTCAGGGGGCCGCGCTGGCGCAGGGCGGCGTCCTCGCCGCGACGGTCGGCAGCGGTCGGATCGAGCACTAAGGGTCTTTGAGGGTCCATGGCACCGGCTCCTTCGCGGTGAATCGGCACACGGCGGCGCGATGGTGCCGCCGCGGTACCGTCGGGCCCGGCGTGCGGGCCCGGCCACCGGAGGTGATTCCCCGCGCCGATGCGGCGTACCCCTGAGTCGCACCGACGGGTGAGCGCCGGGGACGGCGTCAGCCGTCGCTCCGGGCCCGGGCCGTCACCGCCACCGTGGCGTACCGCATCGTGAAGCGTCCGCCCCGTGCGTCGACGGCGGCGCCGACCCCCTCCAGCACGGCGGCCAGCGCGGGCGCGGGGAGCCGGGTGAAGGCGCCCTGGGTCGGCAGTTGGTCCAGCCAGGCGTCGCAGGTGTACGTCAGCTCCCAGTCGTGTCGCCACTGCTGCGGCTCCTCGAAGGCGCCGGTCGCCCGGATCCCGTCCACGGCGCCGGAGAGCAGGGTCCCGTACCCGTCCGCCGTGCCCCGCCCGAGAGCCCGTACGTCGAAGGGGGCGTCCGGCAGCGCCCGTCGGCAGACCTCGGTGACCGCGTCCGCCAGGTCCGGCGGGAGCTCGAAGGCGTTCCAGAACGGCGCCAACAGCCCGCCGGGCCGCAGGGCGCGCGCGGCCCGGGCGGCGCCCGCGACCGGGTCGACCCAGTGCCACGCCTGGCCGGCGACGACCGCGTCGTACGTCCGCCCGGCCGGGTCCCAGTCCTCGAACGCCGCTTCCTCCACCGTGATCTTCGACCGCCTGGCCAGGTCGGCCATGCGGGGGTCGGGCTCGACCCCGAGCACGTCGCAGCCGGCGTCCAGGAACTGCCGGGCGACGATGCCGGTGCCGCAGCCGACGTCGAGGACGCGCGGGGGACCGGCGGCAGCGACCAGATCGAGGATCCGGTGCACCAGGGCGTCCGGGTAGCGGGGCCGGGCACGGTCGTAACGGGTGGCGTCGACACCGAAGGACCGGGCCACCGCGCGCTGCTGATGGACCTCGCCGACCGGGGCGCGCTCGGGCTCCGGAGATATAGTGGGCATCTGCCCACTCTGAGTGGGCGTGCGCCCACTCGTCAATCGACGACGGCGAAAACCAGTCGGGACGGAAGGAGACCGCGGGTGCCGACCGGAGTGGCGCTGCGCGACCCGCGCCACCAGCTCTTCGACGCCGCCGAGCGCGTACTGCTGCGCGCCGGACCGAACGCCCTGACCAGTCGGGCCGTCACCGAGGAGGCCGGCTGCGCCAAGGGCGTCCTGCACCGGCACTTCGCCGACTTCGACGCCTTCCTCGCCGACCTCGTCCGGGACCGGACCGACCGCGTCCGGGAGCGGGCCGCCGCCCTGCGCGCGACGGCCGGAACCGGCTCGGTCGTCGACCACCTCACGACGGTGCTGACCGAGGTCTTCGGCCCCGTCGCGGTGGCCCTGGTCGCCCTGGTCACCTCCCGCGACGGCCTGCGCGCCCGGCTGCGCGCGGACGCGCCGACGGGCGTCCCGCTGCTGACCGAGGCCACCGCCGCGATCGCCGCCCATCTGGAAGCCGAGCGCGGCCACGGCCGGATCGAACCCGCCGCCGACGTCGACGTCCTCGCCCCCACCCTGATCGGCGCCGGACACCTGCTCTTCGCCGACCGGACCGGGGCCGCGCCGCAGCCCTCGGACGTCCGCAAGGTGGTGGTCGGCGTGCTCGGCACGGCGGTGCGGGAGCCCACGACGCCGGGGTGAGGGCCACCGGACGAAGCCGCCGCCACCGCCCGTACTGGCCGGCGCTGCGCCCCTGTGCTCGACTGGGGGGAGAGCCGCCGGGGGGCGGAGGTGACGCCATGGCCGCACTCCTACCCGACTCCACCGTCGCGTGGGTCGTCGACCGGCCCGCGCCGGCCGCCGAACACCCGCTGCGCCGCGTGCGCCGCCCGCTCGCCGCCCCGGGCCCGGACGACCTGCTGGTCGAGGTCAGCGCCTGCGGGGTCTGTCGGACCGACCTCCACCTCGCCGAGGGCGACCTCGCCCCGCACGTCGAGCAGTGCACCCCGGGACACGAGGTCGTGGGACGGGTGGTCGCGGGCGGGGACGCCGTACGCGGCTTCGCACCGGGCGACCGCGTGGGCGTGGCGTGGCTCGCCGGCACCTGCGGCACCTGCCCGTACTGCCGCACCGGACGGGAGAACCTGTGCCCCCGGTCCCGCTACACCGGCTGGGACCTGCACGGCGGATACGCCCGGCACGCGGTGGCCGACGCGCGCTACGCCTACCACCTTCCCGAGGATGTGCCCGACGAGGAGATCGCGCCCTGGCTGTGCGCCGGCATCATCGGATACCGGGCCCTCAACCGCGCCGAGTTGCCCGCCGGGGGCCGGCTCGGGATCTACGGGTTCGGGGCGTCCGCCCATCTGACGGCCCAACTCGCCATCGCCCGGGGCGCCACCGTCCACGTCCTGACCCGCGGCGGGGCCGCCCGGGACCTCGCGCTCGCCCTCGGCGCGGCCTCCGCGCGCGGCCCGCGGGACGCCCCGCCCGAACCGCTGGACGCGGCGATCCTCTTCGCCCCGGTCGGCGACCTGGTCCCGGTGGCCCTCGCCGCGCTGGACCGCGGCGGCACCCTGTCCGTCGCCGGCATCCACCTCACCGACGTGCCCGCCCTCTCCTACCAGCGGCACCTGTTCCAGGAACGGACGCTGCGCAGCGTCACGGCGAACACCCGGGAGGACGGCCGCGCCTATCTGGCGGAGGCGGCCCGGCACCGGCCGCGGGTCCACGTCCAGCGGTACCCGATGGCACGGGCCGACCAGGCCCTCGCGGACCTGGCGGCGGGCCGCTTCGCCGGCGCCGCAGTGCTGCACGCGGAGTGACGGCCGGGCGCTGCGCGGTGGACGGGCCGAGGTGCCCGGATCGTCGTAGCGTGGAGTGGGGGCAGCGGATGCACCGGCATCCTGAGGTACGGAGGTGAGGGCGGTGAAGGCCCACCACCTGAACGCTCGGGAGCAGCGGCTGTTGGAGGAGACGGAACGGCAGCTGACCGGGGACCGGAGGCTGCGGTGGCGACTGCGGCTGCTGGGCGGCGCGTGTCGACTGCGCCATGTGCTGGCCGCGGTGCTTCCGGGCCGCTGGGTCCTCGCCGTGGCCGCCCTGGTCTCGCTGGTGCTGCTGATCACCGGGATCGCCACCGGCAGCCCCGGGGTCATCTGGGCCTTCGCCATCTGCTGGCTGGTGACGTGGGGCGTGGTGCTGCGCGCGGCGTACCGCTGGGCGACGACGCACCTGGGCTCCGACGACCGACGGAAACCGTACGTCTGAGCTGCTGTTGAGCCACTGAGCTGTCCCCGGTCCGCGGATCTCCTGATCCCCGGGGGCAGCGGGAGAGCGGGACGGGCGGAGCGGACGCGGTGGACCGCTCCGCCCGTCCCGCGCCGTCGTCAGGACGGGTTCAGCTTGATGGCGAACCCGTTGAAGATGGCCCAGACGTCGACCCAGGCCACCCCGCCGCTGCACTCCTTGGCGGCGTTGCACCCGGTGCCGTAGCTGATGATGCCGTTGAGCTGGCGGGAGTTCGGGTCGTTGATGGTGATGACCGGGCCGCCGCTGTCGCCGCCCCGGCCGACGATGCCGCCGGCGTGCGGCACGCCGTAACTGCCCCACACCGTGGTGCCGTTGACGGGCCAGTTCGCGTTCCCCGCATAGACGGTGCGGATGTTGCAGACGACCTTGGAGTTGTAGCCGAGCTGACAGGTGAAGTCGTTCACCGCGACGTTGCGCACCCCGTTGAGGTAGCGGGTGTAGCCCTGGGCGTCGAGGCCGTCCCAGGTGTAGCGGTTGGTCCGGGTCTCGATGAAGGCCGCGTCGATCTCGGGCCGCTTGTACTTGACCTGGCCGACGTAGTTGCCGCCGAGGGTGTTGACGTGGTCGTTGACGTTGTAGCAGTGGCCGGCGGTCACCAGCCACTGACGACCGTCCCAGGTGCTGATCGCGGGGATGCCGCTGGTGCACTGGGACCGGCCGTTGAAGCCGGGGCCGAGTGCGGCGCCCGCGTAGAACGGTGCGTAGTCGTTCTCGCGGCTCAGTGCCGCGGAGGGCGTTCCGGCGCTCACCGCGACCGGGGTGGCCGCCGTGGACTCGCGCTGCGCGGCCACGGTCGGCGAGGCGAAGTAGCTCCGCGCCGCCGCGAGGTCGTCCACGGCCAGCCGGATCGTCCCGCCGTCGACCGACGCGCCCGCCATGGTGACGGCGAACGGCAGGTCCTTGCGTTGGGTGAGCGCGGTCATTTCCGCCATCAGCGCGGTCCGGGTCTTCTTGCCGCGGCGGATCTCGATGAGGTCGGTGTCCACGGCGGGGGCGCTCCCCCGCACCGCGGACAGGAAACGGCTGCCCTGCCCCACGTCGGTCAGATAGACGCGGACGGAGCGGTAGTCGGGCGCCAGCTCCACCTGGGTGTAGATGTCGGCGTGGGCGTCCCGCCCCACCTGGGCCGCGGCGTCCGCCGCCGCCCGCAGTGGCGCCAGCACCTTCCCCTGCCGCTCGGGGCTCATCGCCGCGAGCACGTCGGCGGAGAGCGGTCGGTCGTTCTCGGCGTGTGCGGCCACGGTCATCAGCGGAAGCAGGGCCAGGGCCCCCGCCACGGCGACGTAGCGCCGCATTGCGCTCTTCATGCGTCCCCCTCACCGACCCCGCCGGAGCGAGGTCCTTTCTGTGGTCGCCCGGGAGGGTAGTCAGCCCCACCGGGGTCGCCTAGGGCGATTTACGGTCGTTCCCGGCAACACGTGAGGGGCCCGGCGGAACGTGATCCTCCGGGCAAATGGGGGCATGTGTACGCACATCGCAGTTCTGTTCGAGCGGTCCCGGAGCGGCCCGTCACACCGACCGCTCGTCGTACGGCACCGGCTGGAGTCGGGTCACCAGCGAGAAGAACGCGGCCTCGTTGCCCGCCATGCCGAGGGCGTCCAGTGCCTCGTCCGCCTCGGTCATGGGCGCGGTGAGCAAGGGCAGTGCCGTCACGGGCCGCTGCCCGTCGTCGAGCACGGCCCGGGTGGCGCTGAGCAGCCGTACGTACGCCTGTGCCGCGGCGAGTTCCAGATCCGTCATGTCGTGGCCTTCCCCCTCGAAAAGGTGCTGGACCGTCAAGTCTGTCGCGCACCACTGACAATCGGGCCCGACGGCTCGCCAGGACCACTGCTCCACGGGGGCGACGTCACAAGGACGGGCCCGGTTCCGCCTCACGGAACCGGGCCCCCGACGAGACGGTGCGACGCCTCAGACGATCTGGTCGGAGATCTCCGCCTGCTCACGGGCCGAGCCGTACGACTGCGGAGTGCTGTACGAGCGGCGCGCCACGAACCACCAGACGGTGGCCAGGGTCAGCACCGACACCAGCGCGATCGAGGCGTAGTTCATTGTGTCGACCGTCACCGGGTTGGTCTGCGGCAGCAGGAACAGCACGGTCACGCAGACCACCCACACCACGGCGACCCAGCCGATCGGCTTGCTCCACCTGCCCAGCGTCCACGGCCCCGGCTCGAACCGGTCGCCCGCCCGCAGCTTCAGATAGACCGGGATGATGTACGCCGGTGTGATGCCGATGACGTTGATCGCGGTGACCGCCCCGTACGCGGTCGTCGACCACAGCGACGGCAGGGCCAGCACCGCCGCGAAGCCCACCGCCAGCCACACGGCCGGCACCGGCGTCTGGGTGCGGCGGCTCACCTTGCGCCACAGCGCGGAGCCCGGCAGCGCGTTGTCCCGGCTGAACGCGAACACCATGCGACTGGCCGCCGCCACCTCGGCGTTGCCGCAGAAGAGCTGCGCCACGATCACCACCAGCAGCAGCGCCGCGGCCCCGTTCGAGCCCAAGGCGTCCAGCAGGATCTGCGCCGGTGGCACGCCCGTTTCGCTGTTCAGCGTCCCCTCGTAGTCCTGGATGGCGAAGGTGAGCGCCATCAGCAGCACGAAGCCGGCGATCCAGGAGGCCCAGATCGCGCGGACGATGCCCCGGGCCGCGGTCACCGAAGCGTTCGACGTCTCCTCCGACAGGTGCGCGGAGGCGTCGTACCCGGAGAAGGTGTACTGGGCGAGCAGCAGACCGATCGCCGCGACGTAGAAGGGGTTCTCCCAGCCGGTGTTGTTCACGAACTCTGTGAAGACGAACTCCGGCGACTGGTGGCTGTCCGGGACGATCACGATCGCGCCGACGATCAGGGCGACGCCGCCGATGTGCCACCACACGCTGATCGAGTTCAGCACGCTGACCAGCTTCACGCCGAAGAGGTTGAGCGTGGCGTGCAGCAGCAGGATCCCGAGGAAGATCAGGAAGGTGGACTCGGGTGTCGGATCGAAGCCGAACTGGAGGTTGAGGAAGGCGCCGAGGAAGAGCGCGGCGCCGTAGTCGATGCCCGCGATGGCACCCAGCAGCCCCAGCAGGTTCAGCCAGCCGGTGTACCAGCCCCACTTGCGCCCGCCGAGCCGGTCCGCCATGTAGTACAGGGCGCCGGACGTCGGGTACGCGCTGGTGACCTCGGCCAGCGCCATGCCGACGCAGAGCACGAACAGGCCGACGCCGGCCCAGCCCCACAGCATCACCGCGGGACCGCCGGTGTTCATGCCGAAGCCGTACAGCGTCATGCACCCGGAGAGGATGGAGATGACGGAGAAGCTGATGGCGAAGTTGCCGAATCCCCCCATCCGGCGCGCCAGCACGGGCTGGTAGCCGAGCTCCCTGAGCCGTTCCTCTTCGTCGAGCACGGGCTTCCGGCCGGCGCCGGCCGACCATCTGGGCGGGGATATGGACACGGTGGAACCTCCGGGGGAAAGGTGGTCGCACTGAACGGTCGGTGGCGCGGGTCAGTAGCCCGCGTCGCGTGCGGCGGTGAAGCACCGGCTGCGGGCCCTGAGGAAGATCTCCTCCGCCAGGGTGGGGTCGCCGGGGTTCTGGGAGCGGTACTGCCAGGGTGGAGCGGTGTAGTAGGGCCCCAGCGCGTCGAAGACGCGGGCGGCTTCGACGAAGCGGCCCGCGCCCCACAGGGCGTGGGCCAGGTGGTTCAGGTCGAGCAGCGACGACGAGACCGGGTCGGTGTGGGCGAACCAGCCCTCCAGCGCCAGCATCGCCTCCCGGATGGCGTCCTCCGTCACCCAGTGCAGGTCGAGGGCGCGCTCGTGCCCCCGGTCGCGTCGGTACCGCTCGACCCGGACGAACAGCGGCAGCACCAGCAGCGCGGAGCCGGCCGGCGCCGAAGAGGCCGCCCACTGGACGAAGTTGACCGCCTCCGACAGGTGTCCGCCGGACCTGCGCCCGTACACGAACTGGAGCATGCGGTGGTACGCCTCGCGGTTGTACGGGTCGCGGCGGTGCGCCTCGGCGAGCAGCCCCCACGGCCCGGGGAACAGCATGGGGCCCGGCGGCACCTTCCGGTGCTCCTCCAGACGCTGCTTCTCGTCGAGTTGCGCCAGCGCGAGCAGGCACACCCACGGCACCGGGTCGTTCGGTCCGTGCTGGGCCGCGACCCGGCACGCCTCCCACGCCTCGTGCCACAGCTCCTGGGTGCGGGGGTGGTTCTCGCGGTGGGCCCGCAGGGCGCGCTCGACGGCGACCCGGCACTGCATGACGATCGCGGCGCGCGAATCGGGCTCCTCGGCGCGCCACGCCTGCACCGCGTCGGAGCCGGCGGCCACGGCGGCGAGCACCTGGGTCCGCTGGGTCCACGCCCCCCAGGCGGAGGTGTCGTTCAGCAGGTTCCGCATCGACAACCAGCGACCGGTCCGTAAGTCCTGAAGGGCGGCGCGCAACTCGTTGTCGTGGCCGGCCGGATGGTAGACGGGGCGGAACTGGTCGGGGGCCATCAGCTCCTCGCCGTGCCCGCAGGGGCACACCCGCGCGGTGGAGTGCGGAGACGGAACTGTCTGAAAGTGGTCGTCATGGGTCCCCTTGGGGAGGGTGGGGGGTGATTGCGGTGGGTGGAGGCCCTGCTCCACTCCCGTTTGCGCGCCGATCTTACTCAACCCGTCGATGACGACAAGAAGTTGACGCCATTCGGTCATCTGTCGAGACAACACCCCCATATGCAGGGAGGTTTGGGCGTCATTCAAGGGGATTGACGGAGCCTTCCGCAGGCTGCCGAGGTGGCGAACACGCTACGACCACGGGTCGAACGGGCCGTGGCATACCAGCCGTTGGGGGCGGTCATCCTGAGGGGAAAGCCCTATCTATAGGGTGGGTCTGGCCGGAAATCGCCCAAATGGGGAACCCGTTGACCTGTCGACGGCCCGTCCTTCGACCTTCCCGACGCAGCCTTCGGGCATGCGCACGGGTGCACGAAGACCGGTCGGGCGGTGAAAGGATCAGGCTACGGGGACGGCTCCCGTGGTCGACAGCGGCCGGAAGCGGTCAGGGGGTGTCCGTCCTGCCACGGCGAACATCGCGTCCGATTTCCGCCAGCGCCGGCGGTCGGGAGCTGCGCATACTGGCCGCATGACGACGGTAGAGGACAGCAGATACACCGCGGTGACCAGCAGGGACGCCCGCTTCGACGGGGTGTTCTTCTTCGCCGTCGCCACCACCGGGATCTACTGCCGTCCGAGCTGCCCCGCGGTCACTCCCAAACGACAGAACGTGACCTTCTACCGCACGGCTGCCGCAGCCCAGGGCGCCGGCTACCGGGCCTGCCGGCGCTGCCGCCCCGACGCCGTCCCCGGCTCCCCGGAGTGGAACGTGCGCGCCGACCTCGTCGGCCGCGCCATGCGGCTGATCGGGGACGGGGTCGTCGACCGCGAAGGCGTCGCGGGCCTCGCCGACCGCCTCGGCTACAGCGCCCGTCAGGTGCAGCGCCAGCTCACCGCGGAACTCGGCGCAGGACCCATCGCCCTCGCCCGCGCCCAGCGCGGACACACCGCCCGGGTGCTGCTCCAGACCACCACCCTCCAGGCCGCCGAGATCGCCTTCGCGGCCGGCTTCGCGAGCGTGCGGCAGTTCAACGACACCATGCGCGCGATCTACGCCGCGACCCCCAGCGAACTGCGGTCGGCGCGTCCGGGCCGCCCCTCGCGCGCCGCGCAGCTCGCCCCCGAGGGCGGCGGTCGGGCCGGGGTGCCGCTGCGGCTCGCGCACCGCGGTCCGTACGCCGCCGGGCAGGTCTTCGACCACCTCGCCGCCCGGGCCGTCGCCGGCGTCGAGGAGGTCGTCGGGGCGGCGGGCGACCGCGTGTACCGACGCACCCTGCGCCTGCCCGGTGGTCCCGCGATCGCGGAGGTCGACGAGCGGCCGGGGCCGGCCGGAGGATGGCTGGAGTGCCGCCTCCACCTCACCGACCTGCGGGACCTGACGACCGCCACCCAGCGGGTGCGGCAGCTCTTCGACCTGGACGCCGACCCCTGTGCCGTCGCCGAACGGCTGGCCGCTGACCCGGCCCTCGCGCCGCTGGTCGCGGCTCGGCCCGGACTGCGCGCCCCCGGCGCCGCCGACCCGCAGGAGACCGCCGTGCGCGTCGTCCTCGGTGGACAGGACCCGCTGGCGCGCGGGCGGGCGCTCGGCGCCCGGCTCGTGGCGGCGTACGGTCAGCCGCTGGCAGCCCCCAGCGGCGGTCTGACGCACCTCTTCCCGGCGGCCGACGACCTCGCCGGTGCGTCCCTGGACGTGCTGGACGTGCCGGACGTGGGGACCGGGCGCCGCGCCGCGCTGCGGGCGCTGACCACGGCCCTCGCCGAAGGATCCCTCTGCCTCGACGCCGGCGTGGACCGGGACGAGGCGGAACGGCGACTGCTCGCCCTGCCCGGCGTGGACGCGTGGATCGCCGGCTCCATCCGGATGCACGCACTCGGCGACCCCGACGTACGACCGGTCGACGACGCGGCGCTTGCGGCGGGCGCCCGCCGCGCGGGTGCCGCGACGACGCATCAGGAGGGCTGGCGGCCCTGGAGCACGTACGCCGTGCACCACCTGTGGAACGCACCGTGACGCCCCTGGCCGCTGATCGCCGGCCGGGCCCGACGCAGGACCGAAGAGTAGGATTTTCGATAGGAAGTTCCCTCGGGGACCGACCTCCGAGGGCCCGCCACCGAATTCGCAGGTGTGGTTCCGGCAGGTGATGACCGTGGCTGACGAAGAGTTCTACCAGCACGACAGGCCGCCGAACCCGGAACTGCCGGAGGACCGGCCGCGCGGTCGCGGCAGCGGCCCGCCGGGCCCGCCCGCCCAGCACAGCACGACCTGGAAGGTCGTGATGGTGATCCTCGCGATCGTCGTGGTGATCGCCTTCGGCATCATGCTCTTCCCGTGACCGGACCGGACCGGACCGGATCAAACTGAACCGGACCGGAGCGGAGTGCGCCGGGTAGTGCGCACCGACTGCTCCCACGCGCCGGGCCCAGGCACCCATAGGTGCGGCAGCACTTCCTCGAAGCCGGGCCCGTCCCGGAGCCCCCCGTGAGCCGTCAACAGGCGCCGTAAGGGTCGCCCCCGGCCAGTGGAACGGCCTGCGAGGCGTGGTGGTGCTCCAGCGCGCCTCGCCGCTATCGTCCGGCCATGCTTGCCGTGGACCTGGTCCGCCGGGGCGCTGTGCGCTTTGCCGGACGTACCGCACTGACCTTCGGTGATCGATCCCTGAGCTACGCGGAGGTCGACGAGGCGGCCAACCGGATGGCCCACGTACTGACCGGGCTCGGCGCCGGTCGCGGCGGCAGAGTGGGCCTCCTGTCCGGCAACGGCCTGTGGTCCGTCTCCCTCGACTTCGCCTGTCTGAAGGCCGGCGCGGCCCGGATGCCGCTGAACCCCCGCCTCTCCGCCCCCGAACACACCCGCATGGTCCGCGAGACCCGCACCGACGTCCTGGTGTACGCGCCCGAACTCGTCGAGCGGGCCCACGCGCTGGCGGCAGCGGTGCCCGGCCTCGTCCTGGTGAGCCTCGGCCCGTCCGCCGCCGGCGACGACCTCGACCTGCTGGCCGCGATGCGGGAGGCCAGCCCGGTCGACCCCCGGGTCCGTGCCGAGCCGGACGACGTCATCCTCGTCCTCTACACCTCGGGCACCACCGGCACCCTCAAGGCCGCCCAGCACACCCAGCACAGCTACGCCGCCATGGTCGCGAACGTCCTCACCAACGTGTTCTCGCCGGACCGGGACGACGTGATGCTGCACGCCGCCTCCCTCATCCACGCCAGCGGCACCTTCGTCCTGCCGCTCTGGCTGCGCGGCGGCGTCTCCGCGGTGCTGCCCGGCTTCGACCCCGAGACCTACCTCGCGGACGTCACACGCCACGGCGCCACCGCCGTCAACCTCGTGCCCACGATGCTGAGCATGGTCTTCGCCGGCGGGCGGGCCGAGGGCGCCGACCTCGGCCGGCTCCACACCGTCCTCTACGGGGCCAGCCCCATGCCCCGTCCCCTGATCGAGCGCGCCCTCGACGCCTGGGGGCCCAAGTTCGTGCAGTACTACGGACAGACCGAGGCGCCGCTGTGCATCACGGCCCTGGACAAGGGCGACCACGTCGAGGGTGGGGAACTGCTCGGCTCGGCCGGACACCCCGCCGTCGACGCCCAGGTCGTGCTCACCGACGACGAGGGCGCCCCGGTCGCCACCGGTGAGATCGGCGAGGTGCGGGTCAAGGGCGGCTTCACCATGGCCGGCTACCACGACGCACCGGAGCTGTCCGCGCAGACGCTCACCCCCGACGGCTGGATCCGCACCCGTGACCTCGGCCGCTTCGACGACCGCGGCTACCTCCACCTCGTGGACCGCAGCAGCGACATGATCGTCACGGGCGGCTACAACGTCTATCCGCGGGAGGTGGAGGACGCGCTCGCCGCCCACCCCGCCGTCGCCCAGTGCGCCGTCGTCGGCGCGCCCGACCCCACCTGGGTGGAGGCCGTCACCGCCTTCGTCACCCTCGAACCCGGCGCCACGGCCACGGAGGCGGCGCTGCGCGACCACGTCCGCGCCCGGCTCGCCGGCTACAAGGTGCCCAAGGCCGTCCACTTCGTCGACGCCATTCCGCTCTCCCCGGTCGGCAAGGTCCTGCGCCGCGCCCTGCGGGACCCCTTGTGGGAGGGCGCGCGATGAGCGGGGCCGATGCGGCGGTGCGCGTGGAGCGCGACGGACCCGTGCACACCGTCGTCCTCGCCCGGCCCGCGGTCCGCAACGCGGTCGACGGCCCCACCGCGGCCGAGTTGGCCGCCGCCTTCCGTGCGTTCGAGGCCGACCCGGACGCCTCCGTCGCCGTGCTGTGGGGCGAAGGCGGCACCTTCTGCTCCGGCGCCGACCTCACCGCGATCGGCACGGACCGCGGCAACCGGGTCCGTCCGACGGGCGACGGCCCCATGGGTCCCACCCGGATGCGGCTGACGAAACCGGTCGTCGCGGCGGTCGCCGGGCACGCCGTGGCCGGGGGACTGGAACTCGCGCTCTGGTGCGATCTGCGGGTCGTCGAGGAGGACGCCGTCTTCGGCGTGTACTGCCGTCGCTGGGGCGTGCCGCTGATCGACGGCGGCACGGTCAGGCTGCCGCGGCTGATCGGGGAGAGCCGTGCCATGGACATGGTCCTGACGGGCCGTCCGGTGCCGGCGTCGGAGGCGTACGCCATCGGACTCGCCAACCGGCTTGTGCCCATCGGAGAGTCTCGCGCAGCCGCCGAACGCCTGGCCCGGGAGATCGCCGCCTTACCCCAGCTGTGCCTGCGCGGCGACCGCCGGTCGGTGCGCGATCAGCACGGGCTCACCGAGGCGGAAGCGCTCGCGGTGGAGTTCCAGCACGGACAGGTGCCCCTGGAGGCCGGCGAGACGCAGGCAGGCGCGGACCGCTTCGCATCGGGCGCGGGCCGCCACGGCTCCTTCACCGACGAGTGAGGCGTGCAGCCGTACGACGTGCCCGGGCGCGTCAGCCCGCCCAGCTCCAGTAGTCCTCGGGCCGTGGCGCGGTGCCGCACCGGGCGAACGCCAACGCGGGGCTGGTGCGATCGCGCGAGTCCCACCGCTCGGGCAGCTTGCGGTCGTCCTGCGAAAGACAGCGTCCGCCCATGCCCACCAGCCGCCAGGCCGTACGCGCCCACGTCGCGCTGCGCCACGGCTCCCGCGCCCACCGCTGGCCCGGGCTGCCCGCGCGGCAGGGCTCCAACCGGACCGCGTCCGGGCCGCTGACGGTCAGACAGGCGCGGGCCCGGTGCCGCGGCCTGACGGTGCCGTCGCCGCGCACCTCCCACTGCTGGGCGGCCGATCCGTCGCAGCCGTGCAGCCGCACCGCGGCCGTCGTCGCCGACCCGCCGTCGCCGTGCAGGCACTGCGCCGGGTCCCGGCCGGTGGCGTGCGTGGTGCGTCCGACGTCGGCCACGACCTCCCCGGGCCGCGGCGCCCGGTGCATCTGCTCGTACTGCCGGCGCACCCACAGCCGCCAGTCCTCCTTCAACGTGCCCCGGTACGGTGACACGTCGGAACAGGTGCCGCTGGGCCGGCAGGTGCGGTGGGCGACGTACCAACGCACCACCTCGTTCTTCTCCGCCACCTGCCCGTCGGTCAGATTGGCCCGCAAGGGCGACATCGTGTAGCCGAGGTAGGCCGTGACGGGCACGCCGAGCGCATAGCCCGCCCGGCGCAGGTACCGGGCCGTGACGCCGTGGTCGCTGTGGTCGACGCCGCCCCCGAGGCCGAAGGCGAACGAGGCGTTGTCGTGGTCCATCGTCAGGACCCGCTCCGCGCCGCTCAGCCCGATCAGCGCGGACACCGCCGCCACCAGCGCGTCCTCCGTGTACCGCGCACCACCCCGGAAGGCCGCGACGGAGGACTGCCGCCCCTCGAAGAGCCGCCGCAGACTGTTCGCGTGCCCGCCGTCCGGCAGGCCGTCGTGCAGGTCGAGGAAGGTCAGCCGGACGTCGGCGTCGCGGTCCCGGTCCACGAGCCGGTACGAGCGCACCCGCACCCCGTCCGCCTGCACGTCGGCCCGCTCCCACACGTTCGCCGTCTCGGCCATCTCGGCGTACGCCGCCCGTACCCCGTACTCCCGGCCGTCCGCGTACTCCACCGCGCGCCCGCGGTTCGCGATCCCGCCGTCCCCGGCCGTCAGATAGACCGTGTCGACCCGACAGCCGGCCCGGACCGTGCTGCGGATCTCCTGCGTCAGGAAGAAGACGTCGTCGTCCGGGTGCGCCACCCCCACCAACGTGCGGCGACACGGCGGCTCCCGCTGCGCCGCGGGGGAGTTCCCCGCGGCACAGGCAGAGGCGAGCAGGGCGCAGGACGCGAGGGCCGAGACGGCCCACCGGGCACGCGGACCGAGCCGGCGGCGACCGTACGGGGAACGCTGGGGACGTGGCTCCACCCGGGACCTCCTCGACACCGTGCCCCTTGCGGATGATCACCGGCCGTCCCGGGCGAAGCAACCGACGCGCCGCACCCGACCCGCATGGCCGCCCGACCCGCATGGTGGCCCGGCCGACGGGAAGGGCTTGAAAGCCCGGTCGGCCCTGCGGAGGATCTCGGGATGACGACCCACGAACTCGTATGGGACATGGACGGCACCCTGCTGGACACCACGGAGGCGGTGCCCGCCGCGTTCGTCCGCGCGGTGCGCGCGCTCCACGGACCCGCCGTCGCCGCCGAGGACGTCGTCGCCGCGTACTGGCGGGGCACCCCGGAGGTCATCCTGGAGCACCTGGTCGGGCGGCGGCTGACGGCCGGTGAGCACGAGGCGTACTACCGCGAACTCGACGGCATCGAGGTCACCCCGTACCCCGGAGCGGCCGAGGTCTTCGCCGAACTGGCCGCCCGGGGCCGACCCCGCGCCGTGTTCACCGGCGCCAGCACGCGCGCCGCCCGTCTGCTGCTGACCGCCGCCGGTCTGACGGCGGACGTGGTCGTCGGCGGCGACCGGGTCCGCGCGCCCAAGCCCGCGCCCGACGGGGTCCTCCTCGCCGCCGCCGAGATCGGCGCGGCGGCGGACGAGGTGGCGTACGTGGGGGACTCACCGCTCGACCTGCGGGCCGCGGCGGCGGCCGGCAGCCGTGGCGTCGCGGCGGCCTGGGGCCACATGTACGACGCCGCGGAGCCCGCGGACGTCACCCTCACCGACCCGCGCCGGGCCCTCGACCTGATCACCGATCTGCCCCGCCCGGTGTGACGAGCCGTCCGGGACCCGGATTCGCGGGTCAGGGGCGCGCCCTCGCCCCGCCGTGGCGCCGCAACTCGGCGTGGGCGCTCGCCTCCTGCTGAGCAGTGGACGGGAGCCGGCGACGGCGGCGTTGTCAGTGGTGGCCGCTAAGTTCGTACTCGTCCCCGCCGCTCTGGCGCGGAACCCCCTTTTTCGTGCTGCAAAGGAGATGGTGCGTTGTCTGCCTGGGAGACGTCGAGCACGGCGCGGGTCCTCCCGCCCGCGCGACCGCGCAAGCTCGCCAAGGTCCCGTTCGTCGAACTGGCCGACGGTAGGCTCCAGGGCGTGGTGTCCAGCGGTTCCGACATCGGACGCGTCTACGTGTCCTCCGTTGCCGCCGGCACGCACGCCTTCGCGTGCAGTACGAACAACAACCGCCCCTGCGGCGGCGCCAGGTACTCGTTCTGCAACCATGTCCGCGCCCTGATCAACGAAGCGGTCGTGCAGTACGGATCCGAGCGCGTCGCCCGCTATCTGAAGGTCGACGTCGGAGACGGGGAGGTGACCGCCGCCGCGCTCGCTTCGACGATGGACGGACGGCACCAGGCGGGGGACACGGCCGCCGCCGCGCCCGTCTTCAGCCGGTTCCTGCGCCACCTCGCCTATCTGGAACTCGCCCCGACCACCGCGCCGTTGCCGGAGATGCAGTGGTTCCCGTCGACGAGGGCGGTGGCGTGATGCGCACGGACGTCCTGGGCGGGCCCGGGGGCGGGACGGAGATCGAAGGACTCGACGAAGCCCTTGCGGCCGTCGACGCCTTCGACGCCGTGCTCGTCGCCGGGCTGGTCCGCCCCCAGCCGGCCCAGGCCGCCGCACTCGCCGGACTCGCCCGCGCCGTCGCGGGGTCGCCGCTGGCCGGCAAGGTCGCCGAAGCGGCCGAGAAGGCCGCGGCGGGCACCGCGGGCGAAGACCACGTCGTGGCGCTCGCCGCCGCGCGCACCGCACTGCTCGGCTCCGTCCACGACGCCCTCGTGGCACGGATCACGGATGCGACCGGCCGCACCCTCGTCCCCGAGACCGGCCGCCCGCCGGCCGAGTCGACCGCGCCCAATCTGCTCGCCGCCGCCCGGTCCTGGCTCACCGAGCTGGCCCGCACCGGCTGGCAGGGCATCGATCACGACCTGGTCTCCGGCGCGGCCCAGATCGTCTCCGCGCTGCTGCCCGACCCGGCGCCCGGTCCGCGCCGGCTCGCGACGCTCCTCGACGGCTTCGCCGCCGAACTCGCCGCGTCCTGCCCCGGCGCCGCCCTGGAGCGGTTCCCGGCTCGCCGCTGGGCCGACCTGTGGGCGCGCGCCGTGCTGCTGACGGTGCCCGGCGCCGCGGGCACCCCCGCGACCACCCCGGTCAGCGGGCGACTGCTGCCGCTCGGCGTCGACGTACAGGAACACGCCACCGCCGTACAGGCCCAGGTGCACGCCGTCTTCGAGCCCGCGGACGGCACCCCGCCCCGGCTGGTGCGCGCCAGCGCTTCGGCGCCCAAGCCCGACACCGTCGTCGGCGCCGGCCTGTGGCAGCTGCTGCGCCCGCACCTCTCGCTGCTGACGGCCGTCGGCGAAGGCCGCTCCATGGAGGTGGTCGACATGGAACTGACCGCCGAGGGGGACTTCGTGTGGGACGAGGAGCGCGCCCGGCCCGGCGGGCCCGCGGACCCCTTCGCCACCGCCCGGGTCGCCTTGGCGACCGCCACCGATGCCGCCTGCGCACCGCTGGACCGGCACCCGGCGCGCATTGCCGTCCCCGTCTTCCTGGAGGGGTACGCGGTCCGGAAGGACGAGGGCGCCGTGGAGTTCGCCACCGCCGGACACTGCCTCGCCGTCGACACCGACCGCATCCCGACGGCCGGCCCGCTCACCCCGGAGGCCGTCGCGGCTTCCGGCGCCTGCATCGGGCTGCTGCGGTGGGACGCCGGCCGGTTCCGCGTCCAACCCCTGGCCGTGGAGGCGACCGTACGGAAGAAGGCCGTCGTACTGCACGCCGGTGGGTGGGCCGGTGGCACGACGGACAAGGTCGGCGCCAAGGCAGAGAAGGCCGCGACCGACGCCGTGGCGGTGTTGCGCGAGCGCGCGGGAAGGCTGCTGCGGAAATGACGGAGCACCAGACCGGCGCGCACGTCGGAGCGGCCGGCACCGAACAGGAGCCCGGGTCGACCGACACCCTGGCGACGCCGCAGGCACACCAGGACGCACACGACTTCCACGACAACCGTCGCCAGGTCCTCTACTGGCGGCTGCTCGCCCGCCTCTTCGACCCGGAGGAGCAGGCCGCACTGGAGTCGGCCAGCCTCGCCGTCGTCGAAGACGTCGAGCTGCCGCCCGCGCTGCTGGACCCACAGGCGTCCGTCGACTCGGTCGTGCAGCGCCACCCCGAGCTGGCCGCCGAGTTCAACGGGCTGATGAACCCGACGCCGGACGGCGAAGGGGAGCGCGACCGGGCCGCGGAGGTGCGGCGTGCGGCCCTGGTCTCCAAGGTCCTCCTGAACGTCTTCGCCCAGGACTCCGGCACGGTCACCGCCGGACAGCTGGCCCGCTGGCAGTCCGACGCCGGGTGGCTCGAACTCGCCTTCGGCTGCCCGCGCGGCGGACTGCGCGGCGCCCGCGCCGCGGGCCGGGACGCCGCACCGACGGGCAGCGGTGGCGGGGGCACCACCCCCGACCTCAGCCGGTTGATCCCGGAGATCGGCCCGGAACTCGGCGCGATCGAAGCCGACCTCGTCCGGCGCATGCACCTGCGCGAAGTGCTCGCCGACCCCCAGCTCGCGGCCCGGCTGACGCCGAGCATGTCGCTGATCGAGCAACTGCTGCGGGACAAGAACAACCTCTCCGGCGTGGCGCTCGCCAATGCCAAGGCCCTCATCCGCCGCTTCGTCGACGAGGTCGCGGAAGTCCTGCGCAGCCAGGTCGAGAAGGCCACGGTGGGCGACATCGACCGGTCCGTCCCGCCCAAGCGTGTCTTCCGCAACCTCGACCTCGACCGCACCATCTGGAAGAACCTCACCAACTGGAGCCCGGAGGAGGAGCGGCTGTACGTCGACCGCCTCTACTACCGGCACACCGCCCGCAAGACCACTCCGCAACGGCTCGTCGTCGTCGTCGACCAGTCCGGCTCCATGGTCGACTCGATGGTGAACTGCACGATCCTCGCGTCCATCTTCGCCGGGCTGCCCAAGGTCGACGTCCATCTGATCGCCTACGACACCCAGGCCCTGGACCTCACCCCGTGGGTGCACGACCCCTTCGAGACCCTGCTGCGCACCAACCTCGGCGGCGGCACGGACGGCACGGTCGCCATGGCCCTGGCCCAGCCGAAGATCGCCGAACCCCGCAACACGGTCGTGGTGTGGATCTCCGACTTCTACGAGTGGCGCAGCGAGCCCCTCTTCGAGAGCATGGCCGCCGTCCACCGCTCGGGAGCCAAGTTCATCCCCGTCGGCTCCGTGACCAGCTCCGGCCGCGGCAGTGTGAACCCCTGGTTCCGCGAACGCTTCAAGGACCTCGGTGCACCCGTGCTCTCCGGTCACATACGCAAGCTCGTCCGCGAGCTGAAGACGTTCCTGACCTGAGCCGCCCCGCTCCCGTCAGCCGGGCTCCGGCGACGCATCGACGCCCTCCCAAGGGTTCCTGCTGCCCTCCCTCGACTTCGTCCCTCCACGAAAGGCATTCGCCATGACCGACCTGCTGCGCGCCCCCGCCGAGCTCAAGTACGCCGAGGAACTCGACTGGCTGGAGTCCATCGACGACAACCCCAAGCCCTTCTCCTGGCGGCTGTCCCCGAAGATGGTCCGGCTCTTCGTGCTGGGCTCGGCCCGCTCCGACGGTCTGGACCGGGAGGTCGCGCCGAAGTGGTTCGGCGACGCCAGCTTCGTCGAACGCTCCATCGTCACCCTCGCCTCCGACCGCGGCCTGCTGCTCATCGGTGACCCCGGCACGGGCAAGAGCTGGCTGGCCGAGCTGCTGTCCGCGGCGATCTGCCGCAACTCCACCCTGGTCGTCCAGGGCACCGCCGGCACCACCGAGGACCACATCAAGTACTCCTGGAACGTGTCCATGGTCATCGCCAAGGGCCAGTCGCGGGAGTCGATGATCCCCTCGCCGATCATGACGGCGATGGAGACCGGCGCCATCGGCCGCTTCGAGGAGCTGACCCGCTCCACCAGCGACGTCCAGGACGCCCTGATCTCGATCCTCTCCGAGAAGTACGTCTCGGTCCCCGAGCTGGACAGCGACCACAGCGACAACATCGTCTTCGCCCAGCCCGGCTTCTCCATCATCGCCACCGCCAACAGCCGCGACCGCGGCGTCAACGACCTGTCGTCCGCGCTCAAGCGCCGCTTCAACTTCGTGCGCATACCCGTCGTGACGAACAAGAAGAGCGAGGCGGAGATCGTGCGCTTCCGCACCGAGGAGCTGCTGCGCCGCCACCAGATCGAGCTGGAGGTGCCGCCGACGCTGCTGGACGTCCTGCTCCAGAGCTTCGCCGACCTGCGCGCCTCGGCCGCCGCGGCCGGCAGCGAGGACGAGAAGCTGGAGTCCGCCCTGTCCACGGCCGAACAGATCGGCGTCCTGGAGGACGCCGTCCTGCACAGCAACTTCTTCGGCGAGCGGTCCCTGTCGGCCCGTACGCTGGCCTCCTCCCTCGTCGGCTCGTTGGCCCGGCGCGAGCCCGAGGACCTGGCGATCCTCAACAAGTACCTGCACGGAGTGGTCGAGCCGCGCAGCAAGCAGGAGGGCGGGTCCTGGGCGGAGTTCCTGGACGGCGGCCGCGACGCGATCGCCACCCTGTCGTGAGCGCCCTCGCCACGGGCGATGCGCCCGACTCCGCCGACCGAGCCCCTGAAGGCGCCCCGGAAGGGACCTTCGAGGCCCTGCGAACCCAGCTCCAGGACGCCGCCGCCACCTTCGCCGACGGGCCCGACGCCCTGGAGGGCATCCTCCTCGGCATCGTCGACGACGTCGACCGCGCGGTCCGCGAGCCCCTGGAGGTCTTCCCCGTCTGCCACCACTCGCCGGCCTCCGCGATCGCGATGGCGCGCCGGCTGCGGGAGAAGCAGCCCAAGGTGGTCTATCTGGAGCTGTGCGAGGACATGGCGCCGCTCCTGACCGAACTGCGCAACTGCAAGCTGCCGGTGGCCGTGCAGGCGTTCGCGACGGAGATCGACGGCTTCCCCGCCGACTGGTCGCCCCTGTCGGTGGTCGCCCCCCTCACGGAGGCGTCCGCCGAGTACCAGGCCATCGCCTACGCCCTGGACACCCCCGGCGTCGAACTGGTCCTCGTCGACCGCTCGTCCGACCACGTCTTCCAGTGGGACGACCGCCGCGCCCACGACGGCGACCCCGACGCACCGCCCGCCGACCAGGACGCGGCGCTCCACGGCGACGCCGTCGGCGTCGAGATCGGCGACCTGCGCCCCCGCTTCGCCGAACTGGAGGAGCACCTGCTGCGCCACGGCCGGGTGCGGCACTGGTCCGAATGGTGGCACCAGTACGTCGAACTGCCGCTCGGCGACGGCGACCACGACACCTACCGCCAGGTCATGCTGCTGATCGGCAGCCTCTTTCGCCGACTGGCCCCCGGCGACCCGCAGCGGGTGCGCGTCGACGAGTACCGCGAGCGCTACATGTGGACCAGGATGCGCCAGCACCTGGCGGCCACCGGAACCGACCCCGACGACTGCCTGTACGTGTGCGGAGCCTTCCACGCGGCCAGCCGCGTCGCCGAGTTCGGCGTCCACGGCACCGACACCTTCGAGATCGGGCCCCCCACCGCCACCCGGTGGCAGCACGGCCTGATCCCGTCCAGCCACGCCGCGATCGAGGCGCAGTTCGGCCTGGCCGCCGGCTCCGTCTCGATCGCCGCGACGGTCTTCGCGAAGAACGTCAAGCGGACCAGGGTGCGGCCCTACCGACTGACGGGGCAGGCCGGCACCAAGAAGTCCCGCAGCACCAAGACCGCCGCGGCCACGGCCGCACCCGTCGTCGAGCCGCCGCCCGCGGACAGACTGAGCGGCTTCCTCCAGCGCCCGCCCGCCCTCGACCGGCTGGACGAGGCCGAACTGCTCGGCTGGTCCGTGGAGATCGTGCGCGCCGCCCGGCGCAACGGCTACCTCGCCTCCACCGCCGACGCCATCGCCGTCTTCGAGACGTCGATCCTGCTCGCCGGGATGCGCGACCGGGCCAGGCCCACGCCGTACGACTTCCAGGACGCGGCCGTCACCTGCATCGAGAAGGACACCGTGCCCGGCCGTCGCGACGTGCGCCGGCTCGTCGAGATCATGATGGGCGGCGACCGGGTCGGCCAGGTCGGCTACGACGCGCTGCCGCCCCTCGCCCGCGACGTCCACGACCGACTCGCACCGCTCGGCCTGAAGCTGGAGCAGCGCGGGGTCAAGCGGGCCCTGCTGGACATCGCCGGCCGGCCCGAGCTGGAACGCTGCTCCGACGTGCTGTGGATGCTGCGGCAGCTGATGCCAGCGGGCGCCGCCCGCCCGATCATGGGCGAGCGCACCCTGGGCGAGCGCTCCATCCAGGAGTCCTGGGACCTCGCCCTCGGCACCCACCAGCGGGCCCTGATCGAACTCGGTTACGAGGGCGTCAGCATCGAGCAGGTGCTGGAGCAGCGGCTGCGCCGCACGGCGTACGACGCGAAGGCCACCGCGGCCACCGTGCTCGCCACCGTCGAGGACGCCACGCGCTACCTCCGCAGTCGCCGCCTCGCCGACGAACTCGGCAACCACGCACTGGACGTGCTCTCCGCCGAGCGCACCGTGGACGGCGCGCCCGAGGTGCTGCGCCGGGTGCGCCGGCTGCTCGCGCACTACCGCACCAGCGAGCCGACGCTGCCGCCGTGGATCGAGTCCTTCGCCACCACCGGCTACGCCCACTACTGCACCCTGCTGCCGACCGCGTTCACGGACGAGGAAGCCGGCGCCCGGCACGTGGCGGCCATGTTGGGCTTCCTGTTCAGCATGGAGGGCCTGGCCCTCTCCCTCGGCTGCGACCGGACCCAGCTGGAGCTGGCGGTGGCCCAGTCGCACCCCAGGGAGCCGTCGAAGACGGCCCTGCTGTGGGCCGCCCAGAGCCACCTCGGGCGGCTGAGCCGCGCTGAGCTGCGCGAGCGCTGTGACGAACTGCTCGGCAACCCCCTGACGGTGCCGGCGTACCCCCGCTACCTCAGCGGTTTCGTGCACGCCCTGGAGCCGGTGCCCGGGCTCGCCGACTTCGTCGTGGAAGCGGTGTCGAACGCCTTCGGCCGGCTCCCCGACCCGGTGCTGCTGCCGTGGCTGCCGACCCTGATCACCTCCCTGCGGGCGGACGGTTCGGAGCTGGCACCGCTGCTGATCCGCGAGGCCGGACGCGTCTTCCCCGGCCGGCTCGCGGCGTTGGACGCCTGGGTGCCGCCCTGGCGGCAGCAAGCGGAGCCCGAGGCGGGGTCGGCGGCCGGCGTCGCGACCGGCGGCGCCGGCGACGCGGGCGCGCAAGGCGCCGCGC
This sequence comes from Streptomyces sp. NPDC048057, assembly GCF_040653095.1. Taxonomy (NCBI): domain Bacteria; kingdom Bacillati; phylum Actinomycetota; class Actinomycetes; order Kitasatosporales; family Streptomycetaceae; genus Streptomyces; species Streptomyces sp. NPDC048057. The sequence goes on from NZ_JBEZNF010000034.1 coordinate 72,275, forward strand.
TGCTCGCCGCGCACCCCGCGACCTGCGACGCGGTGGCGGACCTGCTCGGCTGGGACGGTACGTGGCTGACCCCGGCCGAAGGGGCTTCGGCGACGGAGCGGGGCGCGCTGCTGCTGGACCGGCACCCGGAGACGGCCGAGGCACTGGAGGCGCTGCTGACCGGCTGACGACCGCAGGAAGAGGGGCCACGGGTCCCGGTCGGAGAAGGGGGCGGAACTTTTGTGGCCGGCCCGCACGTTGACCCAGCGAGCGGGCGACCGAAGTGCGCCCGATGACGAACGACGGACAAAGCCGAGGTGGCACGCGTGGGGATGTTTGATCGGATCAAGGACCAGGCCAAGGCGTCCTTGCAGCAGGCCCAGGGAGCCCGCTCTTCTTCCGGTGCTCCCGGTGCTCCCAGTGCTCCCGGTGCCCATGGCGCTCATGGTGCTCCCGGTGCGTCCCGGAGCAGCGGCGGCTCGAAGGCCCAGCTCGTGGGCGTGCTGAAGAGCCAACTCAGCTCGCTCAAGACCGAGTTGAAGAGTGGCGCCTTCCGGGATGCCAGCATGGCCGTGTGCGCCCTGGTGGCCGCAGCGGACGGCTATGTGGACCCGAGCGAGCGGCAGCAGCTGGAATCGCTGATCCTCTCCAACGACGTCCTGCAGAACTTCCCGCCGGACCAGCTCCGCACCCGGTTCAACAAGCACGTGGACCTGCTCGCGGCCGACTTCGCCCGGGGCAAGGCGGAGGCGATGCAGGAGGTGGCCAAGGCGGCCAAGAAGCCCGCCGAGGCCCGCGCCGTGGTCCAGACCGGCATCGTGGTGGCCGGCGCCGACGGTTACATCGCGCCCGCCGAGGACCAGGTGCTGCGCGAGGTCTGCGCCGCGCTCGGTCTCTCCCCGACGGAGTTCGGCTTCTGATGCTCAGGGCGGGCCCGCCGATCCCGCGGGCCCGCCCGGCACCGCTCCACTCGGCATATCACCAGGTGATCAGGGGTACGGTCAGAAAAGTCCGCTGAGACCGGCACCGTCAGGGCACCGAGGGTGTAGAGCGCGCCGTGCATCACCCGACCCATTGGCAACACCCGTGTCCATGTGTTGGATGAGGGTGCAGGTTGTGCCCGTACGAGAAGGAGCTCGCAGATGACCAACCCCTTCGACGACCCGAACGGGACCTTCTACGTCCTGGTGAACGACGAGGGTCAGCACTCCCTCTGGCCGTCCTTCGCGGACGTGCCCGCCGGCTGGACCGTCAAGCACGGTGAGGCGGACCGCCAGTCCTGCCTCGACTACGTCGAGGAGAACTGGACCGACATGCGTCCCAAGAGCCTGATAGACGCCATGGGCGGATAGTTCCTCCGGCCCGGCGGCAGGCGCGGTGGGGCTACCGCAGCGCCGCCGCCGGACGCCGTCCCCGGGGCACCACCCCCGGCGCCGTGCGACCGCTCGCCCGCTGGAGGAACGACCACCCGATCGCCTCGCGGCCCGCGAGGCGATCGGGTGGATCGGCCGACGATCGCGGCCCACCGGTGTGGCGTACGCCGCCCGCGGAGCGCCCCGCCGTGCACCATCGCCTGATCGATGACGGTACGGGGCGACGTTTCTGGTGGTCGTGATGCGGATCTTGCTGGTGGCGAGCGCGTTCAACAGTCTGACCCAACGGGTGTACGCAGAGCTGAGGGACCGCGGCCACGGAGTGCGGGTCCACGTCGCCGCGGGCGACGACCCCTTGCGCGAGGCCGTACTGCGCCACCGCCCCGATCTGATCCTGGCGCCCATGTTGAGGGCCGCCATCCCCGAGGACGTGTGGTCCGCGCACACCTGTCTGATCGTCCACCCCGGGCCCGCCGGCGACCGCGGCCCCTCCTCCCTGGACTGGGCGATCCACGAAGGCGCCGCCGACTGGGGCGTCACCGTCCTCCAGGCCGACGCCGTGATGGACGCCGGCGCCGTGTGGGCGACCGCACCGTGCCCCCTGCCGTCCGTCGGCAAGAGCGACCTCTACCGCAACGAGGTCGCGGACGCGGCCCTCGACGCCGTGCACCTCGCCGTGCGCCGCTTCGCGTCCGGCCGCTACGTCCCCCAGCCCCAGCACGGCCCGGAGTGGAAGGCCCCCGAGCACACCCGCCCGTACCTGCGGCAGGGCGCCCGGCGCATCGACTGGTCACGGGACCCCCGCGACCGCATCCTGCGGACCCTGCGCGCCGCGGACTCCCAACCGGGCGTCCTCGACGAACTCCTCGGCGAACAGTGGTACCTGCACGGCGGCCACCCGGAGGACGCCCTGCGCGGGGAGCCGGGGCACCTGCTCGCCACCCGCGGCGGGGCGATCTGCCGCGCCACGGTCGACGGCGCCGTCTGGATCCCCGAACTGCGCCGCCGCAGCCGCGACGGCCGGCGCGCCGTCAAGCTGCCCGCGACCCTGGCGCTCGGGACCGACCTGCCGTCGCTGCCCGAGATCCCGGCACCGCTCAGCCCGGCCGCGGACCGGCGCACCTATGCGCAGGTCTGCTACCGCGAGCACGGACCCGTCGGCCATCTGCGCTTCTCCTTCCCCGGCGGTGCGATGAGCACGGAGCACTGCGAGCGCCTGCTGGCCGCCTACCGCCACGCGCTCCAGCGCCCCACCGACGTCGTGGTCATCGGCGGGGAGCGGGACTTCTTCTCCAACGGCATCCATCTGAACGTCATCGAGGCGGCGCCCGACCCGGCCGCGGAGTCCTGGGCGAACATCAACGCCATGGACGACCTCGTCGCGGAGGTCCTGACCACCACGGACCGCCTGGTGGTGTCCGCGATCGCCGGCAACGCCGCCGCGGGCGGGGTGATGCTGGCCCTCGCCGCCGACGAGGTGTGGTGCCGTCGCGGCGCGGTGCTCAACCCCCACTACCGGCTGATGGGCCTGTACGGCTCCGAGTACTGGACGTACAGCCTGCCGCGTCGCGTCGGGCCCGTCGCCGCCGAACACCTCACGCGGCGCGCACTGCCCGTCAGCGCGTCCGCCGCACAGCGGATCGGCCTGGTCGACCGGGTGGTCGACGCGGCCCCCGGCGCGTTCGGTGCCGGTGTCGAGGAGCTCGCACAGCGGCTCGCCCGTTCGTCGGGGCTGCGGGAGCGCATCGCGCGCAAGAAGGACGCCCGTGACCAGGACGAGGCGCACAAGCCGCTGCACCTCCACCGCGCGGAGGAACTGGCCGTGATGCACCGGAACTTCTTCGACCCCGCGCAGCCCTACCACCGGCTGCGATCGGCCTTCGTCCACAAGGAGCCGGCCCCCGACGCGCTCGCGCACCTCGCGGACGAACGTCCCTAAGATGCCTGGTCCCGGCCCGAGCGGGCTTGGCCACGGGGCGCGACGTACGGCATTCCGGCCGGTACGGTCACCTCCGCGACTAGCCCGTGCGGCGTCGCCGCCGACAGCCGCAGCTCCCCGCCGCCGCCTTCCAGCAACGCCCGGGCGATGGCCAACCCCAGCCCGGACCCGGTGCGTCCGGCGGGCTGTTCGCCGCGCCAGAAGCGGTCCGTGGACCGGCGCATGTCCTCCCGGCTCATCCCGGGCCCCTCGTCCCGTACGGACACCAGGATCCGGTCGCCGTCCGCCCGGGTCCGCACCGTGACGGTGCCGCCCGGCGGCGAGAAGCCGAGGGCGTTGTCGAGGAGGACGTCCAGCACCTGGTCCAACACCCCGGGCTGACAGGAGGCGACGGCCTGCTCTCCGGCGACGACCAGGGCGATGTGGTCGGCCGCGGCCTGTGCGCTCCACGCCTGGGCGCGGGCCCGCGCCACCGAACGCACCTCCACGGGCACCGCCCCGTGCTCGGGTTCCGCGGCCCGCGCCAGCACCAGCAGTTCGTCGAGGATGCGGCCCAGCCGGTCGGCCTCCGCGACCACGCCCGCCACCGCCCCGGTGCCGTCGTCGCGCACCGCCGCCTCCAGCACGTCGATCCGCAGCCGCAGCGCCGTGAGCGGATTGCGGAGCTGGTGGGAGGCGTCGGCGACGAAACGGCGCTGTGCTTCCAGCAGCGCCACCAGCCGGTCCGTCATGGCGTTCACGGCGACGGCCAGTTCGCGGACCTCGGCCGGGCCCCGGTCGACGGGCGCCCGGGTCCCGTACCGTCCCTGGGCGATGGCGCCCACCGCGCGGTGCAGTTGCCGTACGGGACGCAGGCTCCACCGCGACAGGGGGACCGCGACCAGCGCGGTGGCGAACAGCCCCAGCGCGGCGACGGCCAGGAGCAGCGCCCCTTGTCCGAGGGCCTGGGAGCGCAGGGAGGTGGTGGGGGAGAGGGTGGCGACGGCTGCCACGGTCCGCCCGTGCTCCAGTACGGGCGCGGCCACGAACAGCGGCTCGGCGGAGGTGTTGACGGGGTAGTCCAGCGGGAGGTTCACCTCCCCGTCCAGGGCGCGGCGCAGGGTGCGCTGCCAGGCGCGGCGGTCCACGGCCGCCCCCGGGCGGGTGGTGTGGACGACCTCGCCCCGGGCGTCGACCAGCAGCACGGCGGCGTCGTTCCCGCGGGCGTACGCCGCGGCCTGCTCCACCCACGCGGGGTCGGCCGCCGGATCACCGGTGCGGGCGGCGGCGGTGGCGAGTCTGCCGGTCTCGTTGACCTGGGAGTTCGCCAGGTGGTGGTAGTCGTTCATGGCCAGGCTGAAGGCGAGCGGCACCCCGAGGCCCAGCAGCAGCATGGTCGTCAGGGACAGATAGGTGATCAGGAGGCGACGGCGCACGGGCGGTTCTCAGTGCCGGCCCGCGGAGCCCAGGCGGAAGCCCACGCCGCGCTGGGTCTCGATCCAGTCGTACGAGCCGAGCTTGCTGCGGAGGCTGCCGACGTGGACGTCCAGGGTGCGGGTGGAGCCGTACCAGTTCTCGTCCCACACCCGGGCGATGATGTCCTCCCGGGTGTGCAGGGAGTCGGGGTCCTCGACGAGCAGCACCAGCAGGTCGAACTCCTTGCGGGTGAGGGATAAGCGCCGGCCCTCCAAGGTGGCGGAGCGGCTGCGCAGGTCCAGTTCGAGACCGTCGGCGGTCAGCACCTCGCGGGCCCGGCCGTGGCACGTCGGATCGTGGCCGTCGCCCGCGACGCCGCAGCGGCAGGACCGCCGGGCCACGGCCTCGATGCGGGCGTTGAGTTCATGGAGGCTGTACGGCTTGACGACGTAGTCGTCCGCGCCGGCGTGCAGGCCCATGACCCGGTCGATCTCCTCGGAGCGCGCGGTGAGCGCGATGACGGGCACGGTCGACAGGTCCCGGATGCGCTTGCACACCTCGATGCCGTCGAGGTCGGGCAGGCCGAGGTCGAGGAGGACGAAGTCGCAGCCGTCCAACTGGCGCAGCGCGTCCTGGCCGGTGCCGGCGGTGACGACCCGGTGGCCGTGCATCCCCAGTGCGCTGCGCAAGGCGTCCGCCACGCACTCGTCGTCCTCGACCACCAGGATGATCATCGTTCCCCCGTGCAGAGCGTCGATCGCGGCGACGGCGTCCCCTCGCCGCCACCGCTCCCATCTTCTACTAAGTTGCTTAGCTTTGGGAAGGGCGGACATTTGCCATTCCGTTGAAACGGACCTGTGCATCGGCTGCCCATCGCCGCTCTACCGTCGAAGTCGACCGCACGCACCGGGAGGCCGGGAGGCGCCGTCATGACCGAGCCGACCGCCGTGGGGAGCATCCATGTGTCCGCCCGCCCCCGAACCGTGTACGGGCTGATCAGCGACCCCGCCGGCCGGGGCCGACCGCTGGCGGCGGGCGAGCGGTTCCGCGCCGCGCGCCGCGTCCGGCTGCTCGCCCGGCGCAGGACGGCCACGGTCATCCAGGCCGTGCCCGACCGCTGCTTCGCCTTCCGCGTCACCGCCCTCGGCCGACCCGTCTCCACCTGGCGGTACGACATCGTGCCCACGGCCTACGGGTGCCGGGTCACCGGGAGCACGCGCGACCGGCGCGGCCCGCTGCTGCGTGTGCTCCTGCGGATCGGTGCCGGCGCCCTGGACCGGGCCGCCCGCAACCACCGCGACGTCGAGTGGGCCCTGGCCGCCCTCAAGGCGGCGGCCGAAGAGTTGGAACGGCGCTCCGCCGGGCGGGAGTAGGGGCCTTTGTCAGTGGGCGTACGGGCAGCGGGGCCGGGCCGCGTCGGGATAGAAGTTGGGCCGCTGGTCGGCCTCGTCGTAGTAGCGGTGGAAGACGGGGGTGAGGCTGCCGGACACCGGAGGGACGATCCACGACCAGTCCGCGGGCACCAGCCGCCCCTGCCGTTCCTCCTTGGCGAGATGGGCCAGGAAGCGCCGCGATTCGGTGTGGTGGTCGCTGATCCGGACACCCGCGCGCTGGAAGGAGTGCAGCACGGCGATGTTGACCTCGACCAGGGCGCGGTCGCGCCACAGGGTGGTCTCCGAGCCGGTGTCGAGGCCGAGGTGTTCGGCGATGACGGGCAGCAGGTCGTACCGGTCGGAGTCGACGAGGTTGCGGGCGCCGATCTCGGTGCCCATGTACCAGCCGTTGAACGGCGCGAGGGGGTAGTCGAGGCCGCCGATGCGCAGCCGCATGTTGGAGATCGCCGGCACCGCGTGCCAGCGCAGGCCCAACTCGGCGAACTCCGGCCGGTCGGGGTGGGTGAGTTCCACCTCAAGGACCAGGTCCCTCGGCACGTCGAAGAGTTGCGGCTCGTGGCCGGGGGCGTCGACGACCAGCGGCAGCACGTCGAAGGGCCCGCCCGGGGCCCGCCAGCCGAGGCGGCGCACCGCGTCCGTGAGGTCGAGGTGCGCGGGGTCGCCGACGGTGCGCCCGTCGGCGCCGCGGTAGCCCGCGTAACGGATGAGCTGGTCGTTCCACAACCGGGGCGCAGGCCGGCCGGGGACCTCCGGTGCGAAGACGGAGATGGTGGGGCGGATGCGTCCGCCGTTGGTGGCCTGGCGCAGGTGCTCGCACAGCTGGCCGTGGATCTCCCGGGGAGTGGTGGCGTCCCGACGGTCCAGCACGCGCAGGCTCTGCCAGTACAGGCGGCCGATGCAGCGGCTGGAGTTGCGCCAGGCGACGCGGGCGCCGAAGGCGAGTTCGTCGGCGGTGTGCGCGTAGCTGCCGGTTTCCGCGATCTCGGCCCGTACCTGGCGCATGCGTTGGCGGACGGTCAGCGGCTGGTCGGGGTGCTCGGTGTGCAGCAGGCCGAGGAAGTCCTCGGCCTCCTCGACGTCGACCTCGACGGCGCCGGCGCCGCGGGGCGGGGCGGGCGCGGGGCGCGGGGCGGAGGGGTGCTGCTCGGGGGCGTCGGCGGTGGGGGCGCGCGCCAGGAGGGCTTCGGAGTTCATCGGTGTGTCCTCGCGGGTGGTTCTTCTCGCCCCGGACGGTCCTCGCGTTCGGGGCGGCGCGGGCGTCGCGCGTCGGTCGTCAGGTCGCCCGGACGTCGTCGGGGCGGGTCGTGCGGGCGATGGAGGTGCCGAAGACCTCGTCCCAGTAGGGGGCCGAGATGCCGAACCCCCGGGTGTCGTCGCGGAAGTGGTGGCGCATGTGCAGTTCGCGCAGCCGCCGCAGCAGAGGGTTCCGGGGCCGCCCCTGGTGGAGGTAGAGGTGGAACAGGTCGTAGCTGAGGTAGCCGACCGTGTAGCCGGCGCCGAACGTCAGCGGCAGACCGCCGGGCCCCGACGTGAGGTAGGTGGCGCCGGCGACCATCGGCACGGACAGCACCGGGCTGAGGATGGACCTGCGGGAGTCCTGCGGGTAGTCGTGGTGGACGCCGTGCAGGATCCAGTGGAGCCGGGCGCCGAACCCCCGCTCGGGCTCGAAGTGCAGCACGACGCGGTGGCCCCAGTACTCCGACAGCGTCCAGGCCAGGTAGCCGGCGAGCGCCCAGCCGCCCAGCGCCCAGCCTCCCGCGTCGTCCAACGAGAGCCAGGTGCCGGCGACGACGACGGGGGCGAACAGGACCACGGCGGTGACCGGGTGGACGTGGACGAGGTGGTCCAGCACCCGGGAGCGGAACGCGGCCGGGCTGTTGCCCCGCCGGGCCGCGCCCTTGCTGGTCAGCGGAGCGCTCATCGACCGCCGCCGTCGCCGCCGGCAACGGATGGCGTCTTGAGCCGCGCCTCGTAACCGGTGCGCGCCTGGAAGTCGGTGGTGCGCAGGAGCTGGTCGGCCTTGAGGAAGCGGCCCATCGCGTCCCGCCAGGGCTGTGGCAGCAGGAACAGCGAGCGGGTGACGGGGTTGGTCCAGCCCGGTACGTAGCGGTTGTAGACGGGGCGGCGCGCGGTGCGCAGCACGGCCTTCGCGATGTCGTCCGGGGTGAGCAGCGGCACGAAGCGACCCTTGCCGACCCCCGAGGTCAGCTCGGTCTGCGCGGGGATGGGCAGCACGATGGACAGCTGCACGCCGGATCCGCGCAGCTCGGCCCGTACGCCTTCGGAGAGGCCGACCACGCCGTGCTTGGCGGCCGAGTAGGTGGCGCAGCCGGGCAGGCCGATCATGCCGACGGCGGAGACCATGTTGATGATGTGGCCGCTGCCCCGGGCCCGCATGGGGCCGATCGCCGTCTTCATGCCGTTGAGGGTGCCGAGCAGGTTGACTCCGAGCTGATGGGTGGAGTCGTCGACGCTCTCGTGCTCGAAGCTGCCCACGATCATCTCGCCGGCGTTGTTGACGAGGACGTCGATGGCGCCGAGTTCGGCTTCGACGCCCTGCCAGAAGGCGGCGACGCTCGCCGCGTCGGTGACGTCGAGGGCGTGGGCGGTGGCGCCGATGCGGACGGCGGCGGCCCGGGCGCGTTCGAGGTCGCGGGCGCCGATGGCGACCTTGGCGCCGGCGGCGACGAACGCTTCGGCGGTGGCCAGGCCGATGCCGCGGCTGCCTCCGGTGATGGCCACGACCTTGTTGCGCAGATCCTTGGGCACGGGGTCCTCCTAGGGGAGCAGCCGACGGCGCGGCTGCCGGGACGGTGGGTCTCAGGGGCCCGAACGGGGCCGGTCGGAAGGCGGGACGACGGGGGAGCGGCCGGTCCGCACCGGCTCAGGTGCCCTGCGGGACGCTCGCGCCGGCCGGCGCGGGTTCGGTGACGGGCACGTGCTCCCCGAACAGCCCGTGCAGGATCCGGGTGATGGCCTCGGCCAGCGCCCGGCACGCCACCGGGTCGATGATCGCGGCCAGGCTCGGCATCCCGAGGTCGAAGGCGGCCGTGAAGCGCACCAGGACGTCCGAGCCGTCCACGGTCACCAGCCAAGCGCCGGCGAAGGTGTCGAAGTCCCCCTCGACCTGGGCGAACTCAATGGTGAGCGCGGCCGGGTCGATCCGATCGTGCTCGGACCAGCACAGCACTCCGTTGCGGAAGTTCACCGACCAGTGCGAGGCGATGACCCCGTGGTCGACGTCGGTGATGGTGACCTCGCGGACCGCGTCGGTGTACCGGGGGTACGCCGCGAAGTCCGCGAGCCGGTCGAAGACCGTACGGGGGTCGGTGCCGGGGACGCGGGCGTCCAAAGTGACCTCGGGCATCGTCAGTGCACCGTCCTTCGGGTCGACGAGAGGGCGTTGATGAGGGCGGTGCGGGCGGAGGCGAAGGCGTCCGCCAGCAGGTCCAGGTCGGTGTCGGTGAGGACCGCGGGCGGCGTCAGCCGCACCACCTTGTGGGCGTTGAGGGAGTGGTTGACCAGCACGCCGGCGCGCAGCAGGTGCAGCACCAGCTCACCGGCGAGGCCCTCGTCGGCGAGTTCGACGCCGATCAGCAGGCCCCGGCCGCGGATCTCCACCACGGCGTCCCCCATCACGGGGGCGAACGCCTCGTCCAGCAGGTGCAGCAGCTGCTCGCCGAGGACGCGGGCGCGGTCGACGAGACCCTCGTCGTCGATCGCCGTGACGGCAGCCGCGGCGGCGGCCATGGCCACGGGCGCGCCGGCGAAGGTCGAGGTGTGCAGGAACGGGTCGCGGTCGAAGGGCGCGTACGCGTCCGCGGTGGCCACGGCGGCGGCGACCGGGACGACCCCGCCGGAGAGGTTCTTGCCCACCAGCAGCACGTCGGGGGTGACCCCTTCGGCGTCCGCGCCCCACCATGAACCGAGCCGACCGAGCCCGGTCTGGATCTCGTCGAGCACGAAGAGCGCGCCGTGCTCGCGGCACGCCCGCTGCACCCGCCGCAGGTATCCGGGCGGCGGCAGGACGACCCCGGCCTCGCCCTGGACCGGCTCGACGACCACGCACGCGGGCCCGCCGTCGGCCAGCGCCCGTTCGAGGGCGTCGGCGTCCCCGTAGGGGACGTGCTCGGCGGCCAGCAGCGGCCGGAACGGATCCTGGTAGAACGGCTTCGCCGTCAGGGCCAGGGCTCCGGTGGTCTTGCCGTGGTAGCCGCCCACGGCGGACACCAGCCGCCGCTTGCCGTGCGCGCGGGCCAGCTTGATCGCGGTCTCGGTCGCCTCCGCGCCGGAGGTCACGAAGTGCGCGTAGTCCAGTCCGGCGGGGGTCACGCGCGCCAGCGCCTCGGCGGCCTGCGCCACCACCGGCTCCAACAGGATCCGGGTGGCCATCGGATGACGGCGGACCTGGTCGACGACCGCGTCCACCACCGTCGGATGGCAGTGGCCCAGCAGGAACACGCCGTACCCGCCGCAGTCGACGTACTCCCGGCCGTCCGCGTCCCGCACCCGGGAGCCGGCGGACGCCACCTCCGTCACCCCGCCGGTCAGCGCGGCGAGCCTGGCCCGCCCGCGGCTGACGTGGCGCCGGTAGAGGTCCAGGACCGCGCGGCCGTCCGCTGCGGCCCGTCGCGCACTCGTCGGTGCGGTCATCGCGGCGCCACCTCCGCAGCCCGGGCCGTGCGGACCAGGCCCCGCGCGCGGGCGATGTGCCGTACGGAAGCCTCGTACGCGGACTCGATCCCACCGGGCGTCAGCGCGGCCACCGAGGCGGGGGTGTGACCCAGGGTGCTCGGGAACGCGTCGGCGCCGGCGAAGAGCGCGGTCATCGCGAGCAGGTCGTCGAACGTGCGGCGCGCCCGCGGGTGGAGCGCGGAGATGAACACCGGTCGGATCAGCCGGTCGACCATGTCCGGGCCGACGGTCCGCGGGATCCTCATCGGCACCCCCAGGTCGGCGGCGACCTTCCCGGTCAGCTCCAGCACCCGCTGCGCGGTCGGCGCCGCGGCCCCGGCGGTGATCCACGCCTCGCCGTCGCGGCGCCCCTCGGCGATCAGCGCGGCGATGGAGCGGGCGACGACGTCCTGGGGGACGAAGTCGACGCGGGAGTCCGCGGGCACGGGCACCAGCGGGAGGAGTTCGCGCAGCAGGGCGTGCACGATGCCGTGCATGCCCTGGAAGGTCGCGATCCGCCCGGTGGTCGAGTCGCCGATGACGACCGAGGGCCGGACGATCACCGCCGGCACGCCACTGGCGCGCACGGCCTCCTCGCCGGCGCGCTTGGAGTCCAGGTAGTCCTCGGGCCGGGCGGTGGCGTCGCCGCTCGCGGCGCCGGTACGGGTCAGCTCACGGCGGGCCACGAACGCCGTGGACACGTGGTGCAGGACCGCGTCGGCGGCCTCGGTGAAGCGCAGGACCTCGCCCGTCCCCGCCTCGTTCAGCCGGTGCGTGGCGGCGGGCCCCGCGGAGAAGCTGGTGATCGCCGCGCAGTGCACGACGACGTCGACGCGGGCGGCGAGCCGCGCGTACGCGGCGGCGTCCAGGCCGAACCGGGTACCGGTGAGATCGCCGACGACGCTCTCGTCGGCGCCGGGGCAGGGCGTGCGGTGGACCAGGGCGATGACGTGGCAGTGCGTCAACTCGTGGAGCAGTGCGGTGCCGACGACACCGGAGGCTCCGGTGAGCAGCACGGTCGGGGAAACGGGCACGGGTGGTCACCTCGCGGTCAAGCGGGCAGGGACAGCAGGAGGTCAGCCGACGCGCAGCGGACGACCGGCGAAGTGGTCGGTGAGCGGGGCGGCCATGCGGGCTCGGGACGGCGGGTGGAAGGCCAGGGCCCGGCAGGCGGAGTTGAGGTAGGCGGCGTCGCCGCAGGAGATGAAGCTCATGCCGCCGAGGGCCTCCAGGCACCGGCCCGCGATCCGGTCGATGGCGTCCTGCGCGGCGTACCGGCACACCAGTGCATCGGCCAGGGCGTGCTCGCCGGGGGCCGCCCCGGCCGTGCGGGCCAGCCCCTCCAGCGCCAGCCAGCAGGCGTGCAGCTCCGTGGTGACGTCGGCCTTCACGGCCGGGGGGAGCTTCGGCGCCGCCAGCACGCGTTCCACCAGCGCGGAGACGGTGCCCAGATAGCTCGCGGTCATCAGGGCCTCGAACCAGACGAACCCGACGGTCTGCAACCGGTCCAGGCGCCCGTCGTCGGTGACGTCGGTGCGGACGACGAGGTCGGGCGGCACCTCGACGTCGTCCAACACGACCTCGTCGCTCTCGGCGCCGGCGAGGACCGGGCTGTGCCAGAACGGCCGCACCGACACCCCCGCCGCGTCCTTCGGCACCAGCGCCACGGCGAGCCGGGTGCCGCCGTCGGGCTCCGGCAGGGCGACGGAGGCGGTCAGCAGGTCCATCGAACGGGACAGGCTGCACGGCTTCTTCGACCCGCTCAGCCAGATCTTCCCGCCCTCCACGCGGGCGGTGAGGCTCGGGCTCAAGATCCCCTGACCGGTGCGGCCCTCGGCGAACCCGGACGCCAGCAGCAGACCGTCGTTCGCGATGGCCGTCAGCAGCAGCCACTCCATGCCCTCGCCGGCCGAGGCGGCCTCCACCAGGGAGGCGACGGAGAAGTGGTGCATGGTCGTGGCGACCGCGAGCGAGGGCGAGCGGGTGGCGACGGCCCGTTGGATCCGCACCGCGGTCAGCAGGTCCGCGCCCTTGCCGCCGTGCTCGGCGGGGACGAGGAGCCCGGGGCCCCCGGCGGCGCGGAAGGCCGCGACGCCGGGGCCCGCGGGCTGCTCCAGCTCGCTCAGCGGGACGGCGGCGAGGGCCGCGTCCAGGCCCGGCAGCAGTGCTTCGAGAAGCTCACGTTCACGTTCCAGGTAGTGCATGCCCGTGGGCACCCCCGTGCGGTAGCGCGTCAAACGGTCGGGTTCCGACCGCCCCGCGCCCCCTTGCGCGGGATTGACCCATGACCACCACGCTAGGAACCGCACATGCAGCGGCCCGGCAGATCCGTGTCAATGGAAGGTCAGGGGTTCTCCGGGTTCTCCAGGCCGGACGTTGAGTGCGTCTGTAGGTGCGTTGCCGTTTCCGCCCCGGGGGCCGACCGCGCGGGGCGACACGGCGAACGCCCCCGTCACGGCCGCGGAGTGCGGGCCGGGACGGGGGCGTCGGTATGTGCCACGGGCCCCGCCGGAGCGGGGGCGGACGCGGGGTCAGTCGGGCAGGCCGATGCGTTTGTGCAGCCGGGCCAGGGGGGCCGGTGCCCACCAGTTCGCCCGGCCCGCCAGCCGCATGAACGCCGGCACCAGCACGCCCCGCACCAGGGTCGCGTCGACGATGACGGCCAGCGCAAGCCCCACCCCCAGCAGCTTCAACGGCGTCAGCCCGGAGGTCGCGAACGCCAGCAGGACCGCCGCCACCAGGGCCGCGGCGGCGGTGATGAGACGCCCGGTGTGCTCCAGCCCCCAGGCGACGGACGCCGTGTTGTCACCGCTGCGGGCGTACTCCTCCTTGATGCGGGAGAGCATGAACACCTCGTAGTCCATGGACAGTCCGAACGCCACGCAGAACAGCAGCACCGGGGTGTCGATGTCGATCATCCCGGTGACCACGAAGTCCCCCACGAGCCACCGCAGGTTGCCGTCCTGGAACACGAACACCATCGCGCCGAAGGCGGCGGTGAGACTGAGCAGGTTGAGCACGACCGCCTTGACGGGGATCAGCAGGCTGCCGGTGAACAGGAACAGCAGCACCAGCGTGGACGCCGCGATGATGCCCAGCGCCCACGGCAGCTTCTGCCCCAGCGTCGCCTTGGAGTCCACCAGCAGCGCGGCCTGCCCGCCGACCAGCGCGTCCGCCGGCGCCGGCACGCCGCGCACCGCACCGACGAGGTCCATGCCCTGCTGGGAGTACGGCTCGGTGTCCGAGACCACCGCCAGCCAGGTGCCGGCGTCGGAGCCGAAGCGGGCGGACGCCTCGTTCGGCGGCTCGACCTGACGCCCCTGTGCGTAGAAGCCGGTGGACGCGTCGACCCGGGTGACCCCGGGCAGCCGGGACACCTCCTGGGCGTACGCGGCCACGTCGGCGGAGCGCTTCTGGGCGTCCACCTTCGGCAGCACCACCGAGATGGGGGAGCCCTCCCGACTGTCGAAGTCCTCCCGCAGCACCTGCGCGGCCTGGTAGGCCGGGGACGACGGCGGCAGCACCCGGTCGTCGCTGTCGGCGAACTCCACCCGCAGGAACGGCACCCCGAGGGTCAGCAGCAGGGCGACGACGGCGACGGAGAACGGCACCGGCCGCTTCATCACCGAGGTGGCGATCCGGTGCCAGAAGCCGCTCTGCGGGTCCCGCTGCGGTGTCGCCTTCCGGCGGCGACGCAGCCGCGGCACGCTCAGCGCGTCCACCCGACGCCCCAGCACGGCCAGCATCGCCGGCAGCACCACCACCGACCCCACGGCCGCCAGCAGCACCACCGCGATCCCGGAGTAGGCGAAGGACCGCAGGTGGTACATGGGGAAGACGAGCATCGCCGACAGCGACAGCGCCACGGTCAGCGCGGAGAACACCACGGTGCGACCGGCGGTGCGCACCGTCTCGGCTATCGCCGGCCACACCTCGCGCCCGCCCGCCAACTCCTCCCGGTAGCGCGTGACGACGAAGAGGCTGTAGTCGATCGCCAGGCCGAGGCCCAGCGCCGTGGTGATGTTCACGCTGAACACCGACACCGGCACGAGCATGTCCAGCAGCCGCAGGATCACGAACGACCCGATCACCGCGATCACGCCGACGAGCAGCGGCAGCAGGGCGGCCACCACGCTGCGGAACACCAGTAGCAGGATGAACAGCACGACGGGCGCGGCCAGCAGCTCCGCCTTCACCAGGTCCTCGCTGCTGCGTTCCTCGATCTCCATGCGCACGGCGGTGACACCGGTGGCCGTCACCTCAAGGCCGTCGCGTTCGCCGACGGTCCGCGGCACGAGCCGTTTGGCGCTCTTGCGGACCGTGTCCTCGTCCCCCGCGAGCCGCACCAGCACCAGGGCCGAGCGGCCGTCCTCGGCGCGCAGCGGTTCGGCGCGCCCCAGCGACCAGTACGACGCGGCCTGGACCACGCCCCGTTCGGCCGCCAGCTCCTCGGTCAGCCGTTCGCCCTGCCGGGTCACCTCCGGCCCGTCGACGGAACCGGGCGCCTTGACGACGAAGACCAGGTGTGGCGAGCCGGCGGTGAACTCCGTGTTGAGCAGTTCGTCGGCGCGCGCAGCCTCGGAGCCCGGGGAGGTGATCCCCCCTTCCGACAGCCGGCTCTCCACGTCGGCGCCGAACGGCACCGCGACGATCACCGCGATCAGTGCGGAGACCAACACCAGTCGCCGACGGCGCGCGAGCCAGCCGCCGAACCGGGCCAGCGGCCCGCCGCCGGGCGGCGCGGCCGACCCGCCTTCCTGCCCGGGGGGCGGTGCGGCGACTGAATCGGGAGTGGGATGGGAGCCCACGACTCCTCCTCCGGGTTGACGCGTCCCAGGAGCGGACGCAGGGGGGAACGGCAGTACGGGGCCGAGTGCACTGGCGGCGGCCTCGGCGCCGGTCTCCTGCGATGACCTGCGCTGCTCTGCCTCGTACGGGTGACGTCGGCCCCCGCGTCAGCGTAGGAAGGGCGGGTTCAGGGGACTTGCAGCGCAGCGTCAAGCGCAGTGCAAATTGCCCCCGCGGGACGGCTCGTGGCCATCGTGGCGCGCTTCGTCCCCAGGTCCGGGTGACCGGGACGGGTCCGCGCTGGAGGGCGGTCCGGCCCTCCGCGCGCCTGACGTACACCTCACCGGGCGCAGGGCCCTGTGGGACAGCGGAGTGGTCTTCCCGGGGCAGCGCGTGTGCGGCGGACCGCCCGGCCCCGCAGGCGCTGGTATCGCACCATGCTGAGACGAAACGGCTTCGACGCCGTGTTCAGAGAAGCCGCGCCGGCGTTCGGCGGCCGGCGCGGACGGCGGGTCAGACCCGCCGCCCGCCGCGGTCAAGGCGGCCACGGGAACGCTGTCGCTGTGTTCGGACCGCAGCGTGGACGGCGGACCGTTCACCACGGGCCAGGTCAGCACGGAGCAGCCACTGCCGCTCGGGCACCTGACGTACATGGCGGTCTACGACGCGGGCGTCTCCCCGGGCGAGTTCGTGGACGAGGTGTACGCGGGCATGCCCGGGGTGCCGACCCAACAGCAGGTGGCGGCGAACCTGGACACCCCGGACGGATTGCTCGACCCGAGCAGCCCGAACCTGTACGGCGGGCAGTTGTACGAGGTCGACGGCGGGTCCTGCACCGACGTCCAGATCGACACCACGCACACGTACTACGTGCTGGAGTACCAGAAGGACTACGACGCGAACGGGAACCTGCTCGGGTTCCGGGACCTGTCGCAGTTCGGCACCGGTCCGGACTGGGCGCTGGGGTACTGGATCGACGGCGGCTTCCCGGCCGGCTCGCACTTCAACGACTCCGGGCTCTTCGTCACCTCCTCCGGTGACCGGGCCTTCCTCTCCGGTGGCACCGGCGGCTACCTCGGCGGGCGCATCCTGCCGATCACCGTCGACGTCGGCGGCAGCGTGACGGCGACCACGATCACCAAGCACTTCTCCATGACCGCGATCAAGGAGTACGCCCCCGGTTCGTCCGGGTCGGTCTCCGGACGCACCATCCTGTTCACCAAGTACATCACCCCTGCGGAGTGGGCGGCCGGCTTCCGCCTCGACTCCACCTCGCAACTCGGCGTCACCCAGCGGACGCCCTGCTGGCCTGGCCCTACCTCCAGGAGTTCGACCGCGGGCTGCTCTCCGCGATCAAGGTCGGCGGTTTCTTCGCCGGCGGCGACGCGATCGTGAACGACTCCAACGGCGGCGTCTACCGCGCGGCCCCGGTCACCTTCACCAACATCAACCACGTCACCCCGCCGGTCACCGGCGCGGTCACCGTGGTCAAGGAGGACGCCGACACCAGCGCTCCGCTGGCCGGGGCGACCTTCCAACTGTGGCAGGAGACCGACGGGGTGACGGGCCTCCAGACCACCGGCGCCGACCCCGACACCCAAGTGGGCACCGGCTGCTCCACCGACGCCGCCGGGTCCTGCACCTTCAGCGACCTGCCCGCCGGTCAGTACTATTGATCAGAAACTCATTGGGTTCACTCGTCGAGGATGTAGCGGACGTGCGGGGCTTTGAAGTAGCCGGTGACGACGTGGGGCTGACGCTGTCGACGGTGGAAGAACCTGCGGGTTTCGGCGGCGAGTTCGGCCTGG
>NZ_JBEZNF010000035.1:0-53344 GCF_040653095.1 Streptomyces sp. NPDC048057
AGGGCCTTGGGCCCCTGAGCCTGCCGGTTCTCCCGGATCCTGAAGTCCATCGCACCCCTTGAGCTGAGGTGTTGCAACGACCACTAGAACGGAAGCACCGGCCGGGGCCAAAGGCTTTCCCGTGAGCCTTCCTTGAGATCCGGCTACGGCGTGGCAGCGTTCCCCGGGACCTCTGTGTTCTCCTCCACCCGGTGTAGATGCACCAGCACGTCGAACGTGGCCCCGAGCGCCACCTGCGACGTCTCGTTGGGATATCCCGCAGGGACGACGAAGGTCGGCCGGTCCCTCGACAGCCAACGGTTCAGCACCGGATCGCGGCGTGCCGTGCGCAGGTCCACGTAGTAGTCGTGGTGGCTCACCCGGTCGAGCAGGTGCTCATTGCTGCCGGGCGCGGCCGGGCCCGTGTCGAAGACACCCCGCTGGCCCGTCCTCATGTCCGTGGCCCGGTACCGGCCGCTGTGGATGGCGGTGCCGATGGAGACGTAGTCGCGCCCGACCAGTTCTCGCAGATCCGCACCCTGGACGACCGGGTGGGTGGTCGGGTCGGGGGACGTGTACCCGAGGTGGGCGTTGTGCGCGGAGACCAGCACCTTGCCTCCGATGTGCCGCTGCCACCAGACGGTGTTCTCGGCCATGGCCCGATCGCGCTGCCTGTTCATGGGGGCCTGCTGGGCTTCGTCGCCGAAGTCGAAGGCAAGAAGGCTCGACACCTGGGAGACGGCCCGTGCCTCTTGGAGCAGCCAGGAGTCCACCCCCGGGGCACGCTTCAGCAACTCGTACGCGCCCTTGGCATCGGTAGCGAACTGGCGGCGCTCGGCGAGCGGTTTCGTCGCCATGGCCTCTTCGCGCTCGGCCACGCTCTTCGGCAGGGCGCGCAGTCCCGCGTACCGCTGCCGCAGTTCAGGCAACAGCTCCGGATGGTCCTCGCCAGCGCGGTCGAGGATCCGCTCGTACTGCTCCGGGCCGACGTCGTTGACGTCGTTGCCCATG
Organism: Streptomyces sp. NPDC048057; assembly: GCF_040653095.1. Taxonomy (NCBI): domain Bacteria; kingdom Bacillati; phylum Actinomycetota; class Actinomycetes; order Kitasatosporales; family Streptomycetaceae; genus Streptomyces; species Streptomyces sp. NPDC048057. Next base: position 991 of record NZ_JBEZNF010000035.1, read on the forward strand.
ATCCGCAGCGGCCGATCCGGGGTGTTCCGGTTGTACTCGCGCATCCAGGAGAACAGCCGCAGGAATTCGCCGTTGTTCCAGATTCCGTATCCCCCTTGGAACTCCTCCCGCATGATCTGCCGCAGATCGCCTTCGCCGGAAGTCACCCACCGGTCGAGCCGGACCCCGGACGACCAACTTGCCTCCATCCCGAAGGTGGTGAATCCCCGGGTGGCAACGAGATGCCGGAACAGCCGGTCCTTCAGCGCGAACAGTTCCTTCGAGCCGTGGGTGGCCTCACCGACGCCGACGATGGTCGCTCCGCGGACCATCCGGCTCAGTGCGGCCAGGTCCTGGCCGGAGCCGCCCGGCTCGGTCGTGCGGAGCGGGTGTGCGTGCCGCTCCAGTCCGGCGATCACCTCGCGATCACCGGACTTGCTCGTACCGGTCCCGCCGGCCTCGCCGCCCGCGGCGGACGCGGATGAGGTGGCGACGGGCGCCGTGGGAACCGGTGGTCCCGCGGCGACGGCCGGGGCCGCCGTGCAGAGGGCCGCCACCACTGCCGTCGCCGTCATCAGTAGCGAGTACGGCAGGCGGTGCGTCCCCTTCGGTTCCCCGTCGGGCTTCCTCGATGTCATGGGTTTCCTCCTCGGTCGGTCGTTGGGTGGTTCAGCGGGTGGACGCGTCGGTCACGGCCCCGGTCGCCGCCCCGGCCCCGGTCCGGCCACCCCACCCCCTGGTGCGCAGGTGCGCCCTTCCGTGTCCGGGCCGGACGGTGGGCACAGGGATGTCCCTGCGGTCATGGGTGTGGTGCGTCCGATGCTGGCCGCCGGGCGATCCTTCGGTCCCCGGCGCCGCTGATCACATCCTGTGATGACGGACCGCCCCCGCACAGCGCTCCCGTTGCCACCGTGGGCTAGATTCCTGCCATGCCAGTGATCGCCCTGCTCGCCTTTGACGGGGTCTGCGGATACCAGCTCACGACCCTCACCGAGGGGTTCACGGCAGCCTCCCGCCATTACCCCCAAGCCGCCTATGAACTGCGACTTTGTGCCGCTCCCGGCCTTCGAGGCACTGGTGGCCCGGCCGGTTTCGGGATCACTGCGCCCCACGGCCTGGACGGGCTCGCCGGAGCGGACGTCGTCATCGTCCCCGGGCATGACGGATTCCGCGAAGCTCCTCCTTCGGAGGTAGCCGGTGCGTTGCGTGACGCTGCGGGCCGCGGGAGCCGGATCGTCACGGTCGGGACGGGCTCCTTCACCGTCGCCGCGACGGGCCTGCTCGATGGTCGCAGGGTCACCACCGGCTGGGCGTACACGGAGGAATTGGCCCACCGCCATCCGCGCGTCGAGGTCGATGCGGGCGCCGCCGTGGTCGAGGACCCGCCCTTCTACAGCTCCGGCGGCACCCTCGGCGGCATGGACGTCTGTCTGCACCTCGTCAATGACGACTTCGGTCTCCTCGCCGCCGCCCTGACCGCGAGGATGATCGTGTTGCCGTTGCACCAGGACGCGCTGGCCGCCCACCAGCGCATCGAACGGGCAACAGCCGCCGCCGACAGCGGCATCGGGCCGACGCTCCAGTGGCTGGAGACCAGCCTCCATCGACCGCTGACCCTCGCTGACATCGCCGCCCACGCCGGGGTCAGCGTCCGCACCCTCAACCGGCGGTTTCGCGACCACACCGGGCTCACCCCCGTCCAGTACTTGCTGACGGCCCGGCTGCTGCGGGCCATGGGCATGTTGGAGGAGGGGGTCGACACGGTCGAGGTGATCGCGGCAAGGACGGGTTTCGGTACCGCCGCGAGCCTGCGCCACCACTTCCAGCGCTTCACCGGTACGACGCCGAGCACCTACCGCGAGGTCCACCACTCGCTGGCCGCCACCTTTGCCCGCGCGGACCCGTCCGTGCGTCCCGGCAGCCCCGTCCGCCCGGGGGGACCGAGCGAGTCGTGACGGCTGCGGGCCTGCGACGTGGTGGACCTGCGCACGCCGACTACGAGTCCCCGGACGTGGTCTTCGACTCGCCCGCGGCGGGGCTCACTGGGGGGACCGCGGCCCGAGATCCACGCCGGGCGTGCCACAACGCGCCGCGCGCTCGGCCGGAAGACGCCTGCCGGACGTGCCGGCGGTGCGGGAGCCTACGGGCAGGCGGCGGATCGCACGGAGGTGGACCATGGGGAAGCACGGGGACGGCAAGGGCGGCTCGGACGGGGACCAGCAGCAGGCGCCGCGGGAGTCCGACGGGCAGTGGGAGCGGCCGATTCCGCCGGCGCAGCCCGACGAGGAGTGACACGCTGACGTGACGTCACCGGAGCGGTTGGTCGAGATCCTGGTCAACAAGGGCGCGGTGCCCGCGGAGTGGCGGGAGACGGTCGCCGCCGTGCCGCGGGAGTTGTTCCTGCCGGACACGTTCGAGGCCAGGGGGCGCGTGGTGTCCCGCAGCCGTGCGCCCGACCGGTGGCTGCGGTACGCGTACGGGGACCTGCCGCTCACCACGCAGTACAACGACGGCCGGGAGGCGCCGCAGGGCGCGTACCTGCTGCCGACGTCGTCCAGTTCGATGCCGTCGGTGATGCTGGACATGCTCCGGCTCCTCCAGGCCGCGCCCGGCCACCGGGTCCTCGAAGCGGGGGCCGGGACGGGGTACAACGCGGCCTGGCTCGCGCACCGGCTGGGGTCGGAGAACGTCGTGTCCGTCGACGTGGACCCCGGGCTCGTGCAACAGGCCGTCCGCAACTGCGCGTTGGCGGGGTACTGTCCGGCGATCGTGTGCGCGGACGCCGACCGCGGGTGGCCCGACAGCGCGCCGTACGACCGGCTGGTGGCCACGTACACCGTGCCCCGCATCCCGTACGCGTGGATCGAGCAGGTGCCCGCCGGCCGGATCGTCGCGCCGTGGGGCGGGAGCTTCTTCCACGCCAGTTACGCCGTGCTGGACGTGGGCGACGGCGTGGGGCGCGGACGGTTCCACGGGTACCCGGCGTTCATGCGGTCGCGCAACGGCCGGCCCCACCGGGGCTACCTGTCCGACTTCGTCCACCACGTCGAGCAGGCGGAGGAGACGCGGACGACCCTCGACCCGCAGGAGGTCCTGGGCAGTTCGGACGCGCTGTTCCACATCGGGCTGGCCCTGCCGGACGCCTGGTACGCGCTGGTGGACGCGGACGACGGCAGCCGCGAGTCCACGCTGTGGATCCTCGCCGACGACCGCCGGTCCTGGGCCTCCGTCGACTACGTCCCGGGGCGCGACGCGTACGCCGTCGAGCAGTACGGGCCGCGCCGGCTGTGGGAGACGGTCGAGACCGCCTACGGGGACTGGGCCCTGCGCGGACGGCCCGCGCGGGACCGGTACGGGATCACGATCACCCCGGACGGGCAGCGGATCTGGCTGGACGGCGAGGACGCCGCCATACCCACTGCGGCGGTCCTCCCCACCGTCTGACGGCGACGCCGACGGAAACCCGCTGGCCGGCCCCGAAGCCGACGGCGAGAATCGAAGGATGCCCGTCTTCCTGGAGACCGCCCGGCTCGCCCTGCGACCGTTCACCGCCGACGACGCCGACCGCCTCTTCGACCTGGACGGCGACCCCGAGGTGATGCGCTACCTCAGCGGCGGCAAGCCGACCAGCCGGGAGACGGTCCGCACGCGGGTGCTGCCGCGGGTCCTCCACGACCACCCCTGCACCGGCACCCGCGGGTACTGGGCCGCCGAGGAGAAGGCGGGCGGCGCGTTCCTCGGCTGGTTCGAGTTCCGGCCCGTCGCCGACGACATCGCCGCCGTCGTCGAACTCGGCTACCGGCTGCACGCCTCGGCCTGGGGCAAGGGGTACGCCACGGAGGGCGCGCGGGCCCTGGTCGACAAGGGCTTCACCGACCTCGGCGTCGACGTGGTCACCGCGAACACCATGGCGGTCAACACCCGGTCCCGGCGGGTGATGGAGAAGGCCGGGCTGTCCCTCCTGCGCAGCTTCACCGGGGAGTGGCCGGAGGCGATCGAGGGCTCCGAGCACGGTGAGGTCGAGTACGTGCTCACCCGGTCGGACTGGGCTCAGCGGCGCGTCGCGGCGGGCGCTTTCAAGCCGTAGGCGCGGCAGCGGAGAAGTCCGTGGCCCTGACGTACTCCGAGAAGTCCCGCGGCTCGCGCCCCAGCGCCTGCCGGACGCCGTCCGTCACGTCCGGGCCGACCTCGTCGCGGATGTGGTGGTAGATCCGCACCATCGCGTCGGTGACCTCGTCGGGGTACCCGGCCGCAGCCGCTCCCGCGCGGTACTCCTGCTCGTCCAACGGCGTGAAGCGCAAGGTGCGGCCGGACGCCTCCGCGATCTCCGCGACCGCGTCGGCGAAGGTCAGCGAGCGCGCGCCGGACAGGACGTACGTACGGCCCGCGTGGCCGTCCTCCGTCAGCGCGGCGACGGCCACGTCCACCAGGTCCTGGAGGACGATGAACGCCTCCCGGCCCGTGCCCGTCGGCAGCCGCAGCTCGCCGGTGGCCAGCAGCGGGGCGAAGTCGTCCAGCTCGGTGAAGTTCTCCGCGAACCAGGTCGGGCGCAGGACCGTCCACGCGAGGCCGGAGCCGCGGACCGCGTGTTCGGGGGCGGCGAAGGGGCCGTTCTCGTCGATCTCGGCCCAGGCGCGGGCGGAGAGCAGCACCAGCCGCTCCACGCCCAGGCGCGCGGCGAGCGCGGCGAAGTCCCGTACCTCCTCGCCCACGTCCGGGCCCTGGGAGTCCACGACGTACACCGAACGGGCGCCGGTGAGGGCCGGTTCCCAGGTGGAGCGGTCGGCCCAGTCGAAGCGGACCGCTCCGGAGCGGGAGGCCGCGGCCGTGGTGAAGCCGCGGCTGCGCAGCTCTTCGGCGACCCGGCGGCCGGTCTTGCCGGTGCCGCCGAGCACCAGCACGGTCCCGAAGTCAGCGGCGGAGGAGGAAGCGGTGGAGGCGTTGCGTGTCGTTGTCGTCATGCACACCAGTACAGCGGCGCCGTGCGGCACGTGCGATGGTTGCTCCTCTCGCTTCGATGTCTGATCGTCTCGCCCGCCTGCCCGCCGCGGCCGTACGATCCGGGGCATGGAAGACGCGTTGTCGAGCCTGCTCCAAGACGTCCGGCCCCGGGGTGCCCTCTTCGACCAGTCCGTGGTCATGCCGCCCTGGTCGCTCCAGTTCCTCGAAGGGACGCCGCTGGCGCTGCTGACGATGCTCCGGGGGGACGGCTGGGTGGTGCGGGACGGGGTGGAGCCGGTGCCGCTGCGCCACGGCGACGTGGCGATCGTCGTCGGCCCCGCGCCGTACACCGTCGCCGACTCGCCCGACACCGCGCCGCGTGCGTTCATCCGTGACGACCACCGGTGCACGACCCCCGAGGGCGCGCTGGTCCTCGGCGGCGACCTGCCGATGTGCCCGCTGGAGTCGCAGGAGGAAACCGGCGTCGTCCTGCTGAAGGGGACGTACCAACTGCACGGCAGCGTCTCGCAGCGGGTGCTGAGCGTGCTGCCGCCGATCGCCCGCGTGCCGCTGCCGCCCGAGGGGTGCCCGGCGCTCGACATGATCCAGCGGGAGGTCGGGCGGGACGTGCTCGGGCGCCAGGTGGTCCTGGACCGGCTGCTGGACCTGTTGCTCGTCTCGGCGCTGCGGGACTGGTTCGAGCTGCCGCACGCCCACGCACCCGCCTGGTACCGGGCGTACCGGGACCCGGTGGTGGGGCGGGCGCTCAAGCTGATCCACGGCGATCCGGCCCGCGCGTGGACGGTCGCCGGGCTCGCCGCCGAGGTGGGGCTGTCGCGGGCGCGGTTCGCCCGGCGGTTCTCGGACCTGGTGGGGCAGCCGCCGATGGCGTACCTGACGGACTGGCGCATCTGCTGGGCCGCGGACCTGCTCGCGGAGACCGACGAGACCGTGGCCGCGGTCTCCCGCAAGGTGGGGTACGCCAACGCGTACGCGCTGAGCGTGGCGTTCAAGCGGACCATGGGGCTCCGTCCGACGGAGCACCGCGCTCTGGCCCGCGCGACGGGTTGAGCACCGACCTCGCACGCATGTCATATGCATTTCAGCCAGAACGGCGTTGAAGTGGTTTCGGCGGCCTCGGTATTCCGGGTGAAACCCGGGTGAACTCTTGATGGAACCGCTGGCGCGGGGGTGAGGTTCGGCCTTAAGGGAGGGAACCCCGCCCGCGGGCCGGGAGCGTGCGGCAGAGTCGGTGATCCACGCGGGGCCGGCGCCCACCGCCGGCCGACCGCTCGGTTCCTGTCCCCCACCAGGAGGCCCGATGTCCCCCCGTAACCCCGCCCGTGCGCAAGCCCGTTCGCGTTCGCGCCTGTCGCGCCCGCTGCGCGTCACGCTCACCGTCGCCCTGCCGCTCGCCCTCGTCGGCGGCGTCGCCTTCACCGCGACCGCCACCGACGACCGGCCCGGCGGCGACGCCCCGAAGCAGGCCCGGGGCCCCGTGGTCACCGCCTCGGCCGTGTTGGACGAGATACCCCTCGCCGACTTCAGCAACGGACTGTTCCCCGGCTCGGTCGACAACGACCGCGGCGTGCACCTCGGCGTCGGCAGCGACCTCTACCCGGCCGACCGGCCCGGCGAGTTCTGGGCGCTCACCGACCGCGGCCCCAACGGCCTGATCACGGTGGACGGCAAGAAGCGCCGGACGTTCGCCGTGCCCGGGTTCAGCCCGGCGATCGTCCGGGTGAAGGCCGACGGAGCCCGGCTCCGGGTGCTCGACGCCGTCCCGATCACCACCCGCTCCGGCAAGCCGGTGACCGGTCTGCCGAACCAACTCGCCCGGGACGAAGCGCCGTTCAGCTACGACGCGCGCACCCCGCTGGAGACGAACCCGAACGGGCTCGACGCCGAGGGCCTGGCCCGGGCCGCCGACGGCACGTTCTGGGTGGTCGACGAGTACAGCCCCTCGCTGGTCCACCTCTCCGCCAGCGGCCAGGTGCTCGCCCGCTACGTGCCCGAGGGCCTGAAGCTCCAGGGCGCCGACTACCCCGTCGTCGAGGCGCTGCCGTCGATCCTGCTGAACCGCAAGCAGAACCGCGGCTTCGAAGCGCTGACCGTGCTGCCCGGCGGCGATCTGGTGATCGCCGTGCAGAGCCCGCTGCTGGTGCCCGACAAGGCCGCCGGCGAGGCGTCCAGGAACCTGCGGCTGCTGCGGTTCTCGCCCGAGGAGGGCGAGGTGACGGGGGAGTACGCCTACCGGGTCGACCCGGTGAACGTCGTGGATCCGGCGGAGGCCGACCAGTCGGAGCTGAAGGTGTCCGCGCTGGTCCCGGTGGACGCGAACACCGTCCTGGTGCAGGAGCGCACCGACCGCACCGCCCGGCTGCACCGGGTGGTGCTGCCGCGCGACGAGGGCATCCTCGACAGTCGCTGGGACGACGTGCAGACGTCGCCCAGTTACGAGCAGACCGAGGACCTGGCCGGCGCCGGGGTCGACGTCCTGGAGAAGCGTCTCGTCGTCGACCTCGGCAAGGTCCCCGGGGTGCCCGGCAAGGTCGAGGGCATCGCCCTGGTCGGGCGTGACACCCTCGCGGTCATCAACGACAACGACTTCGGGATGACGGACGGCCCCGAGGCGTTCGACGAGAACGGCCGGCTGCGCGACAGCGGACTGAACACGAAGATCACGCACGTCAGGCTGCCGGCCGCGATCCGCCGCTGAGCAGGGGGCCGCGGGGGCGTCCGTCCCCTGCGGCCCTTCTTCACAGGTCCAGCGGCGTCAGTTGCCAGGCGCGCCCGCGCTGGCTGCGCAGCAGCGGGATCGGGCTGTCGTCCTGCCCGTACAGCGCGTCCGCGAGGTTCAGCAGGGTGTCGCAGCGCGCCAGCCACAGTCCGCGCAGGCACACCTGCGGCCCGTACGAGGCGAGCGCGGCGGCGCGGACCGCGGCGGAGGCGCCCACGGAGAGCGCGAGCCCGGCGACGTCCTCGGCCGGGTCGCCCAGCGCCGCGTCCGTCCAGTCCAGTACGCCGGTCAGCGCGCCGTCCTCGTCGACCAGCAGGTGCTCGCCCTTCAGATCGTTGTGGAGGAGGACGGCGGACGGCTCCGGGTCGGGCGGGGTGTGCAGCCGGCGCTCCACGAGGGTGGGGTCGAACTCCCGGTCCGCGGCGAGCTGGCGGGCCGCGACCTGGGCCCGCGCCGTGAGTCCCGCGAGGTCGCGCCACGGCTCCGACGGCAGCCCGAGCCCGTCCTCTCCGGCGCTGTCCGCGTCGTACGAACGCAGGCCCGCCAGCAGCCCCGACAGGTCCTGCTCGCCCGTGCCCGACACCGTACGCCGCTCCGCGGAGAGCCCCGGCAGCAGGCCGTCCACGGTGTACGCGAGCCCGGGCGCCCACTCCCCGGACGCCAGGCTCCGCGGCACCGCCACCGGCAGGTGCTCCCGCAGCGCGTCCCGCAGCCGCACCTCCCGCCGCTGGCGCTCGGAGGTCTCCTCGTCGACCGCCATCCGCAGCACCCGGTCCCGGCCGATCGTCCACGTCACGTGCTCGCTCCCCTCGGCGACACGTCGCACGGGGAGCACGGGCGGAGATTCGAGGCTGAGCAGTCGTCGTACGGCGTCGGCATCGAGGGCCGAGGGGTGGGGCATCGGGCGTCGTCCCTGTTCGAGTGCGTGGCTGGGCTACGTGTGAATGCGGTCGGCGCGTCCGCGCGCGACTCTGCCTCCTGCCGGGCGATAGCGCCAGCGAATATCCGGCGCGCCCCACCACGTACCGACGCGCGGGTGATTATCAGAATCAGTGTTCGCCTTGTCCGGGAGTGTCGCTTCTATCCGTATGTGTCGACTCGCCAGCCTTGGGCGGGGATCCGTAACGGGAGTCCCGAGACCTAACGAGAGAAGTCGATGTGATGAGAGCAGTTCTCACGCGGCTGCGACAACGTTCCTGGACCACGGGCCTCGCCTGTGCGGTCCTGGCGGCTGCCGCACCCGCGTTCGCCCTCGCACCGGGCATGGCGACCAACGCCGTGGCCGCGCCCGGCCAAGGAGTACGGGCCGTCACCGTGGCCGACTCCGGCCAGGACGAGGGCGGGAAGAAGGGGAAGGGCCAGCGCGCCGGCGGCAAGGGCAAGGGCGCCAAGAGCGCCAGCCGGGCCCCGCAGCTGCGCGCCCCGCTCCCCGGCGGCCTCGGCCCCTGTCTGCCGGGCGACTGCCCCGACCCGTACCCGCCGATCAACAACGGCCCCATCGCCGGCCGTGACAACAACATCAACATCTTCGCGGGTGGAAACTTCCTGGTCCGCGAGCGCGCGGCGGAAGCCGAGGGCAAGGTCGTCGTCCTCGGGAACTTCGACCAGAACAAGTCCGCCGGCGGCAGCGCGATCTACAACATCGGCATCGTCGGCGTCGGTTCGCGCGTGCCCCCGGACGACGGCACCGACTTCCTCACCACCGGCGGCAACGTCTCCGTCGCCACCGGACAGCGACTGCTCGCCGACGGCGGCAACGTCCGCCACGCGGGCACCGCGACCGGCACCATCGAGGGCACGGTCATCCAGGACCCCAACGCCGCGGCCCCCTACACCGCGCTGCGGGACGAGCTGACCAGCGCCAGCCAGTGCTACGCGCGCACCGAGACCGGCACCCGACCGGCCACCGGCACCGCGGTCAACGAGGGCGGCCAGACCACCTTCACCGGTGACGGCACCTCCGCGCTCCAGGTCTTCAACGTCGACTTCGACATGCAGACCGCCAGCGGCGGCCAGCAGGGCCTGGTCTTCAACAACATCCCGGCGAACGCCACGGTCCTGGTGAACGTCCTGGGCGCCAACCGCACCATCAACACCTACAGCGGCGGCATCGCGGACACGGACCCGCTCAACGCGCTGCGCGAGCGGCTGCTGTGGAACTTCCCCGACGCCACCACCGTCGGCCTGCGCGGCACCGGACAGTTCCAGGGCAGCGTGCTGATCGGCAACCAGGCGTCGAACACCACGGTCACCCTGCCGGGCACCAACGGCCGCTTCTTCTCCACCGGCAACATCACGCACACCAGCGTGGTCGGCGCCGGCGGCGGCCAGGAGTTCCACGCGTACCCCTTCGACGGCGACCTGCCGGACTGCTCCGTGGTGGTTCCGACCGCCCCGGTGCGGGTCGTCAAGGAGGACGCCGCCACCGGTGACCCGCTGGCCGGCGCCACCTTCCAGCTGTGGGAGGAGACCAACGGCGTCCCCGGCCTCCAGACCACGGGCGCCTCGCCCGACTCGGAGGTGGGCGACCCCTGCACCACGGGCGCGGACGGCACCTGCTCGCGGACCGTGGAACCGGGGACGTACTACTGGCAGGAGACGGCCGCGCCACCGGGCTACGACCTGCCGGCGAACCCGGTCTTCCCGATCGTGCTGACGGCCGAGGACGTCCCGGACGGCGTCACCGTCACCGCGGACAACAGCCGCACCACGGTCACCGGTGAGATCTCGCTGGAGAAGACGGACTCGGAGACCGGCGAACCGCTGCCCGGCGCCATCTTCGAGCTGTGGCACGAGACCAACGGCGAGCCGGGTCTCCAGACCTCCGGCGCCATCCCGGACACCCTGCTCCCGCCGGACTGCACCACGGACGTGGTCGGCGAGTGCGCCCGGATCGTGCCCGTCGGCACCTACTACTGGCGCGAGGTCTCCGCACCGCCCGGCTACGACCCGCCGGCGGTCACGGTCTTCCCCCTCACGCTGACCGAGGAGAACGCCTCGACCGGAGTGAGCGTCAGCGCCACCAACACCCGCACCCCGGTCCCGCCGGGCGAGGGCCCGGTGACCGTTGTCAAGGTGGACTCGGAGACGGGCGCGCCGCTGGCCGGCGCGGTCTTCCAGCTGTGGCACGAGACGAACGGCGTGGCCGGTCTCCAGACCTCCGGCGCGAACCCGGACACCCAGCTCCCGCCGACCTGCACCACGGGCGCCGACGGCCAGTGCAGCCGCGACCTGGTCGCCGGTACGTACTACTGGCGCGAGATCACCCCGCCGCCCGGCTACGAGCTGCCGGCGAACCCGGTCTTCCCGCTCACCCTCACCGAGAACGACATCCCGGACGGGGTGTCGGTGACCGCGGAGAACGTCGAGGTGCCGGCGCCGCCGGCCCGCGGTGACGTGACGGTCGTGAAGGAGGACGCCCTCACGGGCGCCCTGTTGCCGGGCGCGGTGTTCCAGCTCTGGGAGGAGACCAACGGCGTGCCCGGTCTCCAGACCGGCGGCGCCGACCCCGACACCACGGTCGGCACCCCCTGCACCACCGGTGCGACCGGTGAGTGCACCCGCACCGTCCCGGAAGGCCAGTACTACTGGCAGGAGACGGCGGCGCCGCCCGGGTACGACCTGCCGGCGAACCCGGTCTTCGGCCCGCTGGTGCTCACCGACGAGAACGCCGCGGACGGCGTGACCGTCGTCGCCGAGAACGTCCAGACCCCCGTGGTCACCGGTGACGTGACGGTGGTGAAGGAGGACTCGGAGACGGGTGCTCCGCTCGCCGGTGCCACCTTCGAGCTGTGGGAGGAGACGAACGGCGTTCCGGGTCTCCAGATCTCCGGAGCCGACCCCGACACCCAGGTGGGTGCTTCCTGCACCACCGGGGCGGATGGTGAGTGCTCGCGCACGGTCGAGGTCGGTACGTACTACTGGCTGGAGACTGATGCGCCGACGGGTTATGACCTGCCGGCGAACCCGGTCTTCGGTCCGCTGGTGCTGACCCCGGCGAACGCCCCCGTGGGCGTCACCGTCACCGCCGAGAACACCGCGACTCCGCCTGGTGAGGCGCCGGTCACGGTGGTGAAGGTGGACTCGGAGACCGGTGACCCGCTCGCGGGCGCGGTCTTCCAGCTGTGGCACGAGACGAACGGTGTGGCCGGTCTCCAGACCACGGGTGGGAACCCGGACACGCAGCTTCCGCCGCCGTGCACCACTGCGGTGAACGGCCAGTGCTCGCGTGACGTGGTGGCCGGTACGTACTACTGGCGCGAGATCACGGCGCCGCCGGGCTATGACCTGCCGGCGAACCCGGTGTTCCCGATCGTCCTCACCGAGAACGACATCCCGGACGGCGTGACCGTCACCGCCGAGAACACCGCGACGGTGGTACCGCCGGTTCGGGGTGACGTGACGGTGGTGAAGGAGGACTCGGAGACGGGTGCTCCGCTCGCCGGTGCCACCTTCGAACTGTGGGAGGAGACGAACGGCGTTCCGGGTCTCCAGATCTCCGGAGCCGACCCCGACACCCAGGTGGGTGCTTCCTGCACCACCGGGGCGGATGGTGAGTGCTCGCGCACGGTCGAGGTCGGTACGTACTACTGGCTGGAGACTGATGCGCCGACGGGTTATGACCTGCCGGCGAACCCGGTCTTCGGTCCGCTGGTGCTGACTGCTCAGAACGCTTCTCAGGGTGTGAGTGTCGATGCTGCGAACACCGCGACTCCGCCTGGTGAGGCGCCGGTCACGGTGGTGAAGGTGGACTCGGAGACCGGTGACCCGCTCGCGGGCGCGGTCTTCCAGCTGTGGCACGAGACGAACGGTGTGGCCGGTCTCCAGACCACGGGTGGGAACCCGGACACGCAGCTTCCGCCGCCGTGCACCACTGCGGTGAACGGCCAGTGCTCGCGTGACGTGGTGGCCGGTACGTACTACTGGCGCGAGATCACGGCACCGCCGGGCTATGACCTGCCGGCGAACCCGGTGTTCCCGATCGTCCTCACCGAGAACGACATCCCGGACGGCGTGACCGTCACCGCCGAGAACGTCCAGACCCCCGCGGTCACCGGTGACGTGACGGTGGTCAAGGAGGACGCGATCTCCGGTGCCACGCTCCCGGGCGCGGTGTTCCAGCTGTGGGAGGAGACCAACGGCGTGCCCGGTCTCCAGACCACCGGTGCGGACCCCGACACCCGCGTGGGCACTCCCTGCACCACCGGCTCCAACGGCCGCTGCACCCGCACGGTCGAGGTTGGCCAGTACTACTGGCAGGAGACGGCGGCGCCCGACGGGTACGAACTCCCGGCGAACCCGGTCTTCCCGATCGAGCTGACCGAGGAGAACGCCCAGCAGGGCGCCACGGTCACCGCCGAGAACACCAGGACGCCGACCCCGCCCACGGGCGAGATCGACGTCCACAAGAAGGACGCCAAGAACGGCAAGGCGCTCGCCGGTGCGGTGTTCGAGCTGTGGGAGGAGACCAACGACGTGCCCGGCCTCCAGACCAGGCCGTCGAACGGCACCCCGGCGGACACCCGCGTCGGCCCCGGCTGCTCCACGGACGCGCAGGGCGACTGCACGTTCGACGAGCTCGCGCTCGGCACGTACTACGTGCTGGAGACGGCCGTGCCCGAGGGGTACGTCCTGCCGGAGAACCCGGTCAGCGGTCCGTTCACCATCACCGCCGAGAACGCCGACGAGCCCGTCCGCGTCGAGGTCGCCAACAAGCGTGGCGAGCCCGGCAAGGGCAAGGGCCACAAGCACGGCGGGGTCGTCGAGCAGCGCAAGGGCTGACGACCTGCCGTGAGGCGGGCCCCCCGACGGGGAACCTCCTCACGGGAAACCCCCTGACGGGGTGACGAGGGGTGCGGGCGCGCCGGAGACGGGCGCCCGCGCCCCTCACCTTTTCGGCCCTCCGTGGCGGCGCGTTCCGGCGTGCGCTGGTACCTCTGGACTGGGGGTGACCCGGGGGTACGCACGAGGACGGAGTGCCGCATGCGACGCAACACCACAGGGAAGACCGCCGAAGGTTCGGACGAGGCGACCCGGATACCCACCGCGCGGTCCACCGCCGCACTCGCCGCGACGGCGCTCGCCGCCGCCCTCGCCGGCACGCTGGTCGCCGCGCCCGGCGCCGCCGCGGCCCCCGCGCCCTGCACGGCCGGCACGGGCCCGTACCAGCGGCCCATGGAGGAGTTCCTGAAGCGGCCGGTGGACGGCGTCCAGTCGGAGGCGGACTGCGTCGCCATCCGCGACTTCCAGACGAAGAACGCCGTCGACCCGGCGAACGGGTACGCGAGCCTCGGCACGTACCGCGTCATGGTCGCCGTCAAGGCCCGCGCCAACCCGAACGCGGCCGGCAGGTGCCCCGTCAAGAACTACCGGGTGACCTGCGTGGACCTGGACCGACAACTGCTGTGGGTGCAGAAGAAGAAGGACGTGGTCTTCGACCCGGTGCCCATCCGTAGCGGACGGGAGAGCCAGGAGACCAGGCTCGGCTGGCACTCCATCTACTGGCGCAGCCGCGACCACGTCTCGACGATCTACGACAACGCGCCCATGCCGTACGCCCAGTTCTTCGACGGGGGACAGGCGCTGCACGGCAGGCTGGACGACCTCTACGACGGTGGAGGGTCGGCGGGCTGCATCAATCTGCGCCTCGCGGACGCGAAGGCGCTGTGGGACCTGCTGGACATCGACGACGCGCTCTACATCTGGGGCGCGAAGCCGGGAACCGCGGACTGAGAAGAGCGGATGGAAAGGAGGGGGGAGGGGGGCGGGGCCTGGGGGCCCGACGTACGGCGCGGGCGAGCGCGCCGGGGTCGGGCCCCTACTTCAGCGGCTTCTTGCCCGTGATGCCGAGGTGGACCAACAGCGCCAGGTTCGGTCGCAGTTCGGCCTGCTTCACGCCCCAGGTGGTGAAGCCCTTCTGGTGCGAGGCGACGGCGGCGAGCATCGCCACCAGCGAACCGGAGATCGCGGCGGGGCTGACGTCCTTGTCGACCCGGCCCTTGGCCTGGAGCTCCTTGATCGCGTCCGTGAGGGAGTTGGTGACCGAGTTCAGGATCTTCATGCGGATCTTGTAGAAGCGCTTGTCGCCCTCGGCGGCACCGAGGTCGACGACCCGCAGGATGGCGTCGTTGCGCCGCCAGAAGTCCAGGAAGCCGTCGACGAGGTCCTCCGCCGTCTGCCACGCGGACTTGCCGACCCAGGCGCGACCGGATACCAGTTCGGTCAGACTCGCGCCTTCTTTGGCCATTTCCTCGGCGATTTCGAGAACGGCGCCCTCGACGTCGGGAAAGTACTGATAGAAGGTGGCGGGAGAAGTGCCCGCCTTCCGGGCCACGTCGATCACCTTGACGTCCCGGTACGGCGAGGAGCTGAGCATCTCGCTGAGGCAGTCGAGCAGCTTCTGCCGCGTCGCCTGGCCGCGTCGTCCGGCCACTCGGCCGTCGACAGTGCGTACTTGTCCTGTCATGCCGTCAGCTTACCGAGGGGTGATCGGCGCGCGATTCGGCCGACTGCAAATGGGGTGCACCGAGCGTCCCCGGCCACCCGCTGCGGTGACCTTCGTCCATTTCTGCGTCAAGGATCACGCCGGTTCGCGCCGTCCGCCCGCTCTTCGTCCGCCGTCCGCGCCGTCCGCGCCGATCGATGCGCCGCCGTCCCCCCTCGCTCTGTTTTCCCTGGATGAATCTCCCTACTTCCGGACAATCAGCACACGGTGTGCGGTGTCCGGACGGGTCCCGGAGCGGGCCGTGGACGCCCCGATGTGCCCGGCGTGCCCGAATCCGGGTGAGACACCCCGATCCGCCCCCGGGTTCGCAACCGCCGCCCTGGACAGGAACAATCGGGGTGCGCGACCGCTGTGGGGCTCGGCGGTGAGACGCCGCACAGGGCTTGGATACGGGCCTGAAGGAGCCGGGGCCCGTACGGGGAGGTGGCAGGGATGGAACAGCTGACGCAGCACGATCCGAGACGGATCGGTCCGTTCGAGGTGCTGGGCCGGCTCGGCGCGGGCGGCATGGGGCTGGTGTACCTCGCCCGGTCGGCATCCGGCCGCCGGGTCGCGATCAAGACCGTGCGCACCGAACTCGCCGAGGACCAGCTCTTCCGGGTCCGCTTCACCCGCGAGGTGGAGGCGGCCCGGGCCGTCAGCGGCTTCTACACCGCCGCCGTGGTCGACGCCGACCCGCGCGCCGACGTGCCGTGGCTGGCCACCGCGTACGTCCCCGCGCCCTCGCTGGAAGAGATAGTGAACGAGTGCGGGCCGCTGCCCGCCCAGGCCGTGCGCTGGCTGGCCGCGGGCATCGCGGAGGCGCTGCAGTCCATCCACGGCGCCGGACTCGTCCACCGCGACCTGAAGCCGTCCAACGTCCTCGTCGTCGAGGACGGGCCGCGCGTGATCGACTTCGGCATTGCGTCCGGGGTCTCCAACACCCGGCTGACCATGACGAACGTCGCCGTGGGCACCCCCGCCTACATGTCGCCCGAGCAGGCCAGGGACTCCCGCAGCGTCACCGGCGCCAGCGACGTCTTCTCCCTCGGCTCCACCCTCGTCTTCGCCGCCACCGGCCACGCCCCCTTCCACGGCGCGAACCCGGTCGAGACCGTCTTCATGCTGCTGCGCGAGGGCCCGGACCTGGAGGGGCTGCCCGACGAGCTGCGGCCCCTGATCGAGTCCTGCATGGGCGGCGACGCCGCCCGCCGACCCACCCCCGAGGACCTCCAGGCCCAGCTCGCACCGCACCTCTTCGCCTCCGGCGACGACGGCGGCACGGCGTCCGCCTGGCTGCCGACCCGGGCGATGGCGATGATCGAGACCCGCCGCGGCGGGGGCCGCACGCAGGCGGCGCTGGCCCCGCCCGCGCCCTGGCAACCGCCGAACTCCTCGCCCGTACCGCCGCGGCGCGACCCCGAGTGGGCGCGGCAGAGCGCGCACGACCCCCGCACCCACGGCGTCGCGCCCGCCGCCGCTGCGTCCGTGCAGCTCCCCGGCGTACGGGAGCCGATCGGCCCCGGGCTGCGGCTCTCCGACGCGCGCGGCCCACTGCCCGGCTCGCCCCCGGCCACCGGCTGGATCCGCCCGCCCGCCGGGCTGAACGGCACCGCCCCGCCCCCGCCGCAGGGCCCGCCCGCCCCGCCGCCGCCCACCCGGCCCCCGGCCGCGCCCGAGGCGCCCGCGCACTGGCGGCCCTGGCGGTTCCGGATGTCCAACGAGGTCTGGGGCACCCCCGTCGTCGAGGCCGGGCTGCTGTACGTCACCTCCTTCGAGGTCCACGCCCTCGACATCGGCACCGGCCGGCGCCAGTTCAAGACGCGCGACGTGGCCTGGACGATGGCCGTGGACGGCGGCCGGATCCACGCCTCCGACGGCCCCACCCTCTACGCCCTGGACGCCGCGGACGGCCAGGAGCGCTGGCGCGTCGGCACCGATGCCTGGGTGTACTCCCTCACGACCGACCGCGGCACCGTGCTCACCGGCACCCGCGGCGGCGGCGTCCAGGCGTGGGAGGCGTCCAACGGCGAGAAGCTGTGGGAGCTGACCGGCGCCCAGACCGACTTCGAGACCCCGGAAGCCGGGCCCGTGATCAGCGGCGACACGGTGTACGTGTGGAAGGACGCCCGGCTGCGCGCCCTGGAGGCCCGCACCGGCGCGGAACGCTGGTCGTACCCCGTCGGCGACGCCGCTTCCTGCGGAGGCGTCCCCGTCCGCGTCCACCCCGCCGGCGACGGCTTCGTGTACGTCAGCGCCGGCACCCGCGCCTTCGCCGTCGACATCGCGAACGGCCTGGTCCGCTGGCACTTCGAGGCCCCCGCGGTCTTCCTGTCGCCGCCCGCCTACGCCCCCGGGCCCGCCGTCACCGGCGGCGGGGTGTACCTCGCCGACTACCTCGGCACCGTCTACGCGCTGGACGCCACCACCGGCAAGGACCGCTGGCGGATCGCCACCGAGGCCCGCCAGTCCATCGAGCCGGTGCTGGTGACGGCCGGCCACGTGCACGTGGGCAGCGGCTCCGCGCTCTACACCCTCGACGCGGTCACCGGCACCCCGCTGTGGCGGTTCGCCGCCGGCGGCGAGGTCATCGGCGCCCCCGTCGTCGCCGACGGCCGGGTCCACTTCGGCTCCGCGGACCACGTGCTGTACACCCTGGACGCGGGCGGCGGCCAACTGCGCTGGAAGCTCGCGACCGGCGGCGAGATCACCGGCTCCCCGCTGGTGCGCGGCGGGGTGGTGTACGCGTGCAGCAAGGACCGCTGCGTGTACGCGCTGGACGCGGTGAAGGGCACGGCGACGGGACGACGATGAGTTCCGCCGCTCGGCGCGGTCTGCCCTCCGTCCTCAGCCACGAGAAGGAAGACGACGAGAGGGGATAGACGCATGACGAGCCTGGAAGCCCTGCTGGCGTCGCACGTCGATGCGGGGTCCCTGCCGGGAGCGGTGGCCCTGGTCGCCCGCGGCGACGACGTCGAGGTCGCGGCGGTGGGCCGCACCGCGTTCGACGGCCCGCCGATGGAGCGGCGCTCGCTCTTCCGCGTCGCCTCCCTGACGAAGCCGATCACCGCGGCGGCGCTGCTGCTGCTCGTCGAGGACGGCCGCGTCGGACTCCACGACCCGGTCGGCGAGTGGCTGCCGGAGCTGGCCGCGCCGCGCGTGGTCCGTACGCCCCGAAGCCCGCTCGACGACGTCGTCCCCGCCGCCCGCCCCATCACCGTCTTCGACCTGCTCACCGCCCGCGCCGGCTACGGCTTCCCGTCCGACTTCTCGCTCCCGGCGGTCCAGGCGCTCTTCAGCGACCTGCGCCAACAGCCCCCGGAGCCGTCGGACGTCACCCCCGACGAGTGGCTCGCGGACCTGGCACGCATCCCGATGCTGGCCCAGCCCGGGGAGCGCTGGCTCTACAACACCACGTCGGATGTCCAGGGCGTCCTGATCGCCCGCCTGGCCGGCCGCCCCCTGCCGGAGTTCCTGACGGAGCGCCTGTTCGCCCCGCTGGGCATGATCGACACCGCGTTCAGCGTGCGCCCCGCGGACCTGGACCGCTTCACCACCCTCTACCGGCCGACCGAGTCCGGCCCGCCGGAGCAGTGGGACCCCCCGACCGGCCTGTGGAGCCACGAGCCCGGCTTTCCCTCCGGCGCGGGCGGCCTGGTCTCCACCGCCGACGACCTCCACGCCTTCAGCCGCATGCTGCTCGCTGACGGCGCGGGCGTGCTCACCCCCGAGTCCGTCCGCCTGATGACGACGAACCACCTGACCCCGGCGCAGCGCGCGGCGGGCGAGCTGTTCCTGGAAGGCCAGGGCTGGGGCTGCGGCGGCTCGGTGGACGTCGAGCGCCGAGACCCCTGGAACACCCCCGGCCGCTACGGCTGGATCGGCGGCACGGGCACGTCCGCGCACGCCGTCCCGTCACGGTCCACGGTCGCGATCCTCCTCACCCAACTCTCCTTGACCGGCCCGACGCCCCCGCGGGTGCTCCGCGACTTCTGGAGGTGGGCTGCGGCCTGACCACGCACGGGCCCGCGTGCCCCGGCCCCTGCGGGCCTGGTGGCCCCCGCCGTTTCCCTGCGGAACTGCGCGAGCAACCACAACGGACCCGCACTCGCCAACGCGACCGGCAGGGAAACGGCGGTGTTGTGCAGGGGCGCCAGCATGTACGACGGGCCCGCGCAGACCGCGCACTCCGCAGGGGAGGTTCGCCGCGCCCGGGGCGGGGTGCCGTCGGGGCGAGGCGATCACGCAGGGGCAGCGGCAGGGGCAGGGGCAGTGCGGCTGGCCGGGTCGGCCGCACCGCCCCCGCCGCTACGGTCCCGTCGTCGCCACGAGGTGCTCCACCACCGCGGACACCGTGGGCCGGTGCCACACGAGGTTCACCGGGAGCCTGCGTTCCAGGACCCGCTCCAGACGGCGGCGGATCACGATCGCCATGACGGAGTCGAGGCCGAGCTTCATCAGCGACCGGTCCGGCTCCAGTTCCTCCACGGCCACCCTCATCTCGGCCGCGATCACGGCGGTGACCCGGTCCTGGAGGACGGCACGGAGTTCGGCCTCGGGCAGCTCCGCGAGCCCGACCGCACCCGGGGGCTGCGCGGCCCCGCCGCGCGTGGCGTCCATGACCTCGTCGGCGTCGACGACGTCCCGCAGCAGGCCCGTGCGCCGCGCCCCGTCCGGCAGCGGCACCGTGCGCAGCACCGCCAGCGCCGGCCCGCCCAGCCGGCTCGCCCGCTCCCACGCGGCGAACGCCTCGGGCGCCGAGACGTCCCCGACGCCGTGCGCCGCGAGTTCGGCGTTCACGGCCGCGTTGTCGGCCATGCCCATCCCGCGCCAGGACGTCCACGCCAGGCTCATGACGCCCGTGCCGCCCTGGGCGTGTTGGTACGCGGCCATGGCGTCCAAGAACGCGTTCCCGGTGGCGTACGCGGCCTGGCCGGTGAGGCCCAGCAGTTGCCCGCACGACGAGAAGTGCACCAGGAAGTCGAGCTGCCCGGGCGGGAAGAGCCGGTGCAGCGTCAGGGCGCCGCCCGCCTTCGGACGCAGCACCGCCGTCAGCGCGTCGGCGTCGAGCGCTTCGACCAGCCGGTCGTCGAGGACGCCCGCCGCGTGGACGACGCCCCGGACCGGGGGCAGGTCCCACTCCTGCGCGGAGAGGGCCGCGGCGCAGGCGGCCTCGTCGGCGACGTCGAGCGCCAGCACGCGCACGGTCGCGCCGAGGGCTTCGAGGCCGCGCACGGTAGCCACGGCCCGCGCCGCAGGGCCTTCGGGCAGGGTCGCCCAGTGCGGGCGGGGCGGCAGCCCGCGGCGGGAGACCAGCACCAGACGGCGCGCCCCGCGGTCGACCAGCCACCGGGCCACCTCGCCGCCCAGGACGCCGAGACCTCCCGTGATCAGGTACGTGCCGTCGGGCCGGCACCGCAGCGGCGGGCGCTCGGGCACGGCGTCCGCTCGCACCAGTCGGTTCGCCCGGGCGTCCCCGTCCCGGACGGCGACGACGTCCTCGCCGGGGTGACGGGCGAGCACGTCCAGCACCACGGCGAGGTCCTCGTCCGTCCAGCGCGCACCGAGGTCGACGGTGCCGCCCCACAGCTCGGGGTGTTCGCCGCCGACGATGCGGCCGAGGCCCCAGCGGGCCGCCTGGGCCACGGCCGTCAGACTGTCAGGCGCCTGTCCGCCGCAGGTCAGCGACCACAGCCGCGCCCGGCCCGGCGGCTCGGACAGCAGGTGCTGGGCGGTCCGCGCCAGCAGCCACGCCTCCGCCGCAGCGGCCTCCCGCACGGTGTCCGCCGCCTCTTCCTGCCCGGCGGCGGACGGCAGCACGACCACGTCCACCGGCGCCGGCAGCGGCCCGGTCGCGTCCACGCCGTCGACCAGGGAGCAGGCGCGCCCCGCGGCTTCGGCCGCCGTACGCAGCCGGTGGGCGAGCGCGCCGTCCGGGCCGACCAACACCAGCGGGCGGCCGTCGGGCGGGGCCCCGTCCCGGAGCAGCGGCTGCCACTCCGTGCGGTAGAGGAGTTCCTCGGGGGTGCTCGGCGGCGTGCCGTCGGCGAACCGCACGCCGGTCAGGACGGCGACGGTGCGCCCGTCCGGTGCCGTGATGCGGACGTCGGCCGTGCCGTCCGCGCCGGGGCCTTCGCCGACGTACACCTCGATGCGGGCGTCGGCCGGGGGCGCGCCCGTGGTCCACACCCGGTCGACACCGGCCACCACCCGGAGGGCGGGCGGTCCGGGGAAGGCGACGGCGGCCGTGGACAGGGCGGCGTCGAAGAGCGCGGCCCATCCGCCGGTGGCCTGCTCAAAGGAGCCGGATCCTTCGGACGGCTGCCGGTCTTCCGAAGGGTCGGAGTGCCGGGCGTCCGCGGGCCGACCGGACTCGTGGGCCGTTTCCGCGTCCCCGGAGCCCTGCACGGCGCCCGAGTGACCGGGGTCCTGCGGACCCGTGTCCCCTTCGGGCACCAGGACCTCCACGCGCAGGCCGTCGGGTACGCGTTCGGCCCGCACCACCTGCCAGAGGAAGGCCATCGTGGGCACTCCGACCGAGGCGAGGTCGTCCAGAACCTGTCCCGGGGCGAGTTCGGTGCGTTCCTCGGGGGCGTACGGCCGCGCCGGGCCGCGCGGGTCGGGAGGGAGGTCGTCGCCGGCGACGGACGCCGCGGCGTGCGTCGGCCAGGCCCGGCCGTCCCCGGGCGCGGAAGGGCCCTCGGGTGCGGCGGTGGGCCGGGACAGCACCCGGGCCACCCCGTCCTGGACGGTGACGTCGACGTCCCGGGCCGCGTCCAGCGTCAACGGCAGGCGGAAGGAGACCTCCCGCAACGTCGACCCGGTCGCGGTCAGGAACGTCTGGAGGAGCACCGCGGCCGGGACGACCTCGACGCCCTGGATCGTGTGGCTGCCGGGGTACGGCAACGCCTCCGGGACCACCTGGGTGCGCCAGAGGTCCAGCGGCGTCGTCCCGGGGAGCGCGGTGTGCGATCCGAGGACCGTGCCGTACGCGGGGCCCTGCCGCTCCCGGTCGGCGCTCGGGGCGCTCGTCTCGCGCCAGAAGCGCCGGCGCCGCCAGGACCTGGGCGGCAGGGAGAGCAGTCGGGTGTCGGGCGCGGCCGGGGGCCAGGCCAGCGGGACGCCGCGGCAGTACAGGGTCCCGGCGTTGGCGAGCAGGTGCCCGCGTCGTCCGGCGTTGCGGCGCACGGACGCGACGACGTCGTGACCGAACGCGCCGAAGGCGTCCAGGGTCTCCTGGACGGAGTGCTGCACCACGGGGTGGGCGGACACCTCCAGGTAGGTCCGGAAGCCGTCCTCGGCGGCTGCGGCCACCGCCTCCGACAGCCGCACCGGGTTGCGGAGGTTCGTCGCCCAGTAGGAGCCGTCGCGCGGCGCGCGGTCGCGGGGGTCGTGCAGGGCCGTGCCGTACACGGGAACCTCGGGCGGACGGATCGTCAGATCGGCGGCGGCGAACGCGAGTTCCTTCGCGAGCGGGACCATCTGCGGGCTGTGGAACGCCACGTCGCTGCTGACCCGGCGCACCAACAGCTCGGGATCGGTCGCCGCCAGCTCCGCGACGAGTGCGTCGATCCCCGCCACGGGGCCGGCCAGCACGGTCGTGGTGGGGGAGGCGAGCACCGCCGGCACCACCCCGTCGTGGCCGACGCAACGGGCGTACGCCTCGTCCGCGTCCAGGCCGACCAGCACCATCGCCCCCGCGCCGGCCACCCGCCGCAGCAGCTGGCTGCGCCGGCACACCAGGCGCGCACCGTCCTCCAGCGAGAGCACGCCGGCGGTCACGGCGGCGGCGATCTCCCCGAGGGAGTGGCCGAGGACGGCCGCCGGCCGCACCCCCAGGGACTCCCAGACGGCGACCAGGCCCATCTGGACCACGTAGATCAGGGTTTGGGCCACCTCCACGCGGGAGACGTCGCCCTCCTCGATCAGGTGCCGGGCGGTGGTGCCGATCTCCTCGGCCAGGACCGGGTCGAGCCGGTCGACGGCGGCGGCGAAGACGGGGTCCTCGGCGAGGAGGTCGCGTCCCATGCCCGGCCACTGGGCGCCGGTGCCGGAGAAGAGCCACACCACACCGTCCGCCGCCTCCGCGGGCGGCCCGGCGCCGTCGGCGGCCGAGGCGGCGACGGTGGGCGGGGCCTGGTCCGACGCGACGGCGCGCAAGGAAGCCACCAGGTCCTCGCGGTCGGTGGCCAGGACGGCGATCCGGTGGTCCAGATGGCTGCGGCGGGTGCCCAGGGTGTGGACGAGGGAGTCGAGCGGGGTCGCGGCGCCGGGACCGGCGAGCCAGTCGGCCAGCCGGGCCGCGTCCGCGCGGACGGCGGTCTGCGAACGGGCGGAGAGCGGCAGGAGCCACGGCGCGCCGCCGCCCGGGTCGGGTTCGGCCCCGCCCGGCCGGGCCTGCGGCTCGGAACGGCCCTCGGACGGCGCGGACTCGTCCGGGGCGGCCGAGCCGTGCGACCCGGACCGTACGTCGGCTGCGGCGGGGAGCGCGGACGGCGCGGGGGACCGGTGCCGGGCGGCGCCCACCGGGGCCTCCTCCAGGACCACGTGGGCGATCGTGCCGCCGTAGCCGAAGCTGGAGACGCCCGCCCGGCGCGGCAGCCCGCCCCGGGGCCAGGGCGTGCGTGCGGCGCACACCCGCAGCCCGGCGTCCGCCCAGGGGATCCCCGGATGGGGGGTGGTGAACCGCGCGGTCGGCGGAATCTCCTCGTGGACGAGGGCGAGCACGGTCTTGATCATGCCGGCGATGCCGGAACCGGCTTCCAGGTGGCCGATGTTGCCCTTGACCGAGCCGATGAGGCACGGCGCGCCGGACGGCCTGCCCGCGCCGAAGACCGCGGCGAGCGCACCGGCCTCCAGCGGGTCGCCCGCCATCGTGCCGGTGCCGTGCGCCTCGACGTAGTCGACCGTCGTCGGGTCGACGCCGCAGCGCTCGTACGTCCGCCGCAGCAGGTCCGCCTGGGCGGCGCCGTTCGGGGCCATGATGCCCTCGGTCAGGCCGTCCTGACGAACCGCGCTGCCGCGGACCACCGCGAGGACCCGGTCGCCCGCGCGCTCGGCGTCGACCAGCCGCTTGAGGACGAGGACGCCGGCGCCCTCGCCGCGCCCGTAGCCGTCGGCGGAGGCGTCGAAGGGCTTGCTGCGGCCGTCGGGCGAGGTGGCTCCGGCCCGGTCCAGCGTCACGGACAGGCCCGGCGCCAGGACCAGGTTCACGCCCGCGGCGAGCGCGACGTCGCTCTCCCCGGACAGCAGGCTCCGGCGCGCCAGGTGGACCGCGACGAGGGAGGAGGAGCACGCGGTGTCCACGGCGAGGCTCGGGCCGCGCAGGTCCAGGGCGTGCGAGATGCGGTTCGCGGTGGCGCACGGCGAGGCGCCGATCCCGGTCCAGGGCTCGATGCCGGGCAGGTCCTCCAGCAGCCGGCGTCCGTAGTCGTCCGAGCCCACCCCGACGAAGACGCCGCAGTCGCCGCCGGCCAGGTCCAGCGGCGGTACGCCCGCGTGTTCCAGGGCCTCCCACGCCAACTCCAGCAGCAGCCGCTGCTGGGGGTCCATCAGCTCCGCCTCGCGGGGCGAGACGCCGAAGAACTCGGCGTCGAAGCCGGCGACCGCCTCGTCGGGGAGGTACCCGCCGCGGCTCGTCGTCGAGCGCACCACGGCTGCGTGCCCCTGGCCCGCCGCCGCGTAGGGCTCCCAGCGCGCCCCGCCGTCACGGATCCCGTCCCGGCCCTCCACCAGCAACTTCCAGAAGGCGTCGGGGGAGTCGGCGTCCCCGGGGAAGCGGCAGCCCATCCCGATGATGGCGACGGCCTCGTCGTCGACACCCGATCCGTCCCGCTCCACGGCTAAGGTCCCGTACGTCCCGGACCCCTGCTCCTGCTCTGATCGCGGCGTCGCACGGGGCGCCGCGTCCCGCCGGCTCACCACGGTCCACCGTCCGTGCGGCCCTCGGCGGATGGCGTGCCGTCCCCGGCAGCCAGTTCGTCCGGGCCGGGCGGATCGTCCACGGTCAGCACCGCCGCGGTGACCATGATCCCGGGACCCGCGCTCACCATGAGCAGGTGGTCCCCGCGCCGCAGCGAACCGTTCTCCATCAGATGGTTGAGCTGGAGCCCGACGTCCGTGGCGCCGGCGTGCCCGACGTCCCGGAAGAACTCCACGTCCCCCAGCGACGCGTCCAACCCCATGGGCCGCAGATGGCTGTCGAGGAAGTCCGTCGAGCCGGCCCCGAGGTGGAGGACCTTGGACAGGTCCGTGACCGCGATCCCCGCCTCCGACGTGACCTGCTCGATCAGCTTGGTCGCGCTGGCGCCGTACTGCGTGCCGATGTCGGCCGCCTTCGGCCCGAGTTCGTCGACCATCGCCTCCAGGTGCTCGTTCATGTCGAGCTTCTTCCCGGCCGTCACCGGCGGCGGGAAGATCGGGTCGTGGCCCCGGTTCAAGATCTCGAACTGCGGCAACGACACGGATTCCACGGAGCGCAGCCGGGCCCACCCGGGCCGCTTGCCCAGCACGACCGCGGTGCCCGCGTCGGCGAGCACCGCGTCGCGGTGGGCGTGCCAGCGGTCGACCGACGGCGCGCCGAAGTTGTCCGCGCTGCACACCACGGCGCCGGTGCGGGACGGCGAGCAGAGCAGGTACTGGGTCGCGGTCTCCAGGGCGCTGAGGAAGGCGTTGCACCCCTGCTCGACCGTGAACGCCGGGATCGGCGTGGCCAGCGTGGACCGCAGGATGTAGTGCGGAGCCGACCAGCCGTCGGGCCCCTGGTGGTAGGCGTGGGAGTGGACGAGGAGGTCGATGTCGTCCGGTGGCAGCCCGGACCGCCGCAGCGCCTGGCGGACGGCGGAGACCGCCATGTCCGGCGCGGCCGTCCCCCGCGCGGTGGCGATCGCCCGCCAGCCGCAGGAGTCCATGAGTTCCTGCTCGTACCGGCCGCGTCGGACCGCCTCCTGAACGCTGGTGCGCGGCGGTATGTGGGCGCCGGTGGCGGCCAGGTGTATGCCTTCGACTCTCACGGGGTACGTTCACTCCTCCCTGACCGGAGCGGGTCAGACGACCTCTCCGGCATCGGTGGTGGCTGACTCCGCCGTGGCGGAGTACGCGTGGGGGACGCGGGAAGGGGAACGACCGCTTCCGGCCGCAGCGACCGAGGCCGACGAGCCCGGCGGGGTCGACGGCACGCGGGGCGCCCGTGGCGCTTTTCCGCTGCCGGTGCCGGTGGTGACCGCGACCGCCACCAGACGGTCGGGCTCGGAGTCGCGTGCTTCCCGGACCTGACCGAACCCGCCCGCACCGATCGCCTCGATCAGCCGGCACCGGCCGTCCAGCACGGTCCCTTCCTGCACGACTCCCCCTTCTGCGCGCACGACGCACGGCGTACCAGGCGTCTACCCGTCACGCTACGCCGGAGGAACCTGCCACGAACAGGGGATCTGATCGCGAAATTGATCAACTCCCGTTGGTGCGGCGGAACTTCGGTATCCCTTGGCCTGATGTCATCGCCGCGCCCCCGGCCATCCACCGGCCCGCGGAGAGCAACGCCCTCGCGGGGAACCGGCGGTGGTCGGGGCGCTGGAGGTGCCGCGGAACCGCGCGGACGACCACGACGCACCCACGCACCCCGCAGGGGAGACGCTCACCTCACCCGGGGCGGCTCGCCGTCACCCCGGGAGGCGAAACGGGCCGCCTGCGCCGCAGGGGACGCATTGCCCAGGGCGATCAAGTGCGGTGCCAGCGACAGCGCCGCGGACCGGACCGGCTCGCGCGCCGACCACAGTGCCCGCACCGTCCCCTGCACCGCGTCCGTCGGGTAGGACGCCATCGTCGTCGCGCACCGCAGCGCCGCCGCGCGCGCCGCGCCCGGCTCCGTCAGCTCGGACACCAGGCCGATCTCGTGGGCGCGCGCCGCGCCGAGGCGTTCCGCGGTGCCCATGAGGGCGAGTCGGGCGATCTCGCCGTACGGCATGCGCTGGGCCAGCAGCACGGACTCGTACGCGCTGACCATGCCGTAGCTGGTGTGCGGGTCGAAGAACGTCGCGGTACGGGCGGCGATCACGAACTCGCACTCGCCGAGCAGGTAGAACGCACCGCCGCAGGCCATGCCCTCCACCGCCGCGACGACCGGTTTCCACAGGTCGTTCGCCTTGGGGCCGATGGCGATCAGCGGATCGTCGATGCTGTACGGGGAGGTGGGCTGCGGCACGTCCACGGCGCGGTCGATGCCGGTGCTGAAGGCGCGGTCGCCGGCGCCGGTGACGACCACCGCGCGCACCGCGTCGTCGTGGCGGAAGGAGCGCCACGCCGCGGTGAGCGCTTCGGCCGCCGCGAGGTCGATCGCGTTGAGCCGGGATTGCCGGTCCAGGACGACGACCGCGACGCCGGTCTCCGCGACCGCGTCCCGGTCCACGGACACCCCCGTCACGGCCGCTCCAGCAGCCACCGCGGCATCCGCAGCCCCGCGTCGTCCGGCGGCGCGAACGCCACCTTCACCCCGGCCCCGATCCGCAGCCGCGCCGGGTCGACGGAGTCCAGCGGTGCGTCCGGCGCGCTCACCACGTTCCCCACGAGCCGGATGCGGGGCGCGTCCAGCAGTTCGACGACGACCGCGTTGTACGGCGCGAGTGCGGCGTACGCCGGGAGCAGCGGCGGGTGCGGGACGACGTACGACCAGATCCGGCCCCGGCCGCCCGTCTTGCGCCATCCGCTGTCGAAGGACTGGCAGTGCGGGCAGCAGGGCCGCGGCGGGAACCGCGGCTCGTCGCAGGACGCGCAGGTCTGCACCCGCAGTTCGCCGCGCGCCGCGTACTCCCAGAACGGTGCCCCGTCCTCGTCGACGACGGGGGACAGCAGTCCGGATGTCTCGCTCAAGGGTCAGCTCCTCAGCAGTACGGCCGACGTGGGCACGCCCTCGCCCGCCGTGACCAGGCAGGTCGTGGCGTTCGGCACCTGCGCGGTGGAGGTGCCGCGCAGTTGCTTCACGCCCTCGGTGATGAGGTTGAAGCCGTGGACGTACGCCTCGCTCAGCCCGCCGCCGCCGGTGTTGATCGGCAGCCGGCCGCCGATCTCCAGCGCACCGCCCTCGGTGAACGCCGCGCCCTCGCCGCGTCCGCAGAAGCCGTACCCCTCCAGGGAGAGCGGGATCAGCGGGGTGAACGCGTCGTAGATCTGGGCCACGTCGACGTCGTCGGGGCCGAAGTCGGCGCTCTTCCACAGCTGTCGGGCGCAGGTCCAGGCGGGTCCGGTCAGCGGGTCGTCGTTCCAGTAGTTGACCATCCCGTGGTGCTGGGCCGGCAGGCCCTGGGCGACGGAGTGCAGATAGACCGGCTTCTGCCGCAGGTCGCGGGCGCGTTCGGCGGAGACCACGACGCAGGCGAGGGCGCCGTCGGTCTCCAGGCAGTTGTCGAAGAGGCAGAGCGGTTCGCTGATCCAGCGGGAGGTCATGTACATCTCGCGGGTCAGGGGCCGTTCGTACATCATCGCCGCCGGGTTCTGGTTGGCCCGGTTGCGGCAGGCGAGGGCGACGTTGAAGAGGTGGTCGCGGGTGGCGCCGTACTCGTGCAGATAGCGGCGGGCCAGCATCCCGATCTCGTCGGCCGGGCGCAGCAGTCCGAAGGGTCGGGTCCACTGGCCGGGGGTGGGCAGCTGCGCCGCGGTGTTCTTCCAGGGGCGCGGTCCGCTGCCGCGCTTGCGGGAGCGCCAGGCCACCCCGACGCTCGCCTGGCCGGTGGCGATCGCCGCGGCGAGGTGGGCGAGGGTGGCGCAGGAGCCGCCGCCGCCGTAGCCGACCTTGGCGAAGAAGGTCACGTCGCCCGCGCCGATGGACTTGGCGATCTCGACCTCGTCGGTCTCCTCCATCGTGTACGAGGCGAAGGCGTCCACCTCGGACGGGGGGATGCCGGCGTCGTCGAGCGCCTGCACGATCGCCCGGCAGGCCAGCGTCTTCTCGGATTCCGGAAGCTGTTTCGCGAAGGCCGTCTGGCCTATTCCGGCTATCGCCGTCGCGTCCTTGAGACCGGGCACGGGCACCTCCGCCGTTCGATCCCGAATGCTGACAGCGCGTCAGGCTACCGCTAATCTGACGGATAGTCAGCTAGTGGGAGGGCTCCTCGATGGACACGGCCGACACTGCTTCGCGACCCGGCTCGCACCTCCTGCGCGGCGATCTGGAGTGGGGCACCGTCCCCGCGCTCGTACGCCATGCCGCGCAGGTCCACGGCGCGCGCGAGGCCGTCGTCGACGGCCGCACCCGCGTCAGCTACGCCGAACTCGGCGCGCGCGTCGAACGGTCCGCCGCCGCGTGCGTCGCGGCCGGCGTCCAGCGCGGCGACCGGGTCGCCGTCTGGGCCCCCAACTCCCTCGACTGGATCGTCTGCGCCCTCGGCGCGGTCACCGCCGGCGCGGTCCTCGTCCCCCTCAACACCCGCTTCAAGGGCGGCGAAGCCGCGGACGTGCTACGCCGCAGCCGCGCCCGCCTCCTCTTCGTCACCGGCACCTTCCTCGGCACGTCCTACGTCGCACAACTGCGCCGGCACGGCGGCGAACTGCCCCACCTGGAGCAGGTCGTCGTCCTCGCGGACTCCGCGCCCGACGACTACCGCGCCTGGCCCGACTTCCTCGCGGCCGGCGCGGCGGTCGGGCCGGCCGAGGTGCGCGCCCGCGCCGCGGGCATCGACCCCTCCGACCCCTCCGACATCGTCTACACCTCCGGCACCACGGGCCGCCCCAAGGGTGCGGTGATCACCCACGCCCAGACCCTGCGCTGCTACGACGTCTGGAGCGAACTCGCCGGGCTGCGCCCGGGCGACCGCTATCTGATCGTCAACCCCTTCTTCCACACCTTCGGCTACAAGGCCGGCGTCATCGCCTGCCTGATGCGCGGCGCCACGATGGTCCCGCAACCCGTCTTCGACGTGGACGCCGTCCTCGCCCACATCGCCGCCGAACGCATCTCCGTCCTCCCCGGCCCGCCCACCCTCCACCAGTCCCTCCTCGACCACCCCGGCCGCGACGCCCACGACCTGTCCGCGCTCCGCCTCGTCGTCACCGGCGCGGCGATCGTCCCCCTCCAACTCGTCGAACGACTCCGGGCCGAACTGCGCATCGAGACCGTCCTCACGGCGTACGGGCTCTCCGAAGCGAGCGGCATCGTCACCATGTGCCGGCGCGGCGACGACCCCCGGACCATCGCCACGACCTCCGGCCGCGCCATCCCCGACACCGAGGTGCGCGTCCTCGCTGCGACGCCGGACGGCCCCGGCGAGGTGCTGGTCCGCGGCCACAACGTGATGAGCGGCTACTTCGAGGACCCCGAGGCCACCGCGGCGGCCGTCGACGCGGACGGCTGGCTGCACACCGGCGACCTCGGCGTCCTCGACGCGGAGGGCAACCTGCGGATCACGGACCGGATCAAGGACATGTACGTCGTGGGCGGCTTCAACGCGTACCCCGCGGAGATCGAACGCGTCCTGCTGGGCCACCCCGACGTGTCCGACGTCGCGGTCGTCGGCGTCCCCGACGCGCGCCTCGGCGAGGTCGGCAAGGCGTACGCGGTCCGCCGCGCGGGCGCGACGCTCACCGCGGCCGACCTGATCGCCTGGTCGCGCCGCGAGCTGGCGAACTACAAGGTCCCGAGGGAGGTCGAGTTCCTCCCGGAACTCCCCCGCAACGCGAGCGGCAAGGTCCTGAAGACCCACCTCCGCGCTTAGCCCTGCGGGCCGCCACCTCGTCCCCGGTAGCCGGGGGTCTCCCAGTGCCCCTTGACACACTCGCCGTGGTCCTACCGGCTCGTTGGTCTCTGCGGCCCGGTGGTGGGTTGTTCGCGCAGTTCCCCGCGCCCCTAAACATGCTTCCCTCAGCCGGCAGACAAGGTGACGGGGCAGCGAAACAGGGGCGCTGGGGGTCCCCCCACGCCCTCTGGGCGTAGGGGGCGGAACTGCGCGACCAGCACACCACCGGGCCGCAGGGGGCAACGCGCCCGCAGGGGCACGGCGCGGGGGCCCGAACACCTTGGGCACCCCCGCAGGGCACCCCCGCAGGGAAAGCTCAGCGCAGGAGGACCGGGATCTGCTGCCAGCCGTACGCGATGAAGGACGGGACCTGGCGCAACTCGTCCGCGGACGAAGCCAGCCGCATGTCCGGGAAGCGCTCGAAGAGCGCCGGCAGCGCCGTCAGCGCCTCCACCCGGGCCAGCGGAGCGCCGATGCAGCGGTGGACGCCGATGCCGAACGACAAATGCTCGTCCGCGCCGCGACGCGCGTCGAAGAGCGAGGCGTCGTCGCCGTACCGCGCCGGGTCGTAGGACGCCGCCGCGTACGTCGTCAGGATCGCCTCCCCCGCGGGGATCGTCACCCCGTCGACCACCAGATCGCTCACCGCGAACCTCAGCGGCAGGTTCGCGATCGACGGGTGCACCCGCAGCACCTCGTCCACGACCGCGTCCCACGTGATCTCGCCCGCCCGCACCGCCGCGAGTTGCTCGGGGTGCTGCAACAGTGCGACGACCGCGTTCCCGATCAGGTTGACCGTGGTCTCGAAGCCCGCCCCGATGACCAGGAGCAGCGTGCAGATCAGCTCCTCCTCGCTGAGCCGGTCGCCGTCCTCCGCACGGACCTTGATCAGTTCCGTGGTCATGTCGTCGCCGGGGTGCTCGCTGCGGTGGGCGATGAGCGCCGGCAGCACCGTGCCGACCTGCTGCTGCACGTACGCCGCGTGTTCCGGGCTGGGGTCCGAGGTGTCGATGATCGCGGCCACCAGGGTGCCCATGTCCTGGACCAGGTGGTCCGGCACCCCGAAGAGTTCGCAGATGATCCGCATCGGCAGCGGGTGCGCGTACGTGCTCCGCAGGTCCACGGGCTCGCCCGCCCCGGCCCGGGCCTCCAGGTCGGCCAGCAGTTCCGCCGTGACCGCCTCCACCCGTCCGCGCATCGCCTCGGTGCGGCGGGCGGTGAAGCTCGGAGCGACCAGCTTCCGCAGCCGGGTGTGGTCGGCGCCGTACGTGGAGAGCATGTTGACCACGCCCACCCAGCCGAGGATCCACACCCACTGCGGTCTCTGCGTGGCCTCGGCGAAGTGCGCCCAGTGCTTGCGCGGGTCCTTGCTGACCTGCGGGTCGAGGATCAGGGCGCGCAGCGCGGCGTACGTCGTCGGCGCCCACGCGGGGATCCCGCCGGGCAGTTCGACCCGGACGACCGTGCCCAGCTCGCGCAGCCGGGCGCACTCCGCGACCGGGTCGGCCCCGAAGGGGTCGATGGCGTACGGGCCGGACGCGGCACCTTCGGCGGGTCCGCTGTCGGTCACGGTCATCCTGTCTCCTGACTCGTCGTTGCGTGGGCCGGGTCCCCGTCGGGCACCCGGGGCGTGAAGCGGACCGGCAGCGCCGTCAGGGAGCGGTGGAACGGGCCCGGCCGCCACGTCAGTTCCGCCCGCGGCAGCACCGGCTCCAGGTCCGGCAGCCACTGGGTCAGCCGCTCGATGGCCGTCGTGGCGATCAACAGGGTCTGGTGCTTCACCGGGCAGGAGTGCTCGCCCGCGGACCACGACAGGTGCGAGGCGTCGTGCGGGTGGTGCGCGCCGCCCTGCTCGCGCTCCGCGAAGTGGCCGAGCGCGCCGTACGAGACGATGACCGGCACCGCGGACCGCACCCACACGCCGTGGAAGCTGACGGACTCGTGCGCGTAGTACACGCCGTAGTTCGCCAGCGGCGTCTCGTACCGCAGCACCTCCATGACCGCGTCTATGACCGGCCGGGACCCGCTGGTGAGGGTGGAGTAGTACGCCGGGTTGCCGAGGATCCGGGACAGCGCGTTGGCGACCAGGTTCGAGGTGGGCTCGTGGCCGGCGCCCAGGGTGAGGAAGACGTGCCAGGTGACCTCCTCGGGGCTGAGCCCGAGGGGGTGGTCCAGCAGGTGGCTGGTGATGTCGTCGCCGCGCTCCGCGGTCTTCGCGGCGATCAGCTCCAGGACGTACCTGCCGTACTCCTCCTCGCCGCGGGCGCATTCGTCGCCGCCCTCCATCAGCAGGGCGAGGGAGTCGTTCAGCCGGCTGCTCTCGCTGTCGGGCAGCCCGAAGAGGCTGTTGAAGATCAGCGCCATCAGCGGGCGGGAGAACTGGGACACCAGGTCCGCGCTGCCGTCCGGGCCCATCCGGGAGACCAGCGTGTCGACGGAGCGCAGCACCCGTTCCCGCAGGTCGTGCGGCTCGATCAGGTCGAACGCGTCGGTGAGCGCGGCGCGGTAGCGGGCGTGCACCGCGCCGTCGGCGAACAGGGCGTTGGGCCGCCAGCGCAGCATGCCGAGCACCGGGGAGTCCTCGGGGACCGTGGCCTCCCAGGGCCGCGGGTCGCGCGACCAGGTGCGGGCGTCGTGCAGCAGGTCGAGGGCGGCGCGCCGGTCGGTGATGACGTACGCGCCGACGCCGGGCGCCAGTTCGGCCCAGCCGACCGGGCCCTGGGCGCGCAGGGCCGCGTAGTACGCGTACGGGTCGACGGCGAAGCCGTCCTCCCACAGGCGCACCGGGCCGGTGACGGCCGCGGAGACGGGGGAGGGAGCGGGGGAAGCGGCGGGGGCGTGCGGGTGGTTCACCGGGGTTGGTTCTCCGTCCACGGGCTGGCGGCGGGGCTCGGCGCGACCTCCGCGGCGGGTGCCGGGGCCGCCGCGGGCACCGGGGGCGCCAGGGTCAACAGGTGTTCGACCAGGGAGAGCAGCGCGTCGACGGACGAGTTCTGGTCCCGTGCGTCGCACAGCACCATCGGCGTCGTCGGGTCCAGGTCCAGGGAGCGCCGCAGCTGCTCCTCGGTGTACGGGCGGGAGTCCGGGAAGGTGTTCAGCGCCACCGCGTACGGCAGCCCGCTGTCCTCCACCAGGCCCAGCACCTCGAAGGAGTCGTCGATCCGTCGGGTGTCCACCAGCACGAGCGCGCCCAGCGCCCCGTACGCGATGTCCGACCACAGCGACCGGAACCGCTCCTGCCCGGGCGTGCCGAACAGGTACAGCACGATCCCGCCCTTGAGGGAGATGCGCCCGAAGTCGATCGCGACCGTCGTCGTCTTCTTGTTGCGCACGCCTTCGAGGTCGTCCACGGACACGGACGCCTCGGACAGCCGCTCCTCGGTGTGCAGCGGGCGGATCTCGGACACGGAGTCGATCAGGGTGGTCTTGCCGACCCCGAAGGGGCCTGCCACCAGGATCTTCACCAGCTCTCGGGTGGTGTCCGGCAGATGCAGGCCGCCGGAGCCATTGCTAGAGCTTGAGGGCGCGGAGGCCATCGGCGACTCTCTCCAACAGGTCGGATGGGGGTTGGGCTGCGTACGGGACGGGCGGGCGGGAGCGCACCAGTCCGCGGTCGATCAGGTGCGCGGCGAGCACGCGCACGGCGGACACGGGCAGTTCGAGCAGGGCGGCGGCTTCCACGACGGTGAGGGAGCCGCCGTCCAGCGCGGTCAGCAGGGCGAGCTGCGCGGCGGGCAGATCGGGCGGAACCGCCGCACCGGGCCCGGTTGCGGGTGCGGGCGCGGGCTGGTCCGACGGCGTCGGGTTCGCCCGCGGTCCGGGCGGTAAGGGGACGAAGTTCTCCGGGTCGTACGCCTCCTGGCGGGCTCCGGGGCCTGCTGGGCCTTCAGGACGTGCAGGACTTGCAGGGCCTTCAGGCCCTGCGAGGTCCGCGGGCGGCCCGCCGGTGCGCTCGGGCCTGACCAGCCCCGTCAGCACCGACAGCCGCTCCAGGGCGCCGGAGCTGGGCCGGGTCTGGCCGCCCGTCGACAGGTACGCGGGGACCAGCGGCCGGCCGCCCCTGCGCGCGTTCATGCGGTACGGGGGTCGCCATCGGTCCCACGTGGCGCGGCGGCCATGGCCTTCTCGCCGAGCCGCGCCACCTGCGAGTGCACTCTGTGCGCCAGCAGGTCGAGCCGTACCTCGGGGTCGCCGTACGCGGCGACGCAGGTCCCGTGGTGGGTCGGCGCCACCAGGATGTAGCCGTGGTCGGACTCGATGACGACCTGGCGGACTTCGGCGGTCTCCTTGTCGGCGAACGTCGCGGCGGCGGTGCGACAGGCGCCCTGCACGGTGCTGATGATCGCGGCGGTGCGCTCGGCCGAGGGGCGGGAGAGCCGGTCGGAGTAGCCGGCGACCAGGCCGTCGAGGGTCAGCAGGACGGCGGCCCGTACGTGGGGGATCTCCAGGATCGGATCGAGCACCCATGCGGACTCACCGGTCTCGCGGGAGGTACGGGTGGTCATCGGGGGTTGTTCCTTTCGATGTCGGCGGAGGTGGCGCCGTCGCCGAAGGGGCGGTGTTCGGCGCGATCGACGGGTACGGGGGGTACGGCGTGATCGACGTGTTCGGCGCCACTGAGTGCGGCTGCGGTCCCGGCCTGGAGGGCGCCGAGAGCTGCGGCGGCTTCCTCCGGGGTGCGCACGGGGGTACGGGGACGCGCGGCGGCTGTCGCACCGGCGTCCGTCGGGCGGACGCGGCGACGGCGCCGGGGGAGCGCGTCGCCGTCCGGCTGGGGCCGGTGGGCGGGGTCGGGGGCGGTGTCGTGGGTGATGGCCTCGGCCGGCGGCAGACCGGGCGTGCGGCCGGGCGCGGGGTGCGCGACGGGTGCGGCGGCGGGGTACGCCGCCGGGGCGGGGAATCCCTGCGCGGCCGGGGTGGCCGGTGCGTGCGGGGCGGCCGGTGCGGCCGGGACGTGAGGTGCGCCGGGGCCGGTGGGCCGGGCGGGCGCGGCGGTGAGTCCGTGGGGTACGGCGAACTGGCCGGAATGGTCCTGTGCCGCGGCCTCCGCCGCACCGCCCGCGCCCCGGGTCGAGCGCGGCGCGCTGGGCGCCTGCGGCCGTTCGGTCGGGTCGATCCGGCTCAGCAGGTGGTTCTTGATCAGCAGCACGGCCCGTACGCCGCCGTACGGCGACGGCGACGACAGGTCGACGAAGAGGTCGAACTGCCGGGTGAGCTGGCCGATCGCGGCCAGCCCCATCCGCGGGGGATCGCCCAGCTCGGACAGGAGAATCGGGTCCGTACCGGCGACCATGCGCTGGGCGTACGCGCGCTCGGCGGCGGCCATGCCGACGCCGGCGTCGTCCACGGTGACGGTGGCGCCGTGGTGCGCGCGCTCCAGGTTGACCACGACGCGGGTGTCGGGGGAGGAGTGGCGCAGGGCGTTGTCGAGGAGTTCGGCGACGATGATGGCGACCGGCTCGACGGCGTGCGACACCAGCGCCGTGCCGTCCTCCAGGTGGTTGTTGATCTCCACGCGGTGGTAGCCGACCAGTCGGGACTGGCCGCCGGTGACCGCGTCGACCAGGTGCGACTCCTCGCGGGCCAGCCCCACCCACGCCCCGCACACCACGGCGGTGACCTGGGCGCGGCGCAGCGACTGCTCGTTCTCGTGGTCGAGGGCGTAGAGGGTCTGCGCCAGCTCGGGGTCGTCGTAGTGCTGTTGGAGCCCGCGCAGCACGTCCTGGAGCCGGTAGAGCCCGGCCTGGATCTCGCGCGTGGCGCCGCGCATTCCGGCGCGGGCGGCTGCGTCCACGCGCTTGCGCTCGTGCGCGATGGCCGAGACCAGTCCGTCGAGGACCGCGTCCAGGCCCTCGCCCAGCGGTCCGTTGACGACCTCGGGCCGCAAGGGGCCGGGGACGGGCAGATGGGCGTGCGCGGTCCGGGCGGCGACTGCGGGAACCCGCTTCCGCGCCAGGTGGGCGACCTCGGCGGCGTACGCCTGCCCCGCACGGCCGGCTTCCTGCCGGGCGACGTCGAGGTGGGACCGCAACTCCGCGATCTCCCGGCGCTGCTCGGCCCGCTGGCGCCGCGAGCGCAGGAGCCCGCCTCCCAGAACGAACGCCGACAGGGTCCCGGCGGCCAGGCCGGCGGCGGCCAGGTCCGGTAGCTCGATCATGGAAACCTCGGGGAGGGCGGTGGTGACATGTCGTCCAAGAAGGCGACCGGTCAAGTACACACCGTTATTGATCGATTGCGGGAGGGGGGCCGGGAAGAAAATTGTGAACTTGCTTTAATGATCAGCCGCTTATGTGGCTCTTGCTGTGGGCATGCACTGTTTGCGGGCGGTTGATGGCGGGTCTGACCTCTATGTCGTTCTCCCGGGTGCTGTCAGGTCTTCCCCGTCGTCGCGCCGCCCGCGGGCGTGCGCACACAGGTGTACGGCCGTGGCGGGTCCTCCCCCAAGGCCGCCACGGCCGTACACATTCACCGGTGGTCTCTTCGCTTGTGGTCGACGTCACTCCTGGTCGCGGTGGTGGGCGTCGACGTGATGGAGCCGGGCCGTCTCAGTCGCGAGGCGGCGGCGGCATCGGCGAGTGACGCTCCATCGTGACGATCTCGTCCTCCAGCGCGGTGTCCGCGGGAGGCGTCGAGCCGTTGGTGTCCGCCGCCGGGGCGCCCCCCTCCGCCGGGGCGTCCGTCGTGGTGTCCACCTGGGCGTCGGCCTGGGTGGCCGGCGGAGTCGTCGGGACGGTCGGGTCGGCGGGCGAGGTCGGCTCGCCCTGATCGGCTGTCGCGGTCGTGGGTGGTGCGGGTGGCGCCGGGCTGTGGCGCTCACGGGGCGAGACGCCGTCGAAAGCGGTGGCCGGAGCCACCTGGGCGGCGCCCCTGCTGGTGATGAACTCACCCGCGCTGGTGTTGGTGTTCTTCTGTGTCATGTTCTGCCCCCATGCATCGTGCTGTCGTTCCATCAACCCAGAACCGGCCTTCCGGCCGGAGACTCCCCCGAGGGTCCCCGGACGGAAGGCCGGGGGACCTTCTCCTCACCCCCCGGAGAGGAGGAGGTCCCACGCGATCCGTCTGCCCCCCGATGCGACGGATCGACTGAAAGAGAGCATGACTGAACGGCATAAACATTCGATGAACGTCCAGGCAGGAAGCTGTCACAATGCTGCTGAGCAGGGACGACGTCAGCGAGGCGCCGTGTGCTGCGGTGCGCACGTCCCATCGCGCGCCCGAAGTGCGCCACCGCGCACGCCCTTTTCGCTCCCCCTCGCCCTCTCGGACGCGGTCGGCGAGCGGTGCCGGGCTGTCACCGGCACGGGCCGTTGGATCGTACGGACCCGAACGGCTCGGCATTCACTGCACCGTACGCGACAGGGGCCCAGTCTCCACACCCGCAAGGGAATTTCGCAACGGGCCCTGACGAAACCAGCACGCTCCCGGGACGTTCGGGACCGAACCGCGAACGAGGACAGCCCCGGGGGTAGTTCTGGGGCAGGGGTATAGGACAGGAACGAGGACAGAACCGGAACCGGAGAGGGAAGCGGAACCGCAAACGGAACCGGCACCGAGGGCCGAAGCGGAACGCGACCGAAGCCTGACGGGCCACCGCGGCGGAACGGGGCCCGTGGCCGCGGCACATCGGCCCCTACGGGCAATTCGGCACGGCCCTGAAGGCGCCCCCCGAGGCTCCCGAGACCCCCGATGGGACCTCAAGGGCCGTCCGACTGCCGGGCGGCTCGACTCCCCGGCCGCCCGGCGTACGTCGTACCTCCGGCGTCAGCCCGTGCCGAGCGGCGCCAGCAGCAGCCGTGCCTCCTCCGCCTGCGGCGCGCCGCAGGACTCCAGGAGCGACTTCGCCTCCAGCAGGCACGCGCGGGCGCGGTCCGGCTGTCCGAGCCCCGACAGGGCGCGGCCGAGGGTGATGAGGACCATGCCGCGGATGCGGTCGCCGCCGATGCAGCCGATGGCGAGGGCCTGTTCGCAGTGCTGGGCGGCGCGCGCCAGACGGCTGGCCTCCAGATGGGCCTGGGCGATGCGGAAGTGCGTGGTGCCCTCCCACAGCCGCTGTCGGTTCACCTCGAACAGCTCCAGCGCCTCCAGCAGCTGCTCCAGCGCGTCCGTGTGCCGGCCGGCCTGGGTGAGCGCGATGCCGAGCGCATAGCGGGCGTTGGCCAACCGGAAGGCGTTCCCCAGCTTGAGATAGACCTCCACGCCCTGCTCGGCGGTCTCGATCGCCTCGTCGAGGCGGCCGAGCCCGACCTGGGTGCGGGAGAGGTTGCACAGGGCGCTGCCCTCGGTGGGGGTGCTGCCGTCGCGTCGGGCGCCTTCCAGGGCCCGGCGGGAGAACTCGGCCGCGGCTTCGTAGCGCGCTTCGTTGAGCGCGATGATGCCGCGGTCGTTGTCCGACCAGTAGAGCGGGGCGGGGTCGCCGACGGTACGGGCGAGGTCGGCGGCGAGCCGGGCTTCGTCGTCCGCCTGGTCGTAACGCCCGGTCACCAGGTGGACGTTGGTCATCGCGACGCGCGCCCGGCCCTCGGTGCGCAGGTCGCCGGCTTCGTGCGCCGCGTCCCGCACGGCGAGTGCGGCGATCTCGTACAGCTTCGCGTTGGCGCCGGACTCCGAGAGGTCCTGCGTGATCCACAGGAGGTCGGCGGCCAGTTGCAGCCGTCGGCCGTGGGTGGCCTGCCGGGCGGACGCCAGCAGGTTGTTCGCCTCCGCGTACAGCCAGTCCTGGGCCTGGCGCTGGTCGACGAAGGTGATGCCCTCGTGGACCGTGGGCCCCACGTGGTGCACCAGGCGGTCGCCGGGGCGCTCGATCGCGTACACCCGCACGGAGGTGGAGAGGTAGAAGTCCAGCAGGCGCTTGAGCGCCGACTCGCCCTCCTCCGGGCCTTCGTCCCGCTCGGCGCAGGCGCGCGCGTACAGCCGCACCAGGTCGTGGTAGCGGTAGCGGCCGGGGGCGGCGGACTCCAACAGCGAGGTGTCGACCAGGGATTCCAGCAGGTCCTCGGTGTGCTGCACCGGCAGCGCGAGGACCGCGGCCGCGGCCGTCAGTGAAATGTCCGGGCCGTCGACCAGGCCGAGGATCCGGAACGCGTGGCGCTGGCCGGGCTCCATCTGCCCGTACCCCAACTCGAAGGTGGCCTTCACCGCCAGGTCTCCGGCCTGGAGCTCGTCCAGCCGCCGCCGCTCGTCGGCCAGCTTCTCCGCGAGCACCGACACCGTCCACGTGCGCCGGGCGGCCAGCCGCGACGCCGCGATCCGGATCGCGAGCGGCAGGAACCCGCAGGCCGCCACCACGTCCAACACGGACTGCCGCTCCGCGGAGACCCGCTCCTGCCCCACGATCCGGGTGAAGAGCTGGAGCGACTCCTCCGGCGACATGACGTCCAGGTCGACCAGGTGCGCACCGGCCAGGTCGACCATCCGCACCCGGCTGGTCAACAGCGCCGCGCACCCCGCCGTCCCCGGCAACAGGGGCCGGATCTGCGCCGCGTCCCGCGCGTTGTCGAGCAGCACCAGCACGCGGCGGCCCGCGAGCGTGGACCGGTAGAGCGCGGCGCGCTCCGCCAGGGTGTCCGGAATCGCGTCGTCCGGTGTGCCCAACGCCCGGAGGAAGGCGCCGAGCACCGCTTCCGGCTCGGCCGCCCGCGCACTCGTGCCCTGAAGGTCCACGTACAACTGGCCGTCGGGGAAGTGCGGCCGGGCCTCGTGCGCCACGTGCACCGCGAGCGTCGTCTTCCCGACGCCGCCGATGCCCGCCAGTGCCGACACCGCCATCACCGCACCGTCGGCGGACGCGAGCCGTCCGCCCAACTCGCGTACGAACGAGGCACGTCCGGTGAAGTCGGGCACCGTCGCCGGAAGCTGCGCCGGGTACGACACCGGAGGAGGCGCGGAATGCGGCTCGGTGGGCGGCGCCAGCGTGGCGTCCGCCCGCAGGATCCGCTCCTGCAACTGGGACAGCTCGGGATTGGGGTCGACGCCCAGCTCGTCGGCGAGCAGCCGGCGCGTGTCCGCGTACACCGCGAGGGCTTCGGCCTGCCGGCCGCTGCGGTACAGCGCGACCATCAGCAGCTCCCGCAGCCGCTCGCGCAGCGGATGCGCGGCGGTCAGCGCGGTCAGCTCGGAGATCGCCTCCGCGTGCGCCCCCACCTCAAGGTCGAGGTCCAGCCGGGTCTCCAGGAGCTGGAGGCGCCACTCCTCCAGCCGGGTGCGCTGCGTCTCGGCGTACGGCCCGGGGACGTTCGCCAGGGGCTCGCCGTCCCACAGGCCCAAGGACTTGTTCACCAGCAGACGGGCCTGGTTGAGGTCCCCGGCCGCCCGGACCTTCTCCGCCGCGCCCGCCAACTCCTGCGCCACGAACAGGTCGAGCGCGTCCCGCTCTATCCGCAGGGCGTAGCCCCCGGCCTCGCTGATCAGCGTCGTCGCCGACAGGATCTTGCGCAGCCGTGACGCGTACGTCCGGATCGTCGCCAGCGCTTGGAGCGGCGGCTCCTCGCCCCAGATCGCGTCGATCAGCTCGCGCGAGGTCGCGGTCCGCCCGTCTCTGAGCAGGAGCGCGGCGAGCAGGGCCCGCTGCTGCGGGGACCCCGGCTCCAACGCGTCCCCGGCCCGCCAGGCGCGCACCGGCCCGAGCACGCTGAAGCGCAGGTCGACGGCACCGCCCGTCCCCCTGGATTCGCTGGGCGCCGGAACGCGCTGCTCCGGTACGCGCGGCCCGCGGTCACGGTCCATGCTGCCCCCTGCCCCAACTTCCGGTTAGCCCCCGACAGTCTGCCTTGTACGCGGTGACTCCGTCAGCCACCGGAACGCTTCCTTCGGCTCCTTGCCCGGCGAAGCCGGCGTCTTAACGCCATCTGGCGATCTTCCGCCACATCCGCAAGGGGGCACTCCGTTTCCGCGCGGCCTGCGCGGGAAGGCGTCAAGGCCGGTAGATCTCCCCGGGGTTGGGCTTCGCCGGCGCCAGGAGCTGCGAGACGGTGACGAAGGTGTAGCCCCGCTTCTTGAGTTCGGTCACAATTCCGGGAACGGCCGGAACCGTCCCGTCGTAAATGTCATGCAGAAGGATGATTCCGTCCTTCTTGGCCTGCTTGAGTATGCGGCTCTCGATCAGCGCCGAGTCGTTGGTGGAGTAGTCCTTGGCGGTGGCGTTCCACAGGATCTGCGCCAGCCCGAGCTCCTTGGAGACGGCCGTCACGTCGTCGTTGATCCGCCCCTGCGGGGGCCGCATCAGGTTGGGCTTCTGCCCGGTTATCTTCTCCAGCTCGACCTGGGTGCGCTCCAGCTCCTCGCGTATCTCGTGCTTCTTCAGCTTGTCGAGGCGCGGGTGGGTCCAGGTGTGGTTGGCGACCTCGTGCCCCTCGTCGGCGAACCGTTTCACCACGTCCGGCCACTTGGTCAGGTGCTTGTTGCCGAGGACGAAGAAGGTGGCGGGCACCTTCTCCTTCTTGAGGTAGTCCAGCAGCTCCGGGGTCTTCTTGCCCGGGCTGGAGTCAAAGGTCAGTGCGATGCACTTCACTTCCTCGCAGTCGACCTGGCCGGCCGGGGGCTTGCCCTTGGCGTCCCCGCGCGCGCTCGCCGGTGCCGTGGTGTCCATGCCGCATGCACTCAGCGTGAGGGCGAGTGCGGCGACGCCGGCGGCGAGGGCCGCGGTCCTGGATTTCCTCCTGGTGGCGGGCATGGTGGGGGTCCCCCTGGGTGGATCGGAGTGGTCGGTTCCGCCTGCACGATACACAGGAGCCTCACAGGGTTCGTCGGGGTGTTCGAGGGGCGGGAGGAGCCGGGGCGCAGGGGCGGGGCTTGACCCTCACGTGACGTGATGCCGCATGGTCGGGGACGTGGAGGAACACCTGGGGGATCACCCGGCGGCGGAACACCTGACCGTGGGGCGCGTGGCCGGGCTGGCCTGCGTGAGCGTCCGCACGCTGCACCACTACGACGAGATCGGCCTCGTCCGGCCGTCCGGTCGGACCGCGGCCGGGTACCGCGCGTACGCGCCGAGCGACGTGGAGCGACTGCGGGAAGTGCTGGGCTACCGGCGCCTCGGCTTCGGCCTGCGCGAGATCGCGGACCTGGTCGACGACCCGGACACCGACGCGGTCGCGCACCTGCACCGCCTGCGCGGCCTGCTGCTGGAGCAGCGCGACCGCGCCGCCGCCACGGTGGCGGCCATCGACAAGGAACTGGAGGCACGGGCCATGGGGATCAGGACGACATCGGAGGAGCAGTTGAAGGTGTTCGGCGCGCAGTTGTACGACGTCATCGGCTCCGCCTACCCGGCCACCCGGCGCACCGAGCCGCGGATCGCCGCGAAGGTCTGGGAGGCACTGGGAGACGCCCGTACGGTACTGAACGTGGGCGCCGGCACCGGCTCCTACGAGCCGCCGGACCGCGAGGTCACCGCGGTGGAGCCGTCGGCGGTGATGCGCGCGCAGCGCCCCGCGGACGCGGCGCCCTGCGTGGCCGCCGCCGCGGAGAGCCTGCCCTTCGAGGACCGGTCCTTCGACGCGGCGATGGCCTTCAGCACCGTGCACCACTGGCGGGACCCGATCGCCGGGCTGCGCGAGATGCGCCGGGTGGCCAAGCGGGTGGTGGTGTTCACGTACGACGCCAGCAGCACCGGCTGGCTGGAGCGGTTCTGGCTGACCCGCGACTACCTGCCCGAGTTCGCCGACCTCCTCGTGGACTGGCCTTCGCTGGCCGATCTGACCCGCGCGATCGGGGGCCGCGCGGAGCCGGTGCTCATTCCGTGGGACTGCGCCGACGGCTTCTTCGAAGCCCACTGGCGCCGCCCCGAGGCGTATCTGGACGAGGACGTGCGCCGCGCGGTCTCGGTGTGGACCAGGGTCGGCCCGGAGGCGGAGCGGCGGGCGGTGAGCGGGCTCCGCGACGACCTCGCCACGGGCCGGTGGGCCGAGCGCAACCGCGACCTCGTCGCCCACGACGCGGCGGAGCTGGGCCTCCGCCTGCTGGTGGCCTGAGGCACCCGGGGGGCGAGTTCCCGCCTCCCGAGGAGCTGACGAACCGTCAGATTCTCGCTACCGTGAACCCATGGAGACCTTCCCGAAGATCATCTCGGTGGACGACCACACGGTGGAGCCCCCCAATGTCTGGCGGGACCGGCTCCCGTCGAAGTACGCGGACGTCGCCCCGCGCGTCGTCCGCGCCCCCCTGAGGGAGATGACCTTCCTCGGCGGAAAGTTCGCCCCCGTCATGGGCGAGGCCGGCGAGGACGGCCCGATCGGCGACTGGTGGATCTACGAGGACCTGCACCGCCCCCTCACCCGCCTCGACACCGCCGTCGGCTACGACCGCGACGAGATCAAGCTGGAGGTGATCACGTACGAGCAGATGCGCCCCGGTTCGTACGACGTCCGCCAGCGCCTCGCCGACATGGACGTCAACCACGTCCAGTCCGCGCTCTGCTTCCCCACCTTCCCCCGCTTCTGCGGTCAGACCTTCACCGAGGCGAAGGACCGCGAGCTGGCACTGCTGTGCGTGCGCGCCTACAACGACTGGATGGTGGAGGAGTGGTGCGGCCCCGACGCGCAGGGCCGCCTCATCCCGCTCACCCTCATCCCCCTGTGGGACGCCGACCTCGCCGCGGCGGAGGTCCGCCGGAACGCGGCGCGCGGCGTGCGCGCGGTCGCGTTCTCGGAGATACCCCCCTTCCTCGGCCTGCCGTCCGTCCACGGCGACGACTGGGACCCCTTCTTCCGCGCCTGCGACGAGACGGGCACGGTCGTCGCCATGCACATCGGCTCGTCCTCCAGGATGCCCTCCACCTCGGCGGACGCCCCGCCCGCGGTCGGCTCCACGATCACCTTCGCGAACTGCTGCTTCTCCATGGTCGACTGGCTGATGAGCGGCAAGTTCGAGCGCTTCCCGAACCTCAAGGTGATGTACGCGGAGGGCCAGATCGGCTGGATCCCTTACATCCTGGAGCGCGCG
The DNA here is from genome assembly GCF_040653095.1 of Streptomyces sp. NPDC048057. Lineage (NCBI taxonomy): Bacteria > Bacillati > Actinomycetota > Actinomycetes > Kitasatosporales > Streptomycetaceae > Streptomyces > Streptomyces sp. NPDC048057. Next base: position 45,794 of record NZ_JBEZNF010000035.1, read on the forward strand.
GACGTCGTCTGGGAGGAGAACCGCGCGTGGGGCGGCGTCGCGGACAAGGTCCTGCGCCCGCCGTCCGAACTCTTCGCCGGCCACGTCTACGGCTGCTTCTTCGACGACGCGTTCGGCCTGCGCAACCTGGACGCGATCGGCGTCGGGAACGTCCTGTACGAGACGGACTACCCGCACTCCGACTCGACGTGGCCGAAGTCCCGCGAGGTCGGCGAGGCGCAGATGGGCCACCTGGCGCCGGACGTGGTGGAACGGATCGTCCGCGGGAACGCGATCGAGCTGCTGGGGCTGACGGGGGAGGGGCTGTGGGCGGGGTGAGCTGAGTCCTCACCTCGGGCCGCCGAGGACTTCCCGCATCGAGCGGTGGGGCGTCGGTCGCGGCTGGTGCGCGTACAGGGCGCGGCGCAGCAGCCCCGGCGAGACCAGGAGGCGCCCGCGGCAGGGGCGTAACCAGTACGCCCCGCCGCTCGGCCGCCGCTGCACCATCGGCGGCACGACGATCTCCGCGGGTGCGCCGACGCACACCCCGTACGGATGGTGCTCCCACCGGGCCGTCGTGCCCGGCGGCACCAGCCAGTACAGCCACGGTCGGCGCACGTCGGCGATGACCGGCCCGCAGCCGTACGTCTGCGCCGCGTCCACCGCCGCGACGGCGGCGTGCCCGCGCTGCCCGGCCGCGCTGATCACGACGTCGAACAGCCGCCCGCCGAGCGGTACGAGCGCGTCCGCGTTGGCGTCCACGTCCCGCAGGGCGCGCACGCGTGAGGCGAGGTCGTCCGCGTGCATCACGCGCCGCCCCCGTCCAGCCGCAGCGCGCACCAGGCGCCGCCGGGCGTGACGCCCCACTCGTCGGCGAGCAGCGTGACGAGGAACATCCCGCGCCCGTTCTCGTCGTAGGGCGAGGCGTCGCGCACCCGCGGCACGCAGGGGCTCGCGGAACCGGCCTCGAAGTACAGCCGGCCGTCCGACCGCGACAGCCGTACGTCGACGGCGCCCTCGCCGTGCTGGAGGGCGTTGGTGACCAGCTCCGAGACGAGCAGGTCGACCGTGTCCGCGAGGTGGTCCAGCCGCCAGAGGCTGGCGTGGGCGCGGGCTGCGTGACGCATCAGTCCGGGCCAGAGTCGGTCCTCTTGGCTGAGGGGTTCCCCGGCTTTGGCCGATCGACTCAATGTGACGTCGAAACCGACCGGTGAAGTAGCCACCGGTGTGGGGGTGATGGTGGGCATGTACAGGTCCTCTCGCAAGCCTGGGGGGAGGTCGCGCGGACGTGCGAATTGCCAGCTCGCAAGGGGGGTGGGTTCGAGCAAGGCCGCACATACGTCGTGCTACCTGAACTACCGTGACGCTTGGGCAGAATGCCTCGCAAGCGGAACGTCCCTGAAATTTCTGCCAGGTCGGAAATGGACTATGCGGGGACGTGCACAACGGGCCGGACTGCCTGCACAGGGACGCAGTCCGCCCGCACAGCGGGATACTTGACGGCACGAGGGGCACTGGAGGGTGCACACGTGGCAGCCAAACGAGGAGCGACAGGCCGTCGCCTGGAGCTGGGCATCCAATTACGGCAGTTACGCGAGAACTGCCCACCGGTCGAGCCCGACCGCCTCCGCGGCATGACGCGCAAGGCGGCGGTGAAGGGGCTCAGCGACCTCTCGGAACCCACGCTCTCCCGGATCGAGTTGGGCGAGCTGAACTTCCGGCGCAACGTGGGGAACCTGCGCACGCTGCTCAAGCGGTACGGCGTGACGGACCCCGAGTTGATCCAACAGCTCATCGACCTGAACCGCGAGGCACCGACGGAGGAGTGGCTGACGCAGTACCGCAGCTTCATGCCGACGGGGATGCCGCACTTTGTGGGCCTAGAGGCTGAGGCAATCGGGATCACTGCATATCACCCCACGCTGGTGTACAGCCTGCTCCAGACTCCGGAGTACGCCAGAGCGGTGCACGAGATTGATCGCCCGATTGAGGACACCACTGCGGAGTTCATCCAGCGCAGCGTCGAACTGCGAATGGAGCGCAAGCGCAGGGTCCTGGCTCGTGAGGATCCTGTTCGACTGCGCGTGATAGTCGGCGAGGCAGCACTACGCACTCCCGTAGGCGATGAAGCGATGATGCGTGGTCAGTATGAGGAGATCATCCGGCTCGCGGACGAGGCCAACGTGATGATCCAGTTGATGCCGTTCCGCCGCGGGTATCGCGCCATCCATGACTTCACGATTCTGGACTTGGGCGATCTGCCGTCCCGTGTTCAGGTCGACAACGCCTGGGGCGCGGTCTCCACCTCCGACAAGCCCAGAGAAGTGGACCGGTTCACCCGCCGGTTCGACGCGATGGCGGGCGCGGCCCTGGGGGTCGCCGAGACCATCGATTTCGTGAAGGAACTAGCGAGAAAGCAGTAGAGCCATCAACACTTACAGCTCTGAGATAATCCTGACCCCCACCGGTGACTGGTTCAAGTCGTCCTACAGCGGCGGCACTGGCAACAACTGCGTCGAGGCCGCCTGGTTCAAGTCGTCGTACAGCGACGGCACGGGCAACGAATGCGTCGAGGTCGCCGACCTCGCCACCCACATCGGCATACGCGACTCCAAGGTCGCGCACGGCCCCGCCCTGCTCGTCCCCGCCGCCGCCTGGTCCTCCTTCGTGACCTACGCGGCCGGGTCGACCGGCGCGTAACCCGGCGACGCTCCTCCCGTGCGCGGCAGCAGCCCGCCACGGGAGGAGCGGGCTGGGGTCAGGCGGCCACGGCCTCGATGAGGGAGAACGGTGCGGCCTCCGTCAGGGGTGTGACCGAGGTGAGGGACAGGCCCGCGCGGTCGCACACGTCCGCGAACTCCTTGCGGGTGCGCTCCCTGCCGCCCACGTTCACCAGCATGTTGAGGTCGCTCAAGTAGTTGATGGCGTTCCTGATCACATCGGTGTCCGCGTTGGTGCGGACGGTTTCGGGGAGCACGGGCTCCACGATCAGGACGAGGCCGCCAGGGGGCAGTACCTCGCGGCAGTGGCTGAGGATCGTGACGACCTGGTCGTCCGACCAGTCGTGCAGGATGCTCTTCATCAGATAGAGGTCCGAGCCTTCGGGGACCGAACGGAAGAAGTCCCCGGCGATCAGGGAGCAGCGGTCCTTCAGTCCGTGCCGCGCCATCGTCTTCGGCGTCTCGGCCAGACCCTGCGCCGAGTCGAGGACCACACCGGTCAGGCTCGGGTGCGCGGCGAGTACGGCGGCCAGAAGGGTTCCGTCGCCCCCGCCCACGTCCGTGACGGTGGTGAACCGGCCGAAGTCGAAGGCGTGCGGCAGCGTGGCGGCGGTTGCCGTGGTGGCTTGGCTCATCGCCGCGTTGAACTCCGTGGACAACTCGGGGTGCTGGGCGAGGTGGCTGAAGAAGTCCGTGCCGAAGACGGCGTCGAACCCGACGTCGCCGGTGCGGACGCTGTCGTCCAGGTTCTCCCAGGCGCGGAGCATCGCCGGGTCGGTGAACATCCTCACGAACGACGTGAGCGAGTCGGGGCGGTCGGGGTGGAGGAGCGCGCCGGCGGGAGTCACCGAGAAGGTGTCGGGGGCGTGTTCCCGCAGTAAGCCGAGCCCGGCCAGGGCGCGCAGGAGCCGCGTCATGGGTTGGGGTTCGGTTCCGGCGTCGGCGGCCACGTCGGCGGCCGGGCGCGGCGTGTCGCCCACCAGCTCCACCACCCTCAACCGGACCGCTGCGCGCAGGGTCTGCGCGGCCACGCTCCCGGTCACGAGTCGGGCGATCAGATCGCGGTCGGTCATGCCTGCTGCCTGGTCGGCGGTGTTCGTCACAGGTGTCGTCCCTTCTCCGTGTGGCGGCACGTGCATGAACCGGCGTGCGCACGGGCCATTCGGCGAAGTTCCTTCGCTTCGCCCGATGGAGAAGACGGTATTCATGTTCGGCGCGGTGGGACGGCCCTTAGCCAAGTGATATGAGCCAGGCGGTGATTTCGCGCGACTTCTGTGCGTGCACCGCGAACCGCACGGGGTAGAGCGTGGAGAGCCGCTGATAGTGCCGGGCGGCTTCCTGCACCGCGGCCAGGGCCTCTTCCAGCGATCCCACACTCCCCAGGTCGATGGCGAGGCAGTTCAAGGACTGGGCGAGGTCGGGTAGGTGGGCGTCCGGGTCGGCTTCGGCGAGGTCCCGGCGGATGCGTACGGCTTCCTGGATGGCGGCCAGTCCCTCCGCCCCTCGCCCCGCTTCCCCCAGGTCGATGGAGAGGCTGTGCAGGGATCCGGCGAGCTTCGGCAGGTGCGCGTCCGGGTCGGCTTCGGCGAGTTCCTTGTGGATGTCCACGGCTTCTTGGACGGTGGCCAGTCCCTCCTTCCGTCGCCCCGCATCCCTCAGGTCGATGGAGAGGCCGTGCAGGGATGCGGCGAGGTACGGCAGGTACGTGTCCGGGTCGGCTTCGGCGAGGTCCCGGCGGATGCGTACGGCTTCCTGGATGGCGGCCAGTCCCTCCTCCCGCCACCCCATTTCTCCCAGGTCGACGGAGAGGGTGTGCAGGGAGCTGGCGAGGCGGGGCACGTACCTGTCCGGTTCGGCCTCGGCCAGGCCCCGGTGGATGTCCACGGCTTCCTTGCTCGCGGCGAGGGCGTCCTCCCACCGTCCCAACACCCCCAGTTCCGTGGAGAGCCGGCTCAGGGCCACGGCGAGGCTGGGCAGGTACGCGTCCGGGTCCTCCTCGGCCAGTGCCCGGTATTGCTCGGTGATGGTGGTGGCCAGGCGCGCCGTGGTGTGGGCGAGGCGCTGGCTGGATTCGGGGAGCCGCCAGTAGAGGGTGTCGAGGACGTCGAGGGGGGTGGCGGGATCGGTGGTGAGGGCTTCGAGAGCGGTGATCAGGGGGTTCGGGTTGTCGGTCTGGGTGGCGGTGGCGATGGTCTGCGCGGCGAGTTGGTCGTGGTGCCGGACGCACAGGTCGGTCAGGTGGGCGTCGAGGCGGCCGGTGAAGACGAGGTGGGAGGCGGCTCGGGCGTAGACGGACAGCAGTTGGGCCGTCTGGTCCTCCTCGGATTCCTGGACGAGGAGGGCGGCGAGGGCCGGGTCGGCGTCCAGGACGCGGCCGGCGTGGCGTTCGGCGAGGCGGTCGGGTTGGAGACCGCCCCAGGGGCGGCCGGGCACGGTGGGCGGGTAGAGCGCGCCGATCCACGAAGTGACGGTGTCGCGGCGGTCGCGCGGCTGGTCGGCCAGGGCGGGCAGGCTGCGCCACGTACGGTCGGCCTGGTCGCGGTCGGCGGCGCCGACCAGGTGGGCGGCGGCGAGCGCCGTTTCCAAAGCGGTCGGACTCAGGGCGGGGGAGAGGCCGCAGGCGGCTGCGGTCCGGGTCCAGTAGCGGCGTTCGTGGCCCAGGAGGCGGTCTTCCACGCCTTCGGCGCCGCTCTGCGCGTCGTCACCGGTGGGTGCTCCGACGTCGAGGAGGTCGGCCAGGGCCGTCATGTGGAGCGTGAGGGCGTTGGCGTAACCGTCCTGGTCGAGCTGCGGTGTTCGTAAGGCTTCGGCCGCAGCCGACCAGTCCGTACCCGCGCAGCCGGACACGTGCGGCAGCGCGGCAGCCAGGGCCCGGGCGGCGTCCCGATACGCCTGCGGGCGGCTCGCGGGGTCGTGTTCGAGCGGGGGCAGGAGGTGGGACGGTGCGCCGTCGAGGTGGTCTTCCGTCACGCGGGTGGCGTGCTTCGCCTTCGCCCACCAGTCGCCGTCGGTGCGGGCCAGCAGCAGGAACTTGAACGGGGTGGTGCCGGGGTGTTCCGCCGCGGCCTCGATCAGGGCGGTGAGCTGGCGGGCGCGGTTCTCGGCGTAGTCGACGACGACCAGCAGCGGCTTGGCCGTGTGCCGCACCTCGCGCAGTTCGTCGGGGGTGGCGTCCGGGTGCGGCCACAGCACGGCCCACCGGTCGGCGGCCAGCAGATGGCCCAGGTGGTGGGCGAGGCGGGTCTTGCCCTGGCCGCCGGGGCCGTGCAGCAGCCGTGCACCGAAGCCGTCCCGCCCGCACCAGTCGGTGAGGAGTTCCAACAGGTCTTCACGGCCGTGGAACGGGACGGTCTGCCGCCCGGCCTGCAACAGCGCCGCCGGCGAGCGCAGCGCGCCCGTGGTCGCGCTGGCCGTGGAGTCGGCGAGGGACTGGAACTCCACCGCCTCCAGGCCCGCTTCCTGGCCCGTGTGTTCGGCGAGCACGGTACGGAAGGCGGGGTCGTGGAAGAGGACGTACACGGGGACCGTGTTGAGTTGCCCGTGCGCGGAGTGAGCCCGGTCGGCGGCGACCACGCCCGTCAGCAGCCGGTCGCAGAAGACCGCGGCGCCGGAGAGTCCGCCCCAGGGCGAAGTGCCCTCCGCCGACCACTGCGGCGGGTGCTGGAGCAGGTCCATCACGTACTGGTTGCCGACGAATCCCGTGCCCGGGTTCACCAGGCCCGTGAGCTGGACGGCCTCCACCGGTCCGCCGGCGGGCGGGCGTTGCGCGACGTCCGGGACACCCCAGGTCTCGCAGCCGGTGCCGGGCCGGTCGGTGACCAGCCGGCCCCAGCGCACCGCCCCCGCCGGCACGGTCCACGGCTGGTCCCCGTCGACGAGGACGAGTGCGGCGTCGTCCCGGGCGGCCGGTCCGCCGCACCACACCACCGCGCCGCCCACCGCGCTCGCGGCGCCCGGACGGAAGACCTCAACCCGTTCACCGAGCCGGGCGACGACGTGGGCCGACGTCAGCACCAGCCGACCGCCCACCGCGTAACCCGACCCCGGACCACCCGGCCCGGTCACCCCTACCAACCGCGCCCGCTCCACCCCGCCTCCCAACATGACGAATCGGCCAGTACCCCAGTGCGACTTCGTGATCTATCCAGGCGAGCGGCCAGGAAGCGGCTGGCGATAGTGGCTCCGGTGGGAGCGTCCTGCCCGAACGTACGTGAACTCGGCCGTGTCGACTGGCGCGTCGGCAAACGGCACCGGCCAAGCACCTGTGCGTCGGCGGCACCCGGTCAAAGGGTGCCGTGTCGGCCAGGTGATGCTCGCTACTCCGGAGGCGATCTGAGCCAAGCAGCGACCTCCAGCGAATCTCTCAGATCCACATCGAACCGCTCCGGGTTGGCCTCGGCGAGGGTGCGGTAGTGGTGGACGGCTTCCTCGCTCGCGGCTAGGCCCTCTGTCTGCCGCCCCACCTCTCCCAGGCGGATGGACAGGTTGTTCAGGGACGTGGCGAGGTTGGGGAGGTGGGCGTCCGGGTTGGCCTTGGCGAGGGTGCGGTAGTGGTGGACGGCTTCCTCGATCGCGGCTAGGCCCTCTGTCTGCCGCCCCACCTCTCCTAGATCGACGGACAGGTTGTTCAGGGACGTGGCGAGGTCGGGGAGGTGGGTGTCCGGGTTGGCCTTGGCGAGGGTGCGGTAGTGGTGGAGGGCTTCCTCGCTCGCGGCTAGGGCCTCCGCTTGCCGCCCCACCTCCCCCAGGTGGTTGGACAGGTTGTTCAGGGACGTGGCGAGGTCGGGGAGGTGGGTGTCCGGGTTGGCCTTGGCGAGGGTGCGGTAGTGGTGGAGGGCTTCCTCGCTCGCGG